>CADCWO010000227.1 GCA_902806435.1 uncultured Synechococcales cyanobacterium | reverse complement strand
GAATTTCCCATTCTGCGTTAGTGAGACTGCTGGCATACGCCATAGCGACTAGATTAGAGGGTTGTAGGGCCTTATTTCACCATGATACATAGATGTCAAATGGGTTCTATAAGTGAAGGGGTATAGGGTAGCTGAAGTTGAACTTCAAAGGCTCTAATCAAGCTTGCCACTCAAGCTGCTCAAACTTAGCTGAGGCACATTTCTAGAAAAGCTAATTTTTTATAGCAATCCTGAGGTTTCATCTCAAAATCTCTAAAGTGAATTAGAACTACAGCAGGAACGACAAAGAATCCAACAACAGCTTCTGTTTCAGGGTCGTATTGGTCAATCTTGTCTAGTAGTAAATCATCTATGAGCTTGAAATCAGCGGGAAGAGCATTACGAGAATCAAGAATTTGTTGCTTACTGCGATAAGTTACAAAAACCGGACCCGACGCAAGCTCAGAGTTGCTCTTTGCCTTTGATTCGTACATAAGTTCGACAGGCGAAATTAAGACGGCTCCGCGACCAAATTCTCGAAAGTCTTTGTAGGCTTCATAAGCTATCTTATGTTCTGCCTGAACGATCGCTGCTCTTTGCAGCCAAGCATCGTTTACAGCTATTAAACACTCACCATTTTCAAAATAAAAAATTGATACGTCTTTGTCTTTTGCTGCTTGCAGAAGCTGACGATATTTTGATTTTTTACCCCATAGGTTGTCTAGCACTTGCACCACCTCTAGGTAACCTTGTTTGAACAATGACATCTGTATCTTGAAACTAAGGCAATACTTTGAGGAACTTGTGAGGAGCCCAGCACTGCTTAGACACTTTTTGTATTTAAACAGGCACCAATGCTAAGAAAGCTTTTTTAGAGGCTAAATCAGCTTTGCAGCTGGTGGCAGTGGGCAAAGCGCAATCTTTGCGACCACCACCACATGGTTGATTTTGTCATGACACAGTCCGAGGGGAAGAGAAACTTTCCTGAATGGGATCTAACCCGCACCCAGTCTCTAAGGAGCTATCCAACCTAGGACTTAATCCCTTCATCATGAACCTACGGCAACTCAACTCTTAAACGAAATAGTGCAACATATCCAGGGACAGGACAGATCCATCTCAAACCTCAGTAACTAACTGCTAGTGCTATGCAAGGTTTAAGTAGTAGTTGAACCTCACAAGTTCCTCATATTTAAGAGCTAGCTTCAGAGTGTACTTTTCCCAGACCCTAACAAACCGAGGGTTAAGTCTAGGCAGTTTTATTTCTTAACCGACATTAACGATTTATTTTTAGAGGAGCAGACCTATGACTAAGTGCCCTTGTTGCTGCGATCAACTTCTATCCCACAGTCGTAATTCGCAGGTGTATTGGTTCTGTCGAAGCTGCTGGCAAGAAATGCCAAACTTTGCCCAGGTAAACACAAGCCCCTTTGCCTCTGTACTGGCTAAAATTCCAACACCAGTAGGAACAGAGCTTTGGCGTGGTAGCAGCCTAGCAGCGTCAACAAAGTATGCTCGTCTTACCTGCCCAATTAGAGTACAGGTAACAAATCATCGTACATTTTGAAACTTGGTTAAATTATCAAAACCGTTAAACCTTGTCTATAAATTTAGAAGTCCCTTGAGAATTGGCTTTTGATTACGCTCTGTGCGATCGCGTCCCGGATATAGTTGTGATCGCAATCGCTACCAATTCCAGCCTTGTTCAACACCCCTTAACCCAACCTTGTGATCGAGCTCGCTAGTTGCAGTAGGC
Organism: uncultured Synechococcales cyanobacterium; assembly: GCA_902806435.1. Classification (GTDB taxonomy): domain Bacteria; phylum Cyanobacteriota; class Cyanobacteriia; order Thermosynechococcales; family Thermosynechococcaceae; genus CADCWO01. The sequence continues at coordinate 6,353 of CADCWO010000227.1, read as the reverse complement.
CCGAAACTCCTTTTTCTCAAACCATCGCTAGTGAAGAAACAACGTCCTGATGCTGTTCCAGATCTCGGACAAAGTCAGAATAATGCTCAACTTCTTCAACCGACCATGAAGGGGCCGCATCAATATTTCGTTGTGTCAATTCCCTAAAGGAGGAGCTAGCGGTAAGCTAGGGAAGAGTTTTACTTACTGTCTAGGACTAAACTAGCTTGTGCGAATCCAGATCTTCCCCCTCCTGCTAGCCTTATGTCTGGCTACACCCCAAATCGTCGTTGCCCAAACGACTGAGGAGTTATCACAACAAGGTAAAGCGGCCCAGGCGGCAAAAGATTACCCCCAAGCGGAGGCAATTTGGCGTCATGTTCTGCAAATCGACCCCAATAATGATTCCGCTTACTACAATCTTGCCCTAGCATTGCACAGGCAGAACAGGCTTGACGAGGCGGTTAGTGCTTATCAAAGTGTGATTGAACTTAGTGCCAACGATACCTTCGGGAATAGCTTGGACGCCGTTGCGTATGTGGGTTTAGGCGTAGCCCTAGCGGCGCAAAACAAGCTGACTGAAGCAGTTGTTGCCTATCGCGATGCCCTAGAAATTAACCCTGAAAGTGCGATCACTTATCATAACATGGGTCTAGCGCTGCGGGCCCAGAATAAACTCGATGAGGCGATCGCCGCCTACCGCAGTGCGATAGCGCTCAATTCCCAAAATGCTGAGTTTCACTATGCTCTTGGTAATGCCCTGTACTATAGAAACCAACTCGATGAGGCAGCTAGCGCTTATCGCAAAGCCACGGAAATCAATCCTAATAGTACTGTGGCTTACATGGGTTTGGGTGTCACTCTGTACTACCAAAACAAGCTAGATGAGGCCGCCGCTGCCTATAGTCGTGCCATTCAACTTAGCTCCACCAGTGGTAGTGCCTATACTGGATTGGGTGATGTGTTGCGGGTCCAAAACAAATTAGATCAAGCGATCGCGACCTACCAGCAAGCAATCAGCTTAGATCCTGACAGTGCCGAAGCGTATACGGGATTGGGTAGTGCCCTAAAAGTTCAGAATAAGTTGAATGAAGCGATCGCGGCCTATCGGCAGGCGCTTAAACTTAACCCTAATAACACAGTTGCTAATTCGGGTCTCAATGATGCCCTGAGAGCTCAAAAGACGCTAAAGCAGTAATTAGAAGCTATCTTAACTTAGAACCTTAAGCTAATCGTCACTCAAGTTGCAGATTTGGCAAGCAGTGAATCCCGGTTTGGCAGGGATTTTAGCATTTGCATCCCTGAAGAACCCGTGCCATCAGCTTATTCACCACAGTTAAATTAAAAATCCGAACCGGGAGCTGAGGTAGGAGGTGGCTCAGCCGATGATGTTGGCAACTCTTCTAGCTCCGGGAGTGGGGATTCCGGCGTCGAGGTAGGAGACGGTTCAGCTGATGATGTCGGTAGCTCTTCTGGCTCTACTATTTCTTCTGGCTCTACTATCGCTTCTGGCTCCGTAATAGGTGGAGCAGGGACCGCCACTGATGGTTGCTCTGGTATTGGTCTGGGTTGAGGTGTTGTGGAATCTGGTTTAGGTTTTGAAGCTGGTGCTTTCGGTTTTGCAGTAGTTGGTTGGGGTTCTAGCGGCGATAAATCTGGCAGGATTAAAGGCACTTTGGGAACTGGAAATAGCGGTTTAGAAACTAATGGTGATGGGTTAGGCACTGCTGGGGGCGCATTGGGCACTTCTATGGACGGAAGTTGAGGTGTTAATGCTGATGGTGCCGTTGGGGAAGGCAGTTGGGGTACTGCTGTCATTCTGGGAATGGGCCGAGATTGTTCCAACGACGATGCAGAGGGTGTAGATGTTAAACGAGCCAGCCCATAAATCATGCCAAGCATCGCTAAAGCACTGGCCACCCCAAGGCCAATCAGTAGCCGGACTTTTTCTGGCGTGTGCCTCAAGCCAAGGTTAGTCTCCCATAACCTTGCAGTAGACCTAGGAGTAAAATGACTCGCTTCTATTGGACTAGGACCTAAGATAGGACTGCTTTTAATTCCGGCTGGCTCTTCAGTAGCTAGAGGAGGCTGAAGAGGTGTCTGGTGGAGCCTCTCAGCATCTGTAAGCTCCAACGGCTGAAAAGATGTGATTTCTCTAGTAGGATGCTTCTGCTGGTTTTCTGGCACCAATGTCTGATCAAGTTTCTGTGGGGATTGCTGGTAAGCCTGTAAAGGGTGTAAAACGCCAGCTTCGATCGCCCTAGCTTCCTCCGGTAATAACTGCAGCTTCTCGCGTAGCGCCTCCAAGGTATGACGATTGTTACTCATCACCTCATTTTGTCTAGTTAAACGCTCAATCTGCTTGCGATATCTCAGCTTTGAATCACCAACTGGGACTTTTGTCAGCACCAGCTTATTCACGTCTTCTCTTACCCAATGGATTCCTAGCTGCACTGGTGATACTGTTTCCTGCACTTTCTGGCTGCTGTATTCATGCAACTCTTTCACAGAAACAACGCCATCGTTGTCTAAATCTGCTGCGCCAGTCTTCATGCCTTCGACCAAGTAACGAGTATATATTCCTAGATCAGAGTTGCCCTGATCGTCGACCTGTGCCGGCGTAAACGCGCTCAGAAGAACTTGCCTCGGTGTCAGAAGTTGCGTTTTAATATCGCCAAAGCTATTTGCGGCTAACCAACTTACAGGATCACCACCCAAGCAACAGTCAAGAATCAGCACCTGTCGCTCAGACTGGCTCTTATTCATCACATTTTGCATAAAACTAGCTGCTACGGCAGTCGAGTGAAGTACCGCTGGTTTATGCTGATTGGCTGAGAAGTAAAGTTTGCCTTGCGCATCTTTGAGGGCAATTCCTGAGAAGTAAAGAAGTACGAGGTCATGTTTCTCACGTTCCGCAAACAGGGCAGCAACGGCTGGCTCTATTTCCTTTGGCTCAGGATCGAGCAAAGTTTTTACCTCAGCAAAAAGCCCTAAATCTGGATGCTGTAGCACCTGCTGCATGTCTACTACATTGTGCTGCACTCTATCCGATACCACCTCACTTCCCCCAATTAGTAGTGCGACTCTTGTCATCTGTCACCTCCTACCTAGTTGCGACAAGTTGCTTTCTGCTAGCTCAATAGCAGCCTTAATCTTAAACTAATGACTGCTCCTGGCAAGACCAAGGTTCCTGCCAAGAGCTATACCCTTTTTTCAGCTATTTTGCAAGGCTGCTGACGCCATTACAAACTCTTAGGCTCCACTGCTATGTCAAAATCTTGGCCCAAAAGGGGGTTGTTTCAGTTATTGCAGCTTCATAGCAGTTGAACTGTACTTCCAAAATGGTCTTCTTCGTACAATCTATGATTCGTATTCCGTACTATCTTTATCCTTGTTTTATTTCTGCCGCGCATTCATCTGCATCTGGGCTGCTGATTTTCAAGGGTTCTACTTCACTAAACCTATGACACGGCGATCAGTATTGGGAAGCTGCTAATCAGAGAAACCTCAATGCAATCGAATGAGTTTCCTGCGATCGCTGCTTTTCCTCGTTAAGGTTAAGTAGAAAACTATTTGGAGGAGAGCATGAGTGCGTCAAGCTCATCTCAAGAAGGACAATACCCAGCCACCCCAACCCAGCTATCAACTCAGGAAGCCTTTGGTGCAACTCGCAAGGCTTTTACAGATCTAGAGGCAATGGGAATTTCTGACTTTGATATCTTCAACGCCTTGGCTGATTTTTTCTACCAGCGCCGGGAACCAGAAATTTCTCGCCTGATGGCAGAGGCTGCTTACCAAAGCTTTTGTAAGGAATAGGGCAGTTGCAATAGCGGTTAGTCAGATAGGCTTGACTTCAAACTATTAGCCTGAGCAGGATATCAGGAATTCCTTTCGTATCTATTGTTTAGTACCCGCCTAGTATGCCGCGCCGCTTAGCTTCCCGTTCGCAAGCGCGAAAAATGGCCAGGCCAAGAGCAAAATAGGCTATACCGTTGAGCAAAGCTAGGGCAGCCCGAGCTAGATCCAAAGGTTCCCCCCGCGCCATCAGGTCCCGCAGTATTCCTGCACCAGTCGTCATTGGCAGTAGGAGGCCTAAAATTCGTAACGGTCCCTGCCAAGTTTCGGTGGGAGCAGCAATCAAAAACAATAACCCGAACTGGAACAGACTCAGCAACTGCTGCACGCGTTTTAATAATAAAGCTAATGAACCCAGGGTAAAGGCAAGACCATAGGCCGCAAGGACAACGGTGATTAATGGGAGTATTAAGGTAAGGGGAAAGTAGAGACGGCTCCCAGTCAGAATCAGAATAATGACCAGAATGCCCAAGTTGAGGGTTAAGTTCAAACTCAGGCCAGCCAAGGCTCGAACCAAGAAAACTTTGGCAGCGCCAAAAGGTGAGAGAAAAACTTGCTCCAAGGTGCCAATTTGCGATTCAATTTGTAAATTTGAGGCAATGTCAAAGATCACAAATAACACTAGGGTCCAAAGTACGTAGCCAATAATGATCGCGTCTAGGCGCTCCCCAAACTGAAACCCTGGCCCCGCAACGTAGCGGGTACCGAGGAATAGCCCGTAGAACAGCGAAGTAATAGCGATAATTCCCCCAATTGCCTCCCCAGGATAGCGCCGGAACTGGATCCAGACCCGCCGGAGTTCAGCCAGAAATAGGTTAAGCATCTTTGCGCACTAGCTTCAAAAAAATCTCTGTCAGATCAGCTTGATCTTTGACTACACGGATTAGGGGTAATGGTTTAAGGATATCGAGTACCGGGTAAAGCATCTCTGGTCGGCTGATATAGAGTAGTTGGCCTTGGATAACGACACCCAGATCTTCCAGGGCTGGCACTCGCGCTTGATCTAAGCCCACCACCTCAATTGTGTAGGTTGGATTGGAAAACTGTTCAATTAACTGATCGGTTGGGGCCTCAGCAATAATTTCGCCCTTATCGATGATTGCTACACGGTTAGAAAGTACTTCTGCCACCTGTAACTGGTGGGTTGTCAGAAGAATTGCGTGGCCCGCTTGGGCAATCTCACGAACTAGCGCCTTGACATTTTCAGTTGCTTCTACATCTAGGCCTAGAGTGGGTTCGTCCAAAAGCAACAACCGAGGTTGATGCACTAAAGCAACAGCGATCGCTAGCTTCTGCTGCATTCCCCGCGAAAGAGCCTGTACGGGAGTGCGGTGTTTGTCTAGCAGCCCAAATCGCTCTAACAGTTCCCGGCTGCGCTGGCGCACCTCTTGCCGGTTCAGCCCTCTGAGCATCCCAAAGTACTCCAGATTTTCGGCTGGGGTAAGTCGCCAGTAGAGGTTGCGATTACCTTCCAGAACTGCTCCGAGCATCCGCAGGGCTTGCGGGTCACGATGGGGGTCGCGTCCAGCAATTCTCACCCAGCCATCATCCGGCCAGATCAATCCAGCAATCATCTTGATTGTTGTGGTCTTACCCGCGCCGTTGGCGCCCAAGAAAGCTAGAACTTCTCCAGGGGCGATCGCCAGCGAAACGTTCCGGACGGCTTCCAGCCGTTGACCCCGGCTCCGATAGGTTTTTCTAAGGTTACAAGCTTCCAGAGCTTTCATCTACCTTCCTAGAGTTTAGGGGAGTTGTGCCATCCCCATAAAAGTAATCGTGGAACATCTAGCCAGGATACCCAGAGCCGTTAGATTGGTACAGGCAACTCCTAGTACGGAAAAGCCCAGCTGGCAGCGTGTTCTTAAAAGTATTGCTCAAGTGGAAAAGCGAATTTTAGGCTTAGATCCAGGATTAGCAACCTTGGGGTTTGGGGGCATCAGTATTAAGTCAGAGTTAGCTACTAGTGCGAGCTTACTTGACTTTGGGGTCATTCAAACGCCTGCCAAAACTGATATCGGTGAGCGACTACGCACAATCTACGATGATATGCACCTTCTATTAAAAGAGTGCAAACCCGATTTGGTTGCCGTAGAGAAACTTTTTTTTTATAAAATGGGTAACACCATTCTGGTTGCTCAAGCTCGTGGTGTTTTACTGCTGGTGCTGGCTCAGTACGGGGTGCCGACGATTGAATTTACCCCCGCCCAAATAAAACAGGCTCTCACAGGCTACGGTAACGCAGATAAACAGGAAGTCCAACAAGCCGTAGCCCGTGAGCTAAATTTAGAATACATCCCACGACCGGACGATGCCGCAGATGCGCTGGCAGTTGCACTGACCGCCTGGTTCAATATATGAGCTAAACTGGCGCATTTTTGCACAGGAACATTGAACTCTAGCCACAAAGCAGCAGGAGGCGCAAGAAGGATACTAAGTAGAGGGACTTAAAAAACCATAATATGGGCAGGTGTTGTTCCTCATGACTAAAGATGCCTGCTGCCACCAGAATTACTTTAACC
>CADCWO010000226.1 GCA_902806435.1 uncultured Synechococcales cyanobacterium | reverse complement strand
AACAGTTGCCTCAGACTGGGAAGTGGATGGCAGATGGCGGGGTGCCGGGAGTGATCGCCGATCAACTTTGCCATTGGGGGTCAAGGGCAATCGAGCCAGGGCCATAAAGCCCGAAGGCACCATGTAATCCGGCAACTGGGCTTTGAGATGTTGCTGGAGGGAGGGTAAATGGTCTTGCAGCCAGCGGTCGCAGTCCTCAGCTGGCGGTTGGGGTACTATATAGGCCACTAATCGCTTGTGCCCTTGCTCGATATAAACCGTTGCGATCGCCGCTTGCACTGATGGGTGACGACTCAGAACTGTTTCAATTTCCCCAAGCTCAATTCGATAGCCCCGCAGTTTGACTTGATCATCAGCCCGTCCCCAGAACTCAAGGGTGCCGTTGGGTTGAAGCCGAGCTAGATCCCCGGTTTTATAGAGACGGGGGCAAAGGCTAAGGTGAGGAAAGGAGTTGGGGAAAAATCGCTCAGCAGTCAATTCTGGGCGTCGCCAGTAGCCCCGCGCCAGTCCAGCTCCGCCGATGTACAGCTCACCGGGAACCCCGATCGGGACAGGTTGCCTTTGGCAATCCAAGATATAGAGTTGGGTATTGGCAAAGGGACGGCCAATAGGCAAATTAGCGTTCGTGCTGTCGATTGTCTGAGCTTCAAAATAAGAGCTGTCAATTGTCGCTTCTGTCACACCAAAGGAGTTAATCAGGCGGGTCGTGGGTGCGCAGAGCTGCCTGATTTGCTGATAGTCTTGCCATGTCCAAGTGTCGGAGCCGCAGACCAGTAACTTGAAATTATCCAGCCGCTGCTGGTGTTCGTGAACATACTGCGCCAAGGGCCGTAACACAGCGGGGACAAACTCAGCTGCATCAATTTGATGGTGTTGAATCAGGCCGTAGAGCCGAGGCGGATCAATCAAGGCATCTCGGGGGCACAAGACCAACTTGCCCCCAGAGCACAGAGCCCGCACCCAATCCCCCGTAAACACATCGAAGGAGAAGCTGGCCATCTGCAGATGGCACCGCACCTCGGATTGCAGATGGTAAGCCGTTTCCCAGGCAAAATAGGCATTTACTAAGCTGCGATGTTCAATCATCACCCCCTTCGCCCGTCCGGTGGAACCGGAGGTGTAGATTATGTAGGCGAGGCAGGAGGGAGTGGGAGCTGGCGAATGGGGAGCGGGGAGTAGGGAGTAGGGAACAGAGAATGGGGAGTCGGCTTCTCCATGAGCGTTAGCCGAACGGGAGTCGAGGCAAAGAATTTGGGCGGTGGATGGGGGGAGAATTTCAAGTAGATCTTGTTGAGTTAGCAGAAGGCTCAGTTGGCTGTCCTGAATCATGAATTCCAGGCGATCGCGAGGGTAGGCGGGGTCCAGGGGAAGATAAGTACCTCCTGCTTTAAGAATGCCGAGAATGCCTACCAGCAAGTGAACCGAGCGCTTCAGGCAAAGCCCTACTATCACCTCTGGACTTACGCCTCGCTGCTGCAGGGTATGGGCCAATTGATTTGCCTGCTGATTGAGTTCCCGGTAGGTGAGTTGCTGACATTCATCCACAATGGCGATCGCCTCTGGAGCTTGGGCCGCTTGCTGTTCAAATAGCTCGTGAATACAATGATGCTGAGGAAAGTCAAGCTGGGTTTGATTCCAATCCACCAGAACTTGCTGTTCGGCGGCAGTGAGCAGGGGCAAGTTGACGATCGCCATGTCTGGATTGGCTATCACACCTGCGAGTAACACCTGGAAGTGATGACACAGCCGAGTAATCGTTTCTGCTTGAAATAAATCCGGGCTGTATTCAAGCGTGGCCTGCAGCGCTTGATCTTGCTCGACCACTTCCAGGCTTAGATCGAACTGGGTGGTGGAGCGCGCCAAGGAAATGCTCCGCCAGGTTAAGCCCTGGATTTCCAGCGCTTCTACCGGGGCATGATTCAGGGCAAACCACACCTGAACCAAGGGATTGTGACTTAAATCCCGTTCTGGCTGCAATGCTTCTACCAAGGTTTCAAAGGGTAGATCTTGATGCTCATAGGCTTCCAACACCGTGGTTCGCACCTGTTCGAGCAACTGCTGGAAGGTCAGATTTTCTGGCATCTGGGTCCGCAGGACCAGTGTGTTCACAAAGCAGCCAATTACCCCCTGGGTCTCTGCTTGATTGCGATTAGCAATCGGGGAACCCACAGCAATATCCTCTTGGCTAGTGTAGAGATAGAGCAGGGTTTGCCAAGCTGCCAGCAAGGTCATATACAGCGTCACCTGGGCCTGTTGACTGAGTTGCTTTAGGCCATGGGTGAGGGTGGGGGATAAAGCCCAGGTTTGTCTGGCTCCCTTGCCACTGGCGATCGCCGGTCGGAGGAAATCCGTCGCCAACTGCAGCGGAGATAAGCCTTGCAACTGCTGCTGCCAGTATTGCAGCTGGCGCTCCCGTTCCCCCTGAGCCAGCCAATCTCGCTGCCAGGTGGCAAAGTCAGCATACTGAATCGGGAGTTCTGGTAAAGCCGGAATCTGCTCCGTGGTGATTGCTTCATACACTGTTGCCAGTTCTCGCACCAGGATCTGGAGCGACCAACCATCCGAGATGATGTGGTGCATCACCAGTAGCAGAATCTGCTCGCTTGAGGTGAGTTGCAACAATGTCACCCGCAAAAGAGGCGCTTGAGCCAGGTTAAAGGGACGTTGAGCTTCCTCAACCAGCCATGCCTGCGATTGAATCGCTTCTCCCATCGCAGCTCCATCCACTACCGTCAGCGGCACTTGTCCCTGCGGATGGACGACCTGCATCAAGTCATCCCCGACTATCGCAAACCTGGTGCGCAGAGATTCATGACGTTCAACCAGGGTTTCTAAGCTTTGCTGCAACAGCTTCAGGTGAATGGGCCCCTGTAGGTGTACGGCGGTTGCCATGTTGTACTGGCCGCTGTCTGGGTCTAACTGCTCTAGGAACCACAGGCGTTGCTGGGCAAAGGACACCGGAAATACAAACACTTCCGACTCAGATGCCGCTGCTGGGGCGATGGGTGCAGTAGACAGAGCTTCTAACGCAGAACTCAACATAGTTATCCCAATCTAAAATCACAAAAGATGGATCGCTAAAATGCTTACTCAGCCAAGATGGCAAAATCTGAAAGAGGATCTACACTTCCTGATTGGAGGATTCTGAAGCAGGGGATGAGCCAGATAAGATTGCTAAGGAAACGCCACGGCGAGTTTGACGAGCGATCGGGGCTGACGCTGGCTTGAGAGCAGATTGCGTTTGTTGGTCAATATAGGCCGCCAATTGCGCGATGCTCGGATGCTCAAACAAGCACTGCAGTGGCAATTCTATTTGAAGCTTCTCCCGCACCTGGGCGATTAGTTGCATCGCCAGCAGGGAATGCCCCCCTAAGTCGAAGAAATTACTCGTCACACTGGCTTGGGACACCCCTAGTACATGGCACCAAAGGGGATAGAGCGTTTTTTCGGTTACGGTACGGGGCAAAATCTGGGGACTATCCAGGGTTGGCTCATCGATCGTCGGGGCTGGTAAAGCTTGCCGATCCAGTTTGCCGTTGGGGGTTAGGCGGAGCTGAGCCAGGGCCATGAACGCTGTCGGCACCATGTAGGCGGGCAGCTTTTGCTTGAGAAACTGGCGCAGCTCTTGACTCGTGGCAGCTTGCTCAGAATGCAGCACCACATAGGCAATTAAACGAGGATTTTGGAGGTCTTCCGTGTGGGTGATGACCACCGCAGACTGAACGGCTGGATGCCGTAGCAGCACCACTTCAATTTCTCCCAATTCGATTCGAAAGCCCCGCAGTTTCACTTGGTGATCCAAGCGACCGAGGCATTCGAGGGTTCCAGCCGGGCGATAGCGAACCAGATCGCCGGTGCGATAGAGTTTCGCCTCGGGAGAATCAGTAAACGGATCAGGGACAAACTTCTCCGTGTTTAAGTCGGGTCGATTTAAATATCCTTTGGCTAAGCCCGCACCACCAATATAGAGTTCACCAGGGACCCCCAGAGGTGTCGGTTGCTGCTGCGGATCTAAGACATACACCTGGGTGTTGGCGATTGGCCTTCCGATGGGAACGGTTGAACTCCCCGTCTCAACCCGATGCACCGTTGACCAAATGGTAGTTTCTGTGGGGCCGTAAAGATTCCATAGCTCGGCTCCCCTGGGCAGCAACTGCTCAGCTAGGTCAGCCGTAAGGGCCTCTCCGCCACAAAGCATTTTCAAATTTGGTTTTCCGGACCATCCAGTTGCTAACAGCAGTCGCCAGGTTGCTGGGGTCGCTTGCATGACTGTAATTTCAGCATCCTGCAGATAAGTCGCCAGTTTCTCCCCATCCGTGGCGACTTCTGGGGGGGCGATCACAACCTGGGCTCCCACCAGTAAGGGCAGATAAAGCTCTAATCCGGCAATGTCAAAGGCGAGGGTGGTGACGGCTAAGAGCCGATCTGTGGCGGTCAATCCTGGTGCTTGGGCCATGCTGTGAAGGAAGTTGACCAGAGCACGATGGGAAATTTGCACTCCCTTGGGTTTGCCGGTGGAACCAGAGGTGTAGATTACATAGGCAAGGTGATCGGGAGTGACGGAACTGGTTGGTTCATCTGTGGGTGCCTGGACAATCAGTGCCTGGTCGTGATCTAGGCAAAGAGGAGTGGTTGCAGTAGAGCTGAACAAAGGCAACCATTGCTGCTGTGTCACCAGAACCCGTACCTGGGCATTACTAACCATCTCAACTAAGCGCTCTGGCGGATTAATCGGATCTAAGGGTACATACGCCGCGCCCGCCTTTAAGATGCCGAGTAAACCAATCAGCATTGCAGGCGTGCGCTCCACACACAGTCCCACTAGCGAGCCTGGACCAACTCCTCGTTTTTGTAAAATGTGCGCCAGTTGATTCGCTTGTTGATGCAGGGCTTGATAGGTCAAGATTTGATCCGCAAAGCGGACGGCAACGGCTTCTGGTACACGCTCTGCCTGTTGCTGCAACAGATGATGTAGGCAAGTTTCTGGATACTCGCTATCTGTCTGGTTCCAATTGAACAAGAGTTGCTGCTGCTCAGTGGTAGGTAGCAGGGAGAACTCACCGATGGACTTATGGGGCATCTCAGCCATTGCCCCTAACAGCGTTTGCCAATGGCTTAATAAACGGGCCATCGCGTCATCTTCAAACCGCTGGGGGTCATAGCTGAGCCGCAGCACCAGTTCATCCCCCACTTCCGCAACAGCAGTTAAGGGGTAGTTGGTTTGTTCAAGGGCACGGACATTGGTGATTGCTAAACCTCCGCTTTGGGCGCCAACCGCTAACGCTGCATCCACGGGGTAATTTTCCACCACTAGCAGCGTGTCAAACAGAGGCATTCCACGTGGCACCTGGCTCCATCCTTGAATTTGCACCAGGGGTGTGTGCTCGTACTGCCGCGCTTCGACTTGCTGCCCTTGCAACTGCTGGAGCCAGTCGAGCAGAGAAGCATCTGGGGGAATCTCCACCCGCACCGGTAGGGTATTGATTAACAGCCCCACCAGGGACTCCACCCCCGATAAGCCGGGAGGCCGTCCAGACACCGTGGCCCCAAATACAACGTTGGACTCACCACTGTAGCGGCTGAGCAGGATGGCCCAAGACCCCTGGAGTAGGGTATTAAGCGTCAATTGATGTTGACGGGCCAAAGTTCGCAGGGCTGTGGTGGTTGCAGAGCTCAGGGTCAGGTGTTGCTCAGGGTAAGTTGAGGCTGGCTCGGAATTGGTAGGCCGCTGAATCCGCAACTGGGTGGGAGCCGTGAACCCCTGTAAGGTGTGTTGCCAAAAGGTTTCTGCTGCTGTCAAATCTTGTTGCTGGAGCCAGGCGATGTAGTGACGATAGAGACTCCCCTGTAATCCTGTTGCTTCCCGATTCGCTGTCAGTAATTGGTGATAGCGCTGCCAAACCTGCTGCAGCACAATCCCGGTTGACCAGCCATCCAAAATCAAATGGTGCTTGGTCCAGACCAGGTGATACGTTTCAGCGCTGAGTTGAATTAGCGCCAGCCGCATCAAAGGTGCACAGGTAAAGTCAAAACCCTGCTGGCGATCGCGCTGGAGAAAAGCTGCTAACTGCTGCTGCTGCTCAATCGGAGACCAATCTTGCCAATCCAACGCCTGTAAAGCTACCTGAGCCTGGCGATAGACGACCTGCAAAGGTTTCTCAATTCCTTCCCATTGAAACGCAGTCCGCAGGATCGAATGCTGCTGGATTACATCCTGCCACGCTTGGTGCAGGGTGGTTTGATCCAAGCCTCCTTTCAGCGTCAGGCACAATTGCACCCTATACACCCCTGAATCGGGGGCACTCAGGCTGTGGAACAACATCCCCTGCTGGGTAGGGGATAGGTCGTAGATGTCTTCGAGGTGAGTTAGAGTCATGTCAGTTTTTCTCCGCCCGCTTGATTGAGCTTGAGCAGCAATTTGTTCAGATCGGTTTGGTGAACGTTCGCTAGGGGAAAGTCGTTTAAGGTGTAGGGTTCTGGAGTTTGACCGCAGGTGAGCAGCGATCGCAGATTTTGCTCAAACTGCTGAACCAGATGTTGGATCGTGGTTTTCTGATACAGGCGGTCGCTATAGGTCCAGGTCAATTGCAAACGCTCTGCTTGCACTAAGCCACTGATATCCAGGAGATAGGGTGTACAGTGGCGATCGCTCCGGCTGGGACCACAGGGTTCCGTTGCCCAGCGGAACGACGACGGGGTGAAAGAAGCATCCGCTTGACCGAGGTAGTTGAACCGGACCGGGGAGGTGGGATAGTTCTGGGCTGACGGATCGGCAGACAAATAACGCCACAGGCCATAGCCAATCCCACCCTGGGGAATCTGGCGCAGCTGCGTTCTAATCGATTGTAAGGCTGCTGCGGGGGTTAAGCCGGGGGTTAAGTTCAACTGCACCGGGAACAGTGAGGTAAACCAGCCCACGGTGCGCGATAAATCGACGGTTTCAAACAAGTCCTCGCGGCCATGCCCCTCTAGATCCAAACAGATGGAAGACCTACTAGCCCATTGAGTTAAGGTCTGGACTAGGGCAGTGAGCAAGATTTCTTGAACCTGGGCCCGTGCCGTTTGGGGCAGTTCATGAAGGAGTGCCTTGGTTTCTGCTGGACTGAGGGCTAACTCAATGGTTTGCAAAGACGCCGTAGTAATGAACTGAGCTGTAGTATCTACAGGGAGAGTGTCTGGCGGATTTCTCAGTCCTTCTTGCCAATGCAACCCTTGCTGCGCCGCATCAGAATGAACATATTCCTGCAAATATTGGCTCCACTGTTGAACTGAAGTGGTTTTGGCAGGTAATTGCACCGCTTGGCCTTGGATCAGGTGTTGGTACGCTGTCTGCAAATCCTCCAGTAGAATCCGCCAGGAGACGCCATCCACCACCAGATGATGAATCACGATCAGCAACCGCTGCACAGCAGCGCCATCTCGATTCAGTTGGAACAACCCCACCCGCAGCAAAGGCCCAGTGGTCAAATCCAAGCTGCCCTGCAACTGCGTCGCTTTGGCTTCTAGGGCTTGCCATTGCTCCGCTAGGGGCAGCGCTGTCAGATCAACCGCTTCAACCGGGATCTCGCTATCAAGGGCATGAATCATTTGCTGCCATCCCTGTTCAGCCGGCTGGAAGCGCGATCGCAGGGCATCATGGTGTTGCAATAAGTACTGAACAGCTTGCTGCAAGACATGAGGATCTAATAATTCCTGAGGCTCTAGCAGCAGCGATTGGTTCCAATAGTGCGGGTCGCAGGTTGCTTGCTCAAAGAACCAATTCTGGATCGGCGTCAACGGAACTGGGCCCATGACTGTACCTTGCTCTGTCTGAACCGTTGAGGTCGTATCCGCTACTGTTGCTAACTCAGCAATGGTTTGATGCTGATAAATCTGTTTCGGCGTTAACCGCACTCCAATCTGATGCGCCCTGGCGATCATCTGAATGCTGAGAATCGAGTCTCCTCCCAGGGCAAAGAATTTATCGTGAATCCCCACTTGGGAGAGGTTCAAGAGCTTGGCCCAAATTTCCGCTAAAGCTACCTCTACGGGAGTGGAAGGCGGAACATAGGCAGGGGTATTGGAGTGCACAGTTTCTGGATCTGGCAAGGCTTGCCGATCCACTTTGCCATTGGGTAAGAGCGGCAAGGTTTTCAAGCGCACCAGAGCTGGCACCATGTAGGCGGGGAGCTGGGCTTGTAATGCCCGTTGCAAGGTGGTCAAGCTGGGTTCTGTGGAAGGACGCGTCACTATGTAACCCACCAGTTGCGCTTGCCCGTTGGCATCGGACCGAGCAACCACCACCGCTTGAGCCACCTCTGGCTGTTGCTGTAGAATCGCTTCAATCTCCCCTGGTTCAATCCGGAAGCCGCGAATTTTGACTTGATCATCCTGGCGGCCCAGAAACTCCAAGCTGCCATCGGGCAAATATCGAGCGCAATCGCCCGTCCGATACAGTCTTGTTCCAATCGAATTTGAATTCGAGATTTCCGCTACAAAAGGATTGGCAATAAATCGTTCCTGAGTCAGCGCTGGCTGATGCAGATAGCCCCGTGCTACGCCAGCCCCACCAATGTAAATTTCTCCGGCAACTCCGAGAGGGATAGGTTGCTGCTGCTCATCTAATAGATAAACTTGCGTATTTGGTAGAGGTTGCCCCAATGAAACTGTAGCAGTGGACATATCAGCCAGGTCCGGCACGGGAGCCGTTAACACCCCAATCGTCGCTTCCGTGGGGCCATAGTGATTCCAGATCTGGCAGGCTGCCCCTAACCCACGCACTTGTTGGATCAACCTCCAGGGCAATGCCTCACCCCCCAGGATTAAGCGCTGGCGTGGCAGGAGAGCCGCTGCATGCTCTGAGGTAAGCAAAGCCGCTAGATGGGAAGGGGTAAGCTTCAAAACATCCAGAGGTGTGCGACGGCAGTAGTCGGCAAAAGCGACCGGGTCCGTGGCTCGCTCCTGGGTAATTAAATGGAGGCAGCCTCCCGTACAGAGAGCTGAGAACCCTATGGTGTAACCCAGATCTGCAGCAATCGTGGAGGCCAAGCCAAAGCTGGCACCGGGGGGTAAATTTAGTCGCTCACTAATCCCACAGACATAATTCAACAGTTGCCGATGCTCGACCGCCACACCTTTGGGTTGACCTGTAGAGCCGGAGGTGTACATCACATATGCTAAGCAGCTAGAGGTAATGGTGGGCTCTAGATTACTCTCCGGCATCTCAGACCAGTGGGCCATGGCTTGATCCAGAACCAGAATCGGGCGATCGCTCCAGCGCGGCACAAAACTTTGTTGAGTTACTACCAGAGCTGATTGGGCTGATTGAGCCAGGCGGCTCAACCGTTGATCAGGCCAATCAGGGTCTAAAGGTAAAAAGGCTCCCCCAGCCTTGAGAATGGCCAGCAAACCGATGATCAATGCAGGCGATCGCTCTAGGCACAGGCCCACAATCACTTCTGGCCCAACTCCTTGCTGTTGCAGGTAGTGAGCCAGTTGATTGGCACGGGCATTTAACTCAGCGTAAGTCAGTGATCCTTGCTCCGAGACAACCGCCACCGCTCCAGGGGTTTGCTGGACTTGGGCTTCAAATAACTGATAAATGCCTTGATCCAGGGGATAGGCTACTGTGGTTTGATGGAGGGTTAACAGGCCCTGGCGATCGCCGGCGGTGAGAAGAGGAAGGCGATTAATTGCCGAGTCCGGTTGCTCCACAACACCCTGTAACAGCGTTTGGAAATAACCTGCCAGTTGCGTGATCACCGTGCCTGAATACTCCGTACTGTTGTAGTAAAAATCCAGGTCCAAGCTGGTTGCGGTGACTCGACAAGTGAGCTGAACTGAAAAGCGATCGCTGAAGGTAGCCAACCGCTGCAATTTGAAGGACAGATCACCTGCCGTTACAGCTGCTTCCCCTGCCGTAAAGGCAAAACTAAACGGACAATAAGCTATATTTTCTGATTGGAATGCAGGTAATTTCAGCACTTTCCAGTCAAAGGCATCTTGCCAATTGAGGGCAGCTTGAACTTGGGCCTGCACTTGAGAAATTAAAGTCGAAAATGGTATTTCACCATTAAGCGTGACAGTCACCGGTAAGATCTTGGCCAGGGGACCTAAAGCGGTTGCTAGTTCCTCGTAATGTCGTCCGTCAGTGGCAACACCGACGACTAAGTTTTCAGCTTGGGTAAGGCGCTGCAAGAATACAATCCAACTAGTGAGCAGCAGCGTACTTAGGGACACCTGATAAAGCTCTGCTTGAGCTTGTAGGGCTGTCAGGACCTCGACGTTTAAGGAAATGGATTGAATCTGAGGTTGAAAATTAGAGTTTGCTAAAGCAGACCGAGATTTTGCTAAAGGTAATGGAACGGTGAGTGCATCCAGGTTTAATTGCTGCCAATAACTGCGGGCGCTCACCGCAGCTAGGTCTTCGACCATCGCAGAATCGGGTTCTTCTAGTAAATCGTTCTGCCAGGTAGCGATATCGGCGTACTGGAACGGGTCTTCCTTACAAGTAGCTCCTGCATAGGATTGAGCTAACTCCATCACAAATTGCCGCAGACTTGCTGCATCCATCTGGAGGGCGGGTAAGCTCAAGTGGAGTTGGTGTTGGTCTGAGGTGTGCTGAATGCAGGTGACATGAAAGCTAGCTTCCTGCTCCTGGGCCTGCTCAGAGCAAGGCTCTAGAGTGTCTGCCGATTTGACCTGCAGGTCAACCTGGACGCGATCACCAATCACCTGCAATGGCAGCGTCATCCCTGGCAGCGTGGAAAATGTGGTGCGAAGAATTTCGTGCCGGGCCACGACCTGTTCTAAAGCCTTGCGGAGGCGATCAATCTGTAATGGTCCCTGAATTTCGATCACCGCCTCTACGCGATAGGCAGAGCCTGAAACCGCTGGCTGGAGCTGCCACAACCGTTTTTGTTGCGGCGAAAGCGAGAAACCTTGCAATGCGATCGCCTGGCTCATTCGCCCGCCTCCTGAGTTTCGAGTGTGAACAACTCCGCCATGCCGGTTAAAACGCGCCGAGGCCCAACAAAAGGAGTGCGGCCATGGGCGGTGAGCATGTTATCTAGCAGCAAGATATCTCCGGCTTGCCACGGGAAGCTGACGGTTTCTGCCGCAAAAGCTTGGCGAATTTCGGCTAATACCTCCGGCTCAATTGGGCTGCCATCGCCGTAGTAGGTATTACGGGGCAGGCCAATCTCCGGCAAAGTCGCCAATAAAGATTCCCGAACGCGCTGAGGCAAGCTGGAGACGTGGAATAGATGAGCTTGATTGAACCAGACCCTTTGTCCAGTTTGGGGATGGGTGGCAACCGCCTGACAAACTTGTCGGGTGCGCAGATGTTGAGGGCTGACCCACTCCCATTCAATTCTTGCTTGGCGGCAGTAGTGTTCTACCACGGCTCGATCTTCGGTTTGAAATACTGTTTGCCAGGGCAAGTCCAGCCCCTCCCGGTAATTGCGCAGGTACATTACCCCAGTGGCTGCAAACCGTTGCCGTAGTTTCGAATCCAAGCGAGTTAGCACTTTGCGGCTGTCCGCAATTGGAGTTCGACCATCTTGTACCGCAGGTTGCACACAGAAAAAGCCGATTTTCAGCGGCCAACTGCGGGTGTAAGACAGTTCGTTGTGCAGCGAAATTGATTGCTCCGCCGGATATTCCGTCGAGGTGTAAATGTTGCCCTGGACTTGGCTGCGGGGGGTGGAGCGATAGGTATACTCCAACAACTCGCCAGAAACCGCTTTGAGGAACTGCTCAAATTCGGTCGCTTCTCGCACAGGGAATCCCCGGAACAATATGCCTCCATGTTGCAACAACTGAGACTCAATCCAGGGCCGTTGTTCGGTTGCCCACTCAACTAAATTGACACCGGCTACGGCAGGCTGAACCAGGGTATTTAGGCAGGTGCCGGTTTGGAAGTCTGCGACTTGAACTAAAGATTCAGGGGAGAGATTAACGGCTTTTCGCTTGGCAAACTTTAAACTCATAGAGATTCCTTTTGCAGGGTTATAGGCTAGAAGCGGGACGCCGGAGGCGGCTGAGCCGTTGACGCTGTGAGGCTTGAAAGGCTGTAGCCTGGGCCTGATCCAGGCGTTCTTGCACCTGGCTGAGGGGTAAATCGGCGTGGGCTGTGACCTGGTGTAGCAGTTGTTCAAACCGTGCCTGGAGACGGGTAATCGCCTCTGGATCAAACACCGCTGTTTTGAACTCAAAAAAGCTGCTCAGTTGGGCACCGCTCTCGGTCAAATCCAGCTTTAGGTCGTGGCGCACCAATCCGGTCTCTAAATCGGCTACATCCAGGGTCAAACCTGACAACGCCAGGGGTGGCATCGGAGTGTTTTGCAAAACAAACCAGACGCGGAAAAATGGCGCTTGGCTTAAGGTGCGATCCGGTTGCAGCTCACTCACCAACTGCTCAAAGGGTAAATCTTGGTGGGCATAGGCCCCTAGGGCTACCTGGCGCACTCGTTGCAGCAGTTCGGCGAAACTGGGATCACCTGACAAATCGGTACGTAACACTAGGGTGTTGACAAAGAATCCAATCAAATCTTCAATTTCCGGACGGTTACGATTGGCGATCGGTGAACCCACCACCAGATCAGGAGTTCCCGTCAGGTCATACAGCAGCAGATTGAATGCTGCCAACAGCGTCATGAACAACGTCACATTTTGCTTCTGGCTCACCTGCTTCAGGGCTGCGGTCAATTCCGCCGACAAACAGAAAGGATGTTTACTCCCTGCGTTGGGATGGACATTGGTCTGGCTGCCACTAGCAGTGACTTCTGACGGAAAAACCAAAGCAGGCGGCTGATTGTCGAGTTGCTGCTTCCAGTAATTCAATTGGGTTTGCAGCACCTCGCCTTGGAGCCACTGCCGTTGCCACACTGCATAGTCAGCATACTGTACGGGTAAGACGGGTAACGGGGAGGGTTGCCCCTGGACAAACGCTGGATACAAGGCAGCCAATTCGCGTACCAACACTCCAATTGACCAGCCATCCGAGACAATATGATGCAAGGTCAGAATCAGGCAATGCTTGGTAGCACTTAGCCGCAGCAAAGAGGCTCTGAGCAATGGTCCTGTGGTTAAGTCAAAAGGTTGTTGAGCTGATTGGAGCCCCAGGGCTTGAGCCTGCTGCGATTGCCTGGGTTCTGCCACGGTTGACAAGTCCACAACGGTTAATTCTACGGTCATCTGCGGTTTAACTTGCTGCACCAGTTCCCCATTCACCATGACAAATCGGGTACGGAGGGTTTCGTGGCGTTGCACAATCGCTTGTAAGCCCTGCTCTAAAGCTCTGGCGTCTAATTCTCCTCGTAGTCGTACCAGCGCTGCCCCATTGTAAAGGGGGGCCTCCGGTTCTAGCTGCTGTAAGAACCACAGACGTTGTTGAGCAAAGGACAGGGGCAGGGGTTGATCGCGGGACGTTGGTTGCAGAGGAGGGATGAAAGTTCCTGCTCCAGTAGTGATGGTCTGCGACTGGCCTGCGGTGACTGCCCTAGTTACAGCCTCAGCTAATTCCGCTACCGTTGGCGACTCAAACAAGCACCGCAGTGGCAGCTCAATCTGAAAGACCTGCCGAATTTCTGAAATCACCTGGGTTGCCAGCAGCGAATGCCCCCCCAGTGCAAAGAAGGAGTCATGAATCCCGATGCGATCGCAATTGAGATATTTGGCCCAGATCTCAACCAGGCGTTGTTCTACGGAACTTCGAGGAGCGACAAATGTTTCAACCTTCGCTTCCCAATCCGGTGCCGGCAGGGCACGGCGGTCTAATTTGCCATTGGGTAACGTGGGCAAAGCTGCCATCCAGATAAACTGAGCGGGCACCATGTAATCGGGCAAGGACTGCAGTAGGTGCGATCGCAAGTGGGCGGCATCCGCTGTTGGCATTTGGCAAGCCACCCAGTAAGCGACTAATTGCGGCTGACCTGCTTGATCTTCTCTAGCTACTACCACCGCCTCTTGCACCGCTGGATGTTGAGTTAAGACCGCTTCAATTTCACCCAATTCAATTCGCAGCCCTCGCAGCTTCACTTGATGATCCACGCGGTCCAGGTATTCCAAACTGCCATCCGGACGATAGCGAGCTAAGTCTCCTGTTTTGTAGAGGCGATCGCCTTGATCACTGAATGGATTCGTAATAAATTTCTCAGCGGTCAGTTCGGGTCGATTCAGATAGCCCCGTCCTACACCCACGCCGCCAATGTGCAGCTCTCCCATCACCCCCACGGGCACAGGTTGCAGATGGGAATTGAGGATATAAATCTGCGTATTGGCGATCGCGCGACCAATCGGTACCCTGCGCTCCTGCCAGTCGGGCTGGCAAGCCCAAGCCGTCACATCCACTGCCGCTTCCGTGGGACCGTAGAGGTTGTGCAGTTCTGCCGCTAAGCGCTGAAAGCATAAATTTTGCAAATCCACGGCCAGAGCTTCGCCACTGCAGATCACCCGCCGCAGACTGGTACAGGTTTCCACCCCAGGCTCGGTTAGGAAGACCCGTAACATCGAGGGGACAAAGTGCAATGTTGTGATCTGGTGCTGCGTAATTAATCGCACCAGTTCAGCACTGTCTTTATGGGCATTCGGGGGGGCCACCACTAAACAAGCCCCGGTCATCAATGGCCAGAAAAATTCCCAGACGGAGACATCAAAGCTAAAGGGCGTTTTCTGCAACACCCGGTCTGCGGTGGTTAAGCCGTAGGCATCCTGCATCCACAGTAGGCGGTTGCAGATTCCTTGGAGGGTATTCATTGCTCCCTTAGGTTTGCCTGTGGAGCCAGAGGTGTAGATGACGTAGGCGAGGGAAAAAGAATTTTGAATTTTAGATTTTAGATTTTCGGTTGAAGGACGGGCTTGGATGAGATCCCAGCCACTATCGAGGCAGAGAATTTGGGCTTTGGTTGTGGGAAGCGTTTTTAAGAGTGCCTGTTGGGTAAGCAAAATTGGCACTTGGGCATCCTGTAGCATAAACGCTAGGCGCTCAGGAGGATAGCTGGGCTCAAGGGGAACATAAGCGCCGCCGGCTTTGAGAATGCCGAGTAAGCCGATCACCATCTCCAGAGATCGCTCGACACAAATTCCCACCAGGGTTTCTGGCGCGACGCCCAACTGTTGCAATCGATGGGCAAGTTGATTGGCTTGTTGATTCAGTTCTCGATAGGTGAGTTGAGTATTACCAAAAACCACGGCGATCGCGTTGGGGGTTCGTTCTACCTGATCTTCAATCCAGTGGTGCAGGCAGCGATCGAGGGGATAGGCTACCTCTGTTTGGTTCCAAGCTTGGAGTTGTACCTGTTCTGCTGGGGTTAGCAGGGACAGACTCTGAAGCGGCTGATCAGGATGGGCTACAGCAGCGATTAACAGTTGCTGGAAATGCGCCAGGAAGCGCTGGATTGTTCCGGCAGAATACACATCGGTGTTGTACTCCAAGCTGCCGCTCAGTCCCTGGGGCATTTCCGCCAGGGATAGGAATAAATCGAGGCCTGTGGTGCCCGTATCAATATCTGGCAAGACTTCGACATTCAACCCTGGCAATTGCCAATCTGGCGTCGGCAAGTTCTGCAAAACAAACTTTACCTGGAACAGAGGCGATCGGCTCAAGTCCCGATTGGGGTTCAGCGTGGCGACTAACTGCTCAAAGGGCATGTCTTGATGGCTGTAGGCCGCCAGGGTTCCTTCTTGGACTCGCTGCAGCAACTGCCGAAAGCTGAGATTCCCAGAGAGATCGGTTCGCAGGACCAATTGATTTACAAAGAGCCCAATTAAGCCCTCAGTTTGCGGGCGATGACGATTGGCAATATCCGTCCCGACTACAATATCAGTTTGCCCCGTCTGGGAGGATAGCAACGCCTTGAATCCAGTCAACAGCGTCATGAAGAGGGTAATCCCTTCTTGCTGACTCAGGGCTTTGAGCGCCTGGCTCAACTCCAAGGGTAACTGAACCGCTTGCTTGGCTCCTTGGAAGCTTTGGGTCAGGGGGCGGGGAAAGCCACTGGGAAGCTCCAGGACGGGTAGCGGTTCCGCCAACTGCTGCTGCCAATACTGCAAATGCTGATTAAACGCTGCATCCTGGCATTGCCGCTGCCAGAGGGCAAAGTCTCCATACTGAATCGGCAACTCAGGCAGGGAAGCAGCGTGCCCGGAGACGCCTGCGGTGTACAAGGCTCCCAACTCCCGGATCAGTACCCCACGGGACCAACCATCTGCAATCAGGTGATGCAACACGCATACCAGCACATGTTCCGTAGTCCCCAGCTGCATGAGCTTCAGCCGCAGCAAGGGAACCTGGCTAATATCAAAAGGTTGTCGAGCTGTTTCAGCCATGTGCTGTTGCACGGCTAGTAGTTGTTCTTCCCCGGCTAAAGACTGCAAGGCCACAACCGGTAAAGGTAGCGCCACAGTGGGTTGCACCACCTGCACGACTTGTTCTGCCTCCAAGGTAAATTGCGTGCGTAAAATTTCATGGCGCTGGGCGATCGCCTGTAAGCTTTGCTTTAAAACAGGCAGATTCAAAGATCCCGTTATCTTAACCGCAAAGGGAGTGTTGTACAGGGCACTGCCGGGAACCAATTGTTCAAAAAACCACAGGCGCTGCTGATCAAAAGACAGGGGCACCACAGCATCCGCTGGCCGGCGGGGAATCTCTACTGGGGTCAGAGGCTGCAATCCTCGCTGTTGTAATCGCTTTTCCAATAAAGCCCGCTGTTCGGGGGACAGGGCGGCAAGGCGCTGAGATAGTTGATTCATAGTTGATGCATCAGAAGGCGGGAAAATTAGCCAGAGAAACTGAGGGCGGAGTATGACTGGCGCTTTGCAGGGGTTGGCTGGGGGCTGACGGCTCCAGTGCGTCCTTAAGGGCTGCGTCAATGCTGCAAGCTGGCAAACGTGGAAACATGGGGCACCCCAAAATCAACATCAACCAGGTAATCCAACCAGGGGTAAAGGTGATGCCGGCCCGGCCTTGAGACAGGTTATCCACAATGGCTCGTTCCTCGGCTACCGGGTGGGGATGCTGGAGGGGTAACAATCCAAATTGCATGGGTGCTCAGCTCCTATAAGCCTTGGGACACTTCGGTAAGTTGCTGGTGCGTTTGCGCATCGGATAACCCTTCGACTTCAGCAAGCAAAGCTTCCATTTCAGCTAAGGCATCCGCTTGTCGGCTGGCGATCGCCTCTGCCAATTCTGCTACCGTCGGTGCTTCGGCGAGTAGGACACGCAGGGGTAACTCGATTTGGAAGGCATCCCGCAGACGAGAAACGGTTTGCACCGCCAGCAGGGAATGACCTCCTAGTTCAAAGAAGTTGTCGTGAATGCCCACCGGATGAACCCCCAGTAGCTCCTGCCAGATCTCGGCAAGCTGCTCCTCGATGGAATTACGGGGGGTGACATAGATGGACGCAAGGGAGCGCGGCTGTTGCACCGTGGTTGTTGAGGAGGGTGTCGTCAGGGCGGCGACGGCTTGCCTGGCTTGCTGTCGGCTGGCAGCGATCGCTTCTTCTAGGTTCTGGGTAGAGACAATTACCTGAGGCAGTTGACTCTGTAAAACCCGCTGGAAAACTTCAACCCCTTCGGCAGGAGCAATGCCCAAGGCTAGATTGTTTTGTCGCTGTTGCTGCAGGACTTCCGGCACCGTGGTTTGCACTGCCATCCCCACACTCTGCCAAGTGTCCCAGTTGATCGCGATTGCTCTCAGATTGCTCTGCGCCTGCGCCCAGGCATCCAGAAAGGCATTGGCCGCGCAGTAATCCACCTGTCCCAGTTCCGAGACAATGGCAGTTAGGGAAGAACAGAGCACAAAGAAGTCTAACTCCATGCCCTGTAAAGCCTGCTGCAGGCAGCGGGTTCCCTGCAATTTGGGAGCCAACACCTGAGCCGCTGCTTCTGGGGTTTTCAGTTGCATTAAGCCACCCCCCGGCACTCCGGCAGCGTGGATAATGCCGTGGATAGCGCCGAATTTGGCTATCCCTTGGGTGATTGCCTGTTGTACGGAATCTGCATCGCTGATATCAGCGGCAATCACCTGAATTCGCGCCCCGAAGGACTCTAGCTCCTGCACGGTTTTAATCGTCGCTCTCACTTTGGCAGGCAGATCCTCACGGTTCCATTCCCCGCGATCGGGCAAGCCAGACCGACTGAGCAAAATCAACCGCGCCTGCACCGTTTCCGCCAGGTATTTCGCTAGGGTCAAGCCAATGCCCCCCAGGCCGCCGGTAATCAGGTACACCCCCTGGGAACGTAAGCAGTTGGACAGTGCGTCCACAGCCGGTAACGATACCTGGTCATAGCGTTTTACCCAGCGATACCGTCCGCGATAAGCGATCGCGGTTTCATCTGAGGACTGAATTAATTCCTGGATAAATGACTCAGGCAGATTTGCCTTTTCTGTTGACAGCCCCAGATCAATTACACGACAGGTGATGTGGGGGTACTCCTGCGGAATCATCTGGCAAGGCCCCAGAATTGTTGCCTGTTCTGGGATGAGCGCTTCAGACCCGGTGACGGAGTAGAGACCCTGGGTGAGGACCTGGAGCGTTAAAGGGCCAAAAAGGTTCTGTTCAGCCAGGGCTTGGGTCAAGAACAACAGGCTGTAGAATCCACGGGCTTGAATTTCTTCTAAGGCTGTGGCGGGATCAACCGCGAGGCTCCAGGCATGAATAATTTGATCCGGAGTGAGCTGGTGCGCTTGCAAGTCCTGGAGGAGTGATTGATAGTCTTCTGCCTGTTGGGGATTTAGCGTGTAGGTCCAGTCGCCGGTGCGGCTAAACGCTGTTCCTGCTTGCACTTGAATAACAGTGTGTCCCCATACCTGCAATTGCTGGATCAGTTGGGTGCCAACACCCATTTCATCACAGAACACCAACCAGGTGTGGGACTGCATTGCAGCAAGGGGAGCTGCCACTAGAGGTTGTTGCTTCCAGGTAGGGGTGTAGAACCACTTGTCAAGCAGGACTTTTTGGGGAGGGGTAGTTGGAGGAGCAGAGCGTGCGGCGCCAACCTTTGCAGGTTCAATCCAGTAGCGTTGTCGCTCAAAGGGATAGGTGGGTAGACACACTCGCTGCCGTTGCTCATAGCTGTAAAACTGAGGCCAGTCAATCGTTATTCCTGCGAGCCACAACCGCCCCAACATGTTGAGCAAGAACGCCACATCCGACTGGGCATCCTTAGGATGGCGCAGGGAGGACAATACCACTTGCCCCTCGGCAGCAGAGAATTGGCGCACCAAGGTGCTTAGGGTGCGACCGGGACCCACTTCCAGGAAGACGCGATTCGGTTCCTGCAATAGCGTGGTTAACCCCTCGGCAAAGCACACCGGCTGCCGGAGATGCTGTGCCCAATAGTGAGAATCGATAGCTTCTGCAGGAGTGATCCAGGTCCCCGTGACATTGGAGATCCAGGATCTTTGAGGGGTGTGCCGCTGCACCTGCGCCACGATTTTCTGGAAGGGCTGCAGGATCGGCTCCATCATTGGAGAGTGGAAGGCATGGGAGGTATGCAGGCGCTGGCAACCAATTCCCTGCTGCTCCAGTTTGGCTTGTAGCTCTTGGACGGTTGTTTCTGTTCCCGCCACCACGCACATCTGCGGCGCATTGATCGCCGCCAGGGTCACTTCTAGATTCAGCCAGGGCCTGACAGCTTCTGCCGATAGAGACACAGCCAACATTGCCCCAGGCGGTAATGACTGCATCAACCGCCCCCGCTGCGCCACCAGCATCAAGGTATCTTCCAGGCTGAAAACACCTGCCAGGACGGCTGCAACATATTCCCCAATGCTGTGACCGAGCAGGGCATCCGGCTCTAGACCCCACTGCATCCACAATTGCGCCAGGGCGTATTCGACGGTAAATAAAGCCGGCTGGGCAATCGCGGTTTGTTGAAGTTGTTGCTTTGCCGTCGCTTCATCGCCCGGTGCTGGATACAGCAGCGTTCGCAGATCTAACCCCAGGTGGGGCTGTAAGACTGTGGCACAACGGTCAATCCAGGTTTGAAAGATTGGTTCACTGTCATACAGCTCCCGGCCCATGTTGACGTACTGAGAGCCTTGACCAGGGAATAGAAACGCTATGGAACGGCTGCCCTCCGGTTGAGCATGGGTCAGAACCGGCGGTGTTGTAGGTGCTTGTAGGGCTGCGATCGCCTCCTCCGAGGTTTGGCACACTACCATGCGCCGATGTTCAAACCTCTGCCGCCCCACCTGTAGGGTGTAGGCCACATCCGCCAGGTTTGCCACAGGCTGCTGCAGATGGCTGGCTAGGTTCTGAGTGGACTGCTCCAGGGCGGTCGCAGTTTTTGCCGACAGTACCAGCAGGTGCCAGGGTCGAGACGGTCCGGAGGCTTTAAGGGCAGGAGCCGCCTCTATCACCACGTGGGCATTGGTGCCACCCATGCCGAAGGAACTGACCCCGGCCCGGCGAGGCGTTTCGGCCTGGGGCCAATCCTGCAACTCGACATTGACGTAGAATGGACTGTTGGCAAAGTCAATCTGAGGATTCGGCTGCTCAAAATGCAGGCTGGGGGGAATCTGAGCGTGATGCAGGGCTAGGGCTGTTTTGATCAAACTCGTTACCCCCGCTGCGGTGTCCAAGTGGCCGACATTGGTTTTCACGGAGCCGATGGCACAGAATTGCTGACGCTCAGTTTGAGCCTGGAATACCTGCGTCAGGGCGGTGATTTCAATTGGATCTCCCAGGGTGGTACCCGTACCGTGGGTTTCGACATATTGGATCGTGTTGGGCTCGATCTCAGCAAAAGCTAAAGCTTCAGCAATCACTTCGGCCTGCCCCGCGACGCTAGGTGCGGTAAACCCCACTTTCAAAGCCCCATCATTATTTACTGCTGAGCCTTTGATCACGGCATAGATTTGATCACCTTCGGCTAAGGCCTCTTCTAAGCGCTTCAGCACCACCAAACCCACGCCGCTGCCCGCCACCGTACCCTGAGCCTGGGCATCAAAGGCGCGACAGTGACCATCGGGAGATAGAATCCCGCCAGATTCGTACAGGTAACCGGCTTGGGGCAAGGCGATCGCTGCTCCGCCCGCCAAGGCCATGTCGCATTGGTAACTCAGCAGGCTATGACAGGCTAAATGCGTTGCCACTAGCGAGGTGGAACAGGCCGTTTGCACTGTAATGCTGGGCCCGGTGAGATTCAGCAGATAAGCAGTGCGGGTGCTGAGAAAGTCTTTCTCATTGCCCAACAGCGTTTGGTAGCCGGTCATCGAGGCTAGCAAATCGGGGTTCGCTGCAATGTGATTCAGGAAATAGCTGCCCCAGCCAATCCCAGCAAAGGTGCCAATTCGCCCTGGATAAATGGCGGTGTTGTATCCGGCTCGTTCTAGGGCTTCCCAGGCACATTCCAGAAATAGCCGTTGTTGCGGGTCCATGACCGCCGCTTCTCGCGGATTAAACCCAAAGAAGGGGGCATCGAAATATTCAATGTTTTCCAGGGGCGCACCCGCTTTGACGTAGTTGGGTTGGGCCAGCACTGCCGGATCAACCGCAGCAGCTAGTAATTCGGCATCAGAAAAAGTTTGAATGGACTCCAGTCCATGGCAGAGGTTATGCCAAAATGCTTCTACCGTACTGGCACCAGGAAACCGCCCCGCCAAGCCAACAATGGCAATCCCATCCAGCGCTGTCGATTCATCGAGATTACTCATTCCTGACTATCCTTGATTGCGAAACTTGCGTTGACGGTTGAGGGCGGATTTCTGGCGTTGGGCGCGATCGCGCGCGGATTGAAAAGCCGGTTGAGTCGTTGCCATTAATAGCGTTTTACTGTTTAAGTACTGAGCTAGAGCTTGGACCGTCGGGTACTGGAACAGCTCCACCACCGACACTTCTTGCTGCAACTGCTCCTGCAGTTGAAATTGCACCTGCGCCATTAATAAGGAATGGCCACCCAAATCAAAGAAGTTATCCTGCAAACCGACTCGCGGCACCTGCAATATTGTTTGCCAAACCTGGGCAATCAACCGCTCTAACTCGGTTTGAGGTCGAGCCTGGGGTTCAGGCGCTCTCACCGCCACTGTTGGTTCTGGTAAGGCACGCCGATCAATTTTGCCATTCGGGGTGAGCGGCAAACTGGGCAACAACACTACGGCACTGGGCACCATGTAATCTGGCAACTGTTGTCGCAGATCTTGTTGCAGTTGGGAAACGAGAGAAGCTTCAGGTGCATTGGGAATCGCAGCCGCCGATTCTGGCACCATATACGCCACCAGTTGTTTTCGGCCCGCCAGCGATCGCACGACAACAACTGCCGTTTGCACCGCTGGATGCTGAGTCAACACCGCTTCAATTTCCCCCAACTCAATCCGGAAGCCGTGCAGCTTTACCTGGTCATCCGCCCGACCGAGAAACTCCACATTGCCATCTCGTCGCCAACGAGCTAAATCTCCGGTTTTGTAAAACCGTGCTCCCGGTTCTGTACTAAAGGGATGGGGGATAAACCGCTCTGCTGTTAGGTCTGGCCGCCCCAAATATCCCCGTGCCAATCCCGCACCGCCAATGTAAAGTTCACCAGTAACCCCAATCGGTACGGGTTGCAGTGTGGCATCCAGAATATACAGTTGGGTATTAGCAAACGGATGGCCAATCGGCACCCACTGGTCTTGGCTAACATTCGCGATCGTCCCTTCAAAATAACTGCTGTCAATCGTGGCTTCGGTGACGCCAAAGGCGTTGATTAAGCGCGTTGTCGCTGGACACAGTTGCTGCAATTGTTGATAGTCGTCCCAGGTCCAGGTATCAGACCCACAGATCAGCAGTTTCAGGCTGTCGAGGCGCTGTTGGTTGCGGGTTAAGAACTGCATCAGCGATTTCAGCACCGCCGGAACAAAGTCAGCACAGTCAATCTGCTGTTGTTGGATTAGGTTATGGAGCTGGGGCGGATCAATCAGTACCTCGCGCGGGCACAAGACTAACTTGCCACCGGAGCATAAAGCCCGCACCCAATCGCCGGTGAAAACATCAAACGAAAAACTTGCCATTTGCAGGTAAGCGCTTACCTCAGAGCGCAAGCAATACGCGGCTTCCCAGGCAAAATAAGCATTGATCAAACTGCGGTGTTCCACCATTACACCCTTGGGCTGTCCCGTCGAGCCAGAGGTGTAGATCACATAGGCGAGATTCTCAGCTGTGGAGCACTTAGCGGGATTGTTGGTTGGTTGCTGTTGCAACACTTCCCGTTGCTGGGACAAATTCACCACTACCACCCCTACCTCAGCAGTTGGTGGCACCGATAACCCCCCATGGGTCACCACCACTGATACATGACTTTGCTGCAGCATGAAGGCCAAGCGCTCTCGGGAATACAAGGGGTCTAAGGGCACATAAGCCGCCCCCGCCTTCAGCACCCCCAATACTCCAATTAGTAGATTCAGCGATCGCTCCAGATACAGCCCTACGCGCTGCTCTAGTTGAATCCCCAGACTGCATAGATAGTGGGCTAGTTGATTGGCTTGCTGATTCAGCTCGGCATAGGTAAGGGATTGGCCCTGCCAAACCACGGCGATTGCCTCCGGTGTTTGTTCAACCTGCGCTTCAAACAGGTGATGGATCCCCGCAACTTGGGGGAACTCTGTCTGAGTTTGAGCCCAGTCCTGTAAGACTTGCTGCTCAGATACACTCAAGAGGGGTAACTGTGACAGGAGTTGATCTGGTTGGTGACAAACTCCCGCTAACAGTGTTTGCAACTGGGCCAGCATCGCCGTGATTGTGGGGGCATCAAATAAATCCGTGCTGTACTCTAGAGACACTTCCATTCCCGTTGCCGTCAAGGTGACATCTAGGCTCAAATCCAGTTGGGCTGACTCGCCGTGCAGGGGCTGGGGTTGCCAGGTTAAGTTTGCGGTTTCCACTCGGGGCAGGTCGGATTGTAAGGTCAGCATTACCTGAAACAGGGGGGTGTAGCTGGCATGGCGTTGAGGTTGTAAGGCCTGCACCAGTTGCTCAAACGGCAAATCCTGATGAGCGTAGGCTCCCAAGGCTACCTGTCGCACCCGCTGGAGCAATTCTTGAAAACTGGGATTGTCGGATAAATCTGTTCGCAACACCAGCGTATTCACGAAGAAGCCGATCAAGGATTTCAGCTCTGGCTGTTGGCGATGAGCGATGGGCGTGCCCACACAGATATCTGTCTGCCCACTGTAGCGGTAGAGCAGCGTTTGCCAAGCTGCCAGCAACGTCATAAACAGCGTCACCCCCGCTTGCCGGCTCAGGGTGTGCAGTTGCTCGGTCAGCTCAGGAGAAATCCGGCAGGTTTCATGTCTTCCCTGGGAACTGAGCACCGCCGGCCGGGAGCGATCGCTTGGTAAGGATAATCCCATGGGGGCTCCTGCCAGTTGCTGTTGCCAGTAAGCTAGTTGGGTTTCCCGCACCGCACCTTGCAACCCCTGCTGTTGCCAATCGCTAAAGTCCTTGTATTGAATGGGTAAGGGTGCGAGGGGGGAAGGGCTGCCAGAAGCAAGCGCCGGATAAACAGCCGTTAACTCCTGATACAGCACCTCCATTGACTGGCCATCGGAGAGAATGTGGTGCATTGCTAGCACCAGCCAAGATTCCGTAGCGCTCAGGTGCACCAGTGTTGCCCGGAGTAGAGGACCTTCAGATAGATCAAAGGGTTGTTGTAATTGGGCGATCGCTAGTTGCTGCGCCATTGCCTGCCGTTCTATTTCTGGATGAGCTTGCAAATCCACCTGCACCAGAGGAACTTCTAACGCCTCTCCAATCAC
>CADCWO010000225.1 GCA_902806435.1 uncultured Synechococcales cyanobacterium | reverse complement strand
AATGTGACACGCCAGGGTTCGGCATAGCCGGTGTGGACGTTCATTTGGTTGAAGCGCATGTCAAAGGTGACATCGCTCATGTGCAAAAAGTAGTTGGCGAAGTATTCTTTAATCACGTAGCCTTTGTAGCCACAGCAAATGATGAAGTCGTTGATGCCATGCGCGGCGTAGGTCTTCATGATGTGCCACAAAATCGGCCGACCTCCTACTTCAACCATTGGCTTGGGCTTAACAGAGGTTTCTTCGCTTAATCGTGTTCCCAATCCTCCAGCAAGTAGTACCGCTTTCACACTTGTCTCCTTTGATTTAACAAAATAGCTTTTGGTTTCAGGTACAACTACTAGCTCAAAATCAACAGGCCAGCTTTGTGCACCAACAATTTGAACAACTAACTTGCACGCTCATCTCAGGCAGATAAGTCTATTATTTTAGGATGAGAAACGGATATACTCAGACACCTTTCGTTTGAGGATAGTGTTCTTCAAACAAACAATTTATAAGCATTTAATGGATTTTACTCGGAGACTTACCTAGGTTTGTCCTCAATTAATTTTTAATCTTTTAACAAAATATAAGACATTAATCAAGCTGATTTTGTTCCGCGTTCTAGTTGATTTTATTAAGTGTACCCACGGCTGGAGTAATATATACAGCAAATTTGAATTGCCGCCTTGAGCATCTTGATTACTGTCTCACTCAAAAAATGTGACTTTTAGGCACTATCGGGTGAAGTAGATTATTTTACTGATGTACAAGAAGATAGATTTGAGCAAAAGTTAATGATGTTTATGATGTACATCAGTTAATCGCGCTGGTTGCCATTAGCCAATAAAAATTCACTCTCAAAACGGTACCAATTCAAGCATTATTCTCAATACTTGTGAATTTGATAATTTTAGCAGGTATACCAACTGCAGTTTTACTAGGGGGAATGTCTGATAGAACCACAGCATTAGCCCCAATATTCGCATCATTTCCAATGGTCACGTTGCCAAGGATTTTTGCACCAGCACCTACATTGACGCGATCGCCTAACTTTGGAGCCTCAAACTGACGGTCCAGGTAACGATTCCCTAGAGTCACTCCTTGGCGGATAATACTGTCGTCACCAATAAAACAATTTCCGTGAATGACAATCGCCCCCTGGTGTTCAATAATGACGCGACGACCTAACTTGACTGTATATGGCAATTCAATTCCGTAGACATTCCGGATCTTGCGATAAAGTGCCCGGTAAAGAATGCTGAAAGGAGCCCGAAGTAGTTTGGGTTGGATTGTCATTCTCCAGACACCAAAACGGTGAACAGCTACTGCCCGAAATCCAGGTAAAGTCCAATCGCGGCCATGAGCATCCCAGTCTTCTTGAATCTGTTGCCAGAGTCCTAAGGTAATGGTTCCTAAATTACTCAAACCTGGCCTCCCTTTAGGAAAACGCTGTTAAGTAAGAAATCACCAAGGAGCTTTGGTGGATCTTTGTCGGGCTTCTGTTGAATTGCACGTCGCCCCCGCCATAAGGTAAAACCAAAAATCCAGGTAGCATCGGCTACGGCTGCATACAACCAACCGTGATTTTTGAGAAAGTATCGTCGTCTCGAATCAAACCAATATCTAGGCAGGCGTTTAGGTGGGCGCTTAGTGTCAGTAACGCCTGAACTTTGACCAACCAGATGCACAACTCGGCTCTGCGGCACGTACCAGCAGCTCCAGCCAGCTCTTTTCGCTTGCAGGCAAAAGTCCATTTCTTCGTAATACATAAAGTATTCTTCATCCATCAAGCCTGCTGTCTCAAACACCTCACTTCGAACGATCATGCTCGCCCCAGCTACCCAGTTGGTTTGACAAGCTTTTCTCGAAATAGGGGGTGCAACGACCCACCTAGACAGTAATCGTGTCAATATACCTAGACGTAAGCTAAGGTCCAGCTCGCTTAGAATTGTGTGAAATCGAAAAGCTGAATACTGTGTTGTGCCATCTGGTTCTTCTAAACGGCTTCCGGCAATCCCCACATTGGGATGTTCATTCATAAAGTCTACTAATGTCTTTAAGGCACCGGAGCGAACAACTGTATCTGGGTTGAGTAAGAGAATGTAAGGTGGGGGGCTGGAGGATTGCAGCGTGGGACGTATGGCGGCGTTGTTTCCATAGGCAAAGCCACCGTTCTGCTCTAATGGCATCAGCGATACCCAGTCCCCCCAGCCTTCAGTTTCAATTGCGGCTCCGATTCGTTCAACCGACCCATCCCCAGAATCGTTGTCGGTAACTACAACGCGGGTACCTGGTAGCGATCGCACTTCACCTACCAAGGAGCGCAAGCAGTCAATTGTTAGACTAGGCGTTCGGTAGTTAACAATGACGACAAGCAGAGGAGTCAAGTTGTTTAGCTGAATTCCACTTAATGACATACTGCCTCACATCTTTATAGGTCTTTATGAGTTACGACAAATCCGCTTTAGCAATGATCTCTTTATGTACTCGCTATATCACGTCATCCCTACCTCTCTACCCTCTTGAATTGCTACAAGAACAGTGTTGAGCGCAGCACCCCAGCTTCGGGAAATGTCATAGAATTGTTCTTGCATCCTCAAGCAGCCACGTCGTTTTTCTTCATAAAACTCGCGCTCTTCACACAAATTAAGTAATGCACGGCTATATCCCTCAACATCGTTAGGTCTAACCTCCACGACGGCATCTCGAACGTAGGACAATGCCGGGCATACCGATGAGGTAACTACAGGGCGGCTCGCTAAGACGCCTTCGGCCACAACTTGGTTAAATCCCTCCACAAAGTCCGTTCTTGTCGGCACAATAACGATATGTGCTCGGTTGAACATGTCACGCATTTGCCGCTTGTGGCAATGGCCATGACACTTGAAGGAAGCATCGACCCCGACTTGCTTGGCGGCAAGCCTCAAATGCTCTAGTGCTGCCCCTTCTCCGCAAAGATCGAACGTAATATCCTGTCTACCCTCAGCTGCAAAATGCTTGGCGATGTCCAAAAGATCGAACACGCCCTTGTTGCGCTCCATCCGGCCTGCAAACAGAACCCGAAATGGCGATCGTGTATCATCTGGCGCTGTCACGTCCGTAAACTCAGTGTGACGGTAGGTGGGTAGGAATTTCACAATCGGTTGTTGCTGACCTGCTGTGAGTTGCGTCAGTTGCTCAGATATATCCTCTGACACTGCCAAGATAGCGGTGCAGCCACTTGCAAATAAACTGCGGCTAAGTCCTAAAATTAAACGCTCTACCCTACGCTGAGAAGCATATTTGCGCCAAAGTACACAGTGCAGTGATGGGATTACTTTCACTCCTATACAAGGGAGTAATGATAAGGTAAACCAGTGTGTTGTTCCGCTGTCTACCACTACAACGCTGGCTCTGAAGCGGATAGCAGAAGCAATCAACTGAACTGCATACCACAACTGGCCTAAGTGATACAGGAGACCAGATGCACTAAAAAAAGGAATTGGACGATGCTCAATTGTAAATCGGCTATCACGCACGAAACCCTTGTCATTATGGGAGGAGATTACATAGCCTTTTGCATCTAAAGCACAGCACACTTGATAGAACTGGC
Source organism: uncultured Synechococcales cyanobacterium (assembly GCA_902806435.1). GTDB lineage: Bacteria > Cyanobacteriota > Cyanobacteriia > Thermosynechococcales > Thermosynechococcaceae > CADCWO01. The sequence goes on along the minus strand of CADCWO010000225.1, from coordinate 4,540 downwards.
TTGAATAAGTAACTGCAACCTGTGAGGGATCGTCCTGCCCGTTAATCCAATGATGGTAGGTTCCAATTACATCCCCTGGACCAGCTGCGTATATGATTCGTAGCGGCTTAGACACTGAGTTGGTCACAATGAAAGAGTAAGGTAAGGATATTGCTAGTTAGCTAGCAAATTCCAAAATATTAAGGCGTAGCATAGCGTGTAGGCTAACTGGCTATAAATCTAAGGTTATTCTTAGAATTCCCTAAAAGCTGGAAATTACAACAGTTTTAGGTTGAAAACTGCAACTACTCTAGTACTACAGCTGTGTTTAGCTAGATGAGCGTATTCTAGACAGCTTACAAAGCGATTTCAGTTTTTGGTTTGAGACTGTTGCACTTTCAAAGTTATTTGGGAATTGTAAGACTAAGGCACCTGCGCCATCAATACTAAGACCTGAAGCACAAAGTTGTGCAAGCCAAATGTCTCCAACAGTCGCCTACCTTATCAACCAATATCCCAAGGTTAGCCATAGCTTCATTCGGCGAGAAATCACTGGCCTCGAAGCTTGTGGGATTCGAGTTGCGCGGTTTTCAATCCGCTCCTGCAGCACTGAGCTGATTGATGAGGCGGATAAACTTGAGCTGGAGCGGACTCGGGTAGTTATAGGAGTAGGGATGGTAGGCTTGCTGCTTGAGTTACTCCGCATTGCTGTTGCCAGGCCTATTCGTTTCCTGCAAACCTTGTGGCTTGCGCTTAGGATCGGGCGAGGTTCGGAACGAGGTGCTTTGATTCATCTGGCCTACTTGGCTGAGGCTTGTGTGCTGTTACGTTGGTTTTCAGAGTCAAGCGTCACCCATGTTCACGCTCACTTCGGCACAAATTCAACAACCGTAGCAATGTTGTCTCATGCTTTGGGTGGTCCTCCCTACAGCTTCACCGTTCATGGTCCTGAAGAGTTTGATAAAGCCAAAGCAATTGCCCTAGAAGAAAAAATCAAGCGCTCTACTTTTGTTGTCGCTGTCAGCTCCTTTGGCAAAAGTCAACTTTATAGGTGGTGTGTGTACGACCAGTGGTCAAAAATTCATGTCATCCACTGTGGTGTGGACAAGCTTTTTTTGAAACAGCAACATATCCCACTGCCGGATGAGCCCCGCTTAGTTTGCATTGGCCGGCTTTGCGAACAGAAGGGGCATCTGCTTTTAATTGAAGCAGCAGGCCGATTAGCAATTGAAGGCTTGCAGTTTAGGCTGGCACTGGTGGGTGATGGACCCCTACGTACCAAGATCGAAACTTTGATCGCACAAATGGGTCTGCAAAACCACGTCGAGATTACTGGTTGGGCAAGTAATTTTGAGGTTCAACAACAGCTCCTTACCTCGTGGGCAATGGTGCTACCCAGCTTTGCTGAAGGACTGCCAGTCGTCATCATGGAAGCGCTGGCGCTAGGGCGTCCAGTACTTAGCACCTATGTTGCAGGGATACCCGAGCTAGTGGAGCCGGGTGGCTGCGGTTGGCTGGTGCCGCCTGGCTCCGTCAATGCATTAGTGGAAGTGATGCGAGCTATATTACAGACGCCTGTGAGAAAGCTGGAAGAGATGGGTAGGGTGGGGGCAAGTCGTGTTGCCGAGCAACATGATACTGCGATAGAAGCGACCAAACTAGCCGCCTTGTTTCGTTCTACATTGAGCCGCCTTTAAATCAGGCAATCGATGCACCACCATCTGTCGTCCATGCCAACATCCACACAGCTAGGATCAACTGATGCCGAAGTGCCGATTGAGACCCTATCCAATAGGTCTTCTCCCTCTCTAAAGTAATCATGTCATCACTAAAAAAACTCGCTGTTCGTGGAGCAATCTGGACGATCTTTGGCTATGGTGCAAGCCAGATGTTACGGCTATGCGGGAACCTGATCCTAACTCGTCTGCTCGAGCCAAAATTATTTGGCCTCATGGCCTTGGTCTACCTTTTCATTACCGGCCTGCATTTGTTTTCGGATCTCGGTATTGGTACGAGCGTTGTCCAGAATAAGCGCGGGGATGACCCAGCGTTTCTCAATACAGCTTGGACCCTACAAGTGTTTCGTGGCATCTTTTTGTGGCTTTGTTCCCTTTTACTTGCATGGCCAGTTGCACAGTTCTATAATGAGCCACAATTTCTGTGGCTTATTCCAGTCGTTGCTCTAACGGCGCTGATTTCCGGCTTTAGCTCTACTGCTATATACACCTTAAATCGCCACCTGGCCCTCCGCCAGGTGGCGATGCTTGAGGTCGGAAGGCAGATTATCTCCCTGTCCGTGACAATTACTTGGGCGAACTTCGATCATTCAATCAGGGCTCTTGTCATTGGGGCACTTGTCGGGGAGTTTGTCGGGCTAGTGTGGAGCTATCGGTTGATACCCAACACGTCTAACCACTTTTTCTGGAACAAGGAAGCAACCAAGGAGCTTTTTTCCTTCGGTAAGTGGATGTTTCTTTCAACAGCTGTAACATTTTTTGCTGAGCAAGCGGATCGACTCATCTTCGGCAAGTTGCTCTCCCTAGAAATGCTAGGTGTTTATGGCATTGCCCTCACGTTCGCTGATCTGCTTCGCTCTGTTACTTTGGCACTTAGCGCCAAGGTGATTTTTCCCGCTATTTCAAAGATTGCTGACCTGCCTCGTTCAGTGATCCGCGAGAAGCTCAATCACAACCGAAAGCTTGTCCTAATCCCATTGGCCTTCAGCTTAACAATGGTGGTTTGCTTCGGAGATATCCTGATTAAGGTTTTGTATGACGAGAGGTACAGTGAGGCCGCCTGGATGATGCCAATTTTAGCCCTAGGGATTTGGCCTCGTATGCTATGTAATACAAATGAGCCATCCCTTTTTGCAATTGGAAAGCCTCAGTATCCAACCCTAGCTAATTTTTCCAGGTTTCTTTGGACTTTACTTGGAGTACTGATTGGATTTCACTTCTTTAAACTGCCAGGGGCTGTCATTGCCGTTGCACTGAATGACCTCGTTTTCTACGTAATAATCAACTTTGGTCTCTGGAGGGAAAGACTAAGTGGTTTGAGGCAAGACATTCTTACTACCACGCTGCTTATCGGGTTACTTGCCATCGTGCTAACATGCCGATTCTACTTAGGGCTTGGCCTCCCAATTGATGAGCTGTTTACTTAATAGGCCTGGTGAAAACAACGTAGAAAATCGCTGATTTTATATACATGGCAAGGTTTTTGAGACATCACTTTTTTCTTGTCAAGTAAACTTAAGCGAATCCATCTAAACAGCTGCGAGAAAAAGGCATGCACGGACAATGGTTGAGGAAATCTATTATATGAATCAGCAAAGTAGCATACTTAGTCAAATATCAATGGTGACAGCCAACTATGGCGAAGGTCTAGTATTTGCTGATATTATCAACGACTGGTTCAATTTCTTGGGAGGAAAACCGGGTGAGGTGGTCATTGTCGATTGTGGCAGCAATCGCGAAACTCAAACTGTCTACTGGAAGATGTTCCAGGAGGGCTTGATTAACAAGTTGCAGTTAATTCACCCTGACAGTGACGACTTTGGTAAGGACAAAGGGTACATCAAAGAATATACAGCAGGAGCGATCGCTAGTAAGCCTTATTTACTCGTCTTCAAGTCTGACACCATACCCTATAGGCAAGGTCACGACAGCTGGCTAGAGGAAGCCATTAGTTATCTTGACCGGGACGATGTTTTTGCTATTGGTGGTTCGTACAATTTACCTTCAAAACATCATGATGCTTGGCCCGGATGGTACTTCAGCCACAAGTGCAGCTACAATTTTGCCTTGATGAAACGTAGCACTTTCATGGCAGCAGCACATGAGTTTGCCAACACCTTCATTCTTTCTGGGTTTAAAGGCGAAAATCCGGCAGCAGCAACAGGACAGGATAGGTATTTTATCGAGGTGGCATTTGAGCACTACATCCAACGTCATCAGGTCTATTCGTTAATAAAGGTTGAGGACCAAAACTGGACCGTATTTCACACCAATACTCATGGGGAACGGTTGAAGCAAATTCGTGAAAAGTACTTAGCCCGCGAGGACATTGAGAGGTTTATGAATGCAGGATACTCTGACGAAGAACCAGAGCCTGCCAAAGCGCTCTACTATGGGTTACCTCCAGAGGAAGTAGGGCTGATGAAGAAGTTAGAGGGTGTCTGTAAAGTGGTTATGAAGCAAGTCGTTTCAGCATCAGCCGAGTCATTGCCGTGTAGATAAAGGACTCCTCTGTTTCTGGCAGATACTCATAGTCTTTGCTCAAACGACGGTAGCGGCCTAACCAGGCGAAGGTCCGTTCCACCACCCACCGGCGTGGAATCACCTTAAAGCTGCGATCAATTGGTGCAGGCTCAACGCCTGGGGCTGTAATTCTTCGACGCGAACCTGCTCCTGGTCGTTGCACAATCTCCACGGTCCATCCCAGTGCCACCTTGACCCACTCGACGAGCTTACCTCGATAGCCAGCATCAGCCCATACCTTTTGCCGCCACACTGATGGGGTGACAAGAGGTTTCAAAGGTATAGTCAGTGGTGTCTTCAAG
>CADCWO010000224.1 GCA_902806435.1 uncultured Synechococcales cyanobacterium | reverse complement strand
TTAAAGCTTCTTTTGTCCCTCACTCTACCTTATCCTGCCCTTCAGGGCACTACCGAAGATTTGGTCAGTCGTGTCATGGAGATTACGAAGGGTCATGGAATTGATCTCATTTTTGACGCGGTTGCCGGATCATTTCTGGAAAACTTGGCTGCTGCTGCAGCACCTGGAGCGACCATTTTTGTATACGGAGCGTTAGATGAAAACGCAGCAACTCCTTTTCCCTTGTTTATAGCCCTTCAGAAAGGGTTGAAGGTACAGGGCTACACATTATTTGAGATTACAACCAACTCCGTAAAGTTAGAACGCGCCAAACAATACATCTACAAGGGGTTAGAATCTGGAAAACTTGTGCCAATTCTTGATCGTACTTTCACACTCGAGCAGATCGTGGAAGCACATCGCTACATGGAATCGAATCAACAAAATGGCAAGATTACTGTGACCGTTCCGTAAACCACGCTTCCAACCTCAAGGAAAATTATGATCAAGTACGTGTATTGCATCCGTAAACGGGCAGACCTTACCGATGAAGAATTTCATACCTACTGGAAAGAAAATCATGCGACCTTTATTCGTGGGCTTGCGAAAACGCTGAAGGCGAAGAAGTATGTTCAGAGCCATAAAATAGATACTCCGCTCAATGATGAATTTGTGAAATCTCGTGGATTTGATTCACCGCCCTATGATGGCGTGACTGAACTTTGGTGGGACAATCTGGATGACTTTCTCGCCAGTTTCAGTACACCTGAAGGTATTGAAGCAACAAAACAATATGTTACTGATGAATCCAACTTTGTTGACTTCTCTCAATCTCGTGCCTTTTTAACTGAAGAACACGTCGTTTTTGATTTCACATCCGAGCAAACATAACTTGCTGTCATTCATAAACTCAAGGAAAGCAAAATGCAGTTTTTGGTATTAGCGCGAGTCGCAGAAGGCGTTGCAATGGAACAAGTGCTACCCCATGTCAAAGCAGAAGCAGAAGCAGTTTGGCAGCAATACTCGGCTGAGATTGTGCGATCGATCTACTACATTGCGCACATGAGCGGTGCTGTTCTCATGTGTAAAGCTCCAGATTTAGAAACGATGCAACAGATTACAGCACAATTTCCAATGGCCCAAGCAGGAGTTTTGAAGTTTGAGATTCTTCCATTAAAACCATACATTGGACTGGAATCGTTATTCGCCAAATTCTAGCGGAGTGAGGAAGCAAAGATCTTTGGATATGGAAAGGATCGCAAATTGGACCTTTTCCGTCCTTCTTTTCTCTAGGCGACGAGGAATATTTCCTCCAACTCACTGACCTTGGTCAGAAATCTCTCTCTGCGCTTATTGAGAGACACGACTTCTGCCAGTCGGCTTCGAGGTTTCAGAAAGTTATGTGAAATTTATTAACATCAGGACTTACGCAAGGGACATTTGAACGGATGGATGCTTGAGTTGTTCAATTAAGTAGTCCGACAGCATCCCATGCTTGATTTGATAAATAGTTCTGCCTGTTTGATAAGCAATCGTTTTAAGACGACTCCAAACTAGCAGGGCACAAGCGATATGATTCCGTTGAATCCGAGCTGTGCGACACTGACAAGCTTCCACTCCTGTCAACTGCTTAAGTTCACGGTGAAACTCCTCAATTTTCCAACGGATACCGCACACCTCTTGCACAGCATCAGTAGAAGCTTGAGAATCGTCGTTGGTAGCGATAAACTCCGTCCTGTTGGTAGAAACAGTGACCCGGAATAGATTCACCTTTTTGTCTTTGGGAAAACCGCGAATCTTAATCTGCTTGCCTTGCTGTAAATCTTGGGCACTCCAACTGAGTTCGTCAACGCGCACATACGGTACGGTACCACCAGTATCATCAACTCGCCGATTTGACTTGAGCGGACAGTAGTATCGTTTCTCCAACTGGTCAACCTGCGCCATCAAATTTTGAGTGGCATACCAGCTATCCATCAACACTGTTGTGAAGGGTAACTGCTTGCTGTACACCACACCGTTGAGCATCGCAGTCACATGGTCTAACTTGCTCTGCCCATCACCGTCTGGGTCATACAGTCGATAATCAATGACCCAAAACTGCCCGGTTTCACCATTGACGTACACGCAACTGATCAAGCCAATGCCTCGAATGACGCGATGCTCATTACCACTGTACTGCCGTCGTGCCACCTCAATCGAAGTGGAGTACCGTTTATCCAACACAGTGTCGTCGAACAAAATATAAGCATCCTCAGACACTTGCAGCAGGGGTTTGACGTTATCCCACAATAAGCGAGGGGTCAATCTTTCGCCGCGTAGATAGCGGTTGATGCGGTCATGACTAATACCCTCTAGGTGGTTAGCCAAATTCGTCACCGTGTAGTTGATCGGGCTGCTTAGCAAGTACTGACAGTAGTCGAGTTTGGTGAAGCTCATTCTTTCAGTTTAGGGCTTGCCCCTTCGTCGCTTCTTCAGCCTCTGCGTAAGTCCTGAGGGTATTAAGCGGCTAGACTTAAAACTGAATTATTGGTTAACTTGCCATCTTCCATCTGCACGATGCGATCAGCAACATCCAAAATCCGGTTGTCGTGCGTGACAAGCAAAATTGTACAACCCTGCTCTTTTGCCAGAGTTTGCATTAAGTTCACCACATCCCGACCGGATTTGCTATCCAACGCAGCAGTGGGTTCATCTGCCAGCACAATTTTAGGGTGGCTAACTAGCGCACGGGCGATTGCCACTCGTTGTTTCTGACCACCAGACAGATCATCGGGGTAGTAGTTAAGCCGTGTTTCCAACCCAACCTGTTCGAGCATCTTAACTGATCGCTCCTGCATCTGTTGCAGTGATAGATGAGCATGTAGCTCCAAGCCCATCTTGACATTTTGCACAGCTGTCAGACTGTTATGCAAGTTGTGAGCCTGGAAAATATAGCCATTGTGCCGTCGTACCATGGTTAGTTCTGCAGAACTAGCACCGCAAAGCTCTTGGCCTAATACTCGCAAACTGCCAGATTGAGCAGAGCGTAACCCCCCGCTTAAAGTTAGTAAGGTGGTTTTGCCAGAGCCGGAAGGTCCAGTCATAATCACAATTTCACCAGCATTAATGTCCAGGCTGATGTCGAAAAGCACTTGCTTACGTAATTGGCCATGGCCAAAGTAGTGATTGAGGTTTTGGATGGAAATGACAGGATGCATGACGATTTTCCTTAAAACATATCAGCGGGATCAGCGGATTGCAGTTTGCGCGTGGCAATCGCACCGGAGAACGTACACATAATGATGGTTAACATGAGAACTAACGCGGCTCGTGAAGAAGTCATGGCGATGGGGAGTGCTGTTGCACCTGCGGCCAGTTGATAAAGACCGAGCGGCAAAACAAATCCAGGAATGAAACCCAACAGTGCCAGAATGATGGCTTCTTCAAAAATAACGGCGAGGAGATATTGGTTGCGATAACCCATCGCTTTGAAAGTGGCGTATTCCTTTAGATGGCTATTTACATCAGTCGAAAGCACTTGATAAACAATGACGATACCTACAACAAATGCCATTGAGGTTCCCAATCCAAAAATGAATCCAATCGGGCTTTCTGTTTTCCAATAACTTTCTTCAAACTCAATGTATTCTTCATGGGTGAAGACTCTGACATCGTTTGGCAGATAAGATTTAAGCGTTGTGGCAACTTGTTTGGCATCATAGCCTGGTTCTAGTTTAAGTAAACCGAGGCTGATGCTTGCAGCGTCTTGCCGGGGAAAGAACCGTAAGAAAGTTTGGTCACTGGCAACTAAAATTCCATCTGCTCCAAAGGATGCGCCTAAGCTGAATAATCCAGAAATTCTTACGGTACGGCGTTCAACTTCAGTAGTAGCAGGTTTATTTTGTTCAACTTGAGCAATTGCTTGGGTGTAATCGCCTCTGGAGGTGCGATCAAACAAGACCTGATCGGGCAACTTAATTTTATCCAGTTGCTGATTGACTTCCGGCAAATTCAAAGCTGCTTGCTCTGGTTCAAAGGCAACAACCTGAACGGTAGATTCTTTGCGAGTATCAGGGTTCTTCCAACTAATGGTGTTGGAGTAAAATGCTTCGGCTGCTTCGACTCCCGGCACATCCTGAGCCTGATACAGCCGCCGGCGGGAAAATGTTCCCAGAGCTTGGGTATTACGAGCTTGGGGACTGACTAACACAAGGTCTGCGTTAAGCACACGACTCAGCTTTGTGTTGCTGTCATAGAGGGCACTTTGGAAACCAAGCTGCATAAACATCAAGACATCAGCAAAGGCAATGCCTGCTAACGCCACCAAAAGGCGACTGCGTTCTCGGCTCAGTTGCAACCATCCCAGGGGGGTCCGTCGCTGAAATTGTTGCATCCATCTTTTCATTGTTCAATTACCGCTGTCACTTGCAAATTGGTAAACTTTGCTGCTCTTTGACTCGATGCTGAATCCAAAGCGACATGCACTTCAACCACTCTCGCGTCAATGTTGGTGCTGGGGTCAGTATTGACGATAGTTTGCCGCTTCACCTGGGAATCAATCCGCTCAACAGTTCCTAACAGTTCACCAGGAATGGAATCGCTGGTGACTCGCACCCGCTGGCCCGGTTTTACTTTACTGATGTCGCTTTGATAAACTTCAGCGATCGCGTACATCCGTTGCGTTTTCCCAATTTCGACAATGCCATCACTACTAGAAACTACTTCTCCTGCGCGAGTATGAATGTCTAAAACCTCACCATCAATGGGAGAGCGCACATATGCTTGATCCAAGTTTGCTTTTGCCTGGTTCATAGCGGCAATAGCGCGATCAATGTCTGCTTGGCCCACGTTGATATCTACTGGGCGCACTTCAGAAATCTGGTCTAAATTTGCCTTTGCCTGATTCAGCTGGGCAGGGCTGGTCGATTGAATTCGGGCGAACACAGCCTTTGCCTCCTGCACATTCTTTTGGGCAGTATCTAGAGCCAGCCGTTTGCTGTCTCGATTGGAGGCGGAAATAGCTCCGTCCTGATAGAGCGATTGATAGCGGTTAAATTCGGTTTGGGCATTTTTCAGTTCCGAAGTTAATCGGGCAACCGTTGCCACCTGAGCATCAATGTCTCCCTGTCGCTGTGCTTCCAAACGAGCAATTTCGGCACGTTGGGCATTGATTTCTCCTTGTTTGGCTCCAGCCTGAGTGACGGCGAGGTTTGCCTGCGCAACTCTCACTTCTTTCTGTGCCTGCTCATAGGCTGCTTGCAGCCGATTGCGGTTATCGAGAATGGCAATCATCTGTCCTGCCTTAACGAGATCGCCCTTCTGTACAAGCAATTGCTCAACCCGGTTGCCATTATTAGAGGTTGGAGCTGACAGCTTAATCACTTCTCCCTGAGGTTCCAGCCGTCCTAAAGCCGTTACAGTAGTGATTTTTGAAGTATTGACTGTGGTGGTTTGGCTCACTACCTGTTGGGAGCGTGCTTGCCAAAATCCGTATCCTGTTCCAGCCGCGACAAACGCGAAAGCGATAGCAGCGAACCCAAACAAATGACGGGATTTTGGTGGGGAAAGACTGATAGCTAAACTTTGCAGCATTTGGGAACTCCTATGAGTCAAACAAAACTAAACTGTTTCGTCTTACATAGTAAACTAAACAGTTTAGTTTTGTTGTGTCAAGAGTATGCTAAAAAAAGATTAATCGGATTAATAAGTTCCTAGGTTGCGGCGAAATCGAGTGATATGTGGCGAAATCGAGTGATATGTAAAGCAAAGGGTGCAGAGCGGGAGCTGTCTTCTGAGAAGACTGAAGCGATCCTGAATGGAGCAATGCAAGAGTTTCTAGAGCATGGCTATGCAGGTGCCAGGATCGATAAAATTGTAGCGGCGGCTGGAGTCTCCAAAGCAACGGTTTATCGACATTTTCCAGATAAGGAGACGTTGTTTACGGCGCTAATCCAACAGATAGCCTGCAGAAAAGAATTATTTGAGCTACAACAGCTCCAATCTTTTGAGGAGGAACCGACTACGTTCTTGAAACGTTATGCCGATGGAATGCTTGACAATGTTGCTAGCGATCCACAGATTCTGACGTTCCTAAGGATCATTATTGGTGAGTCAGGACGGTTTCCAGAGTTGGCACGGGCCTTTGTTCAAAACATTGAAAAGCCAAGCCTTGACTTCCTTACGCACTATGTCGAATCTCATCCCAAGCTCCAAATTCCCGCTCCTGAAGTTGCAGCACGAGCATTCATTGGGACGCTGATTCATTTTGTGCTTCTACGAGATGTGTTACAAAGTGGCGACATTGTACCGATAGAGCGCGATCGCCTGTTGGATAGCTTGCTTGCTTTAATCATTCATAAAAATGACGAAGGTAAATGATGGAGCTATTATTGAGAGGCGATGGCTTGATCAAGAGCATCCTAGGTGCAAGCGGCACGAGAGCGTAGAAATTGCTTAAGCTTTAACTAACACAACTCACTGGGGACAAATCCAGCTAATAGGAAGGTAGAAAGACTAGCTTGGTACCGAGCACTGCAATCGCTGCTCAAATACTAGTGGTCTGGTGAATCCTAAAATTACCTGTTAGCTCTATGGAGCAACCTGTATAAGTTGCACCCAAATGGTTTTGGTATAGTTGTGCATAAGTTTTGTAGTAGCCCTAAGGGGGTATTTCTAGCTGTAGCAGGATAATACTCACTGTGAAGTAACTTGTTTGCTTGTTCTCTGTTGCCGTGTAACAGACAGCGGCTGACTGCATTAACAATCTTTTGGGATATAAATTCTCGCTTGTAAGGTTCAACTTCAGGACTGACAGGAAGGGCTATTAAATAAGGCACAAGACTCTCATGACGTAGCCCTAAGGCTGAACTTGACTGCTCATGGATGCGGAACTCAGATAAATAATTGGGTGAAAAAATAAAACTGCCTTTCTCTTGGGCTAGACGAACGAATAATTCAGTGTCTATGGTATTTGAATCTTTTCTAAAGCGCAGTCGCTGCACATCCTTGGTTCGGATTAGAGAAGCTGCAATAGGAATTGAGTTCTGCCAAGCCCAGGCTGGGGGATGTGCGACTAAGCCTGGTGTGATGCGATCACGATGATAGCGCTGCGTATATTGATAACTTTCTGCTTCCAGGCGATCACCCAAAGCATTGATGATGTAGTGGTTTGCAAACGCAACCAGTGTATCTGATTGAATGGAATTGACTAAGATCTCCACAAACTGGGGTAGCAACCGATCATCATCACCTAAAAAGGCGAGATACTCCCCTTGAGCCGCATCCACTAAAGCATTCCAATTAGCAGCTAGGCCCAAATTACTGCGGTTCTGTTGGTAGCGAACTTGAGGATGTTGGCGTCCTAGGTTCTCACACCACTTGCTGATGGCTGTGGTCACTTCGGGGTCGGCGCTGGGATTTTGACTTATAAGAATTTCAATCTGAGGATAGGTTTGGGCCAAAGCAGAGGCAACCGCCTCTTTTAAGTAGTTCGGGCGGTTATAAGTGGGAATAGCGATCGTAACGAGGGGGGCCATGGATAACTCCAGATTACTGGCTATGATTTCGCCCCCACTAGGCAATAGCCCGTGGCAATAGTATCACGGATAACCCCAGATTGTGGGCTTATGATTTTATGCAGAATCACTGCAGGAATTTGACAAAAAAAGTAATACCTTTTAGCCACAAATAAGAGAGATGCGAAGGCTAGCCTGACCTGAAGAATTCGTCTAGAATGCGGTAATGTTACCAAAGCTTACCGCCCCACTTTAGTAGCTCTTGATAGCTCCACTGCTCTAGAACACGTCTTTGTTCTTGCACGACGACCTTATCTACTACACAATTGTAAAGAGCCGATAGGCAATCGGAGTTACTTGCTGCAGGGTATGTGCCCCACATCTGTCACATCAGCAAGAGAAGCAAGACAAAAAGACTCACTCCGTCTACCGGCGGGTGGTAGAGACAACTTTTGGATGTCTTTTTCAAGCGCGGCACTAGGATCCAATGGCAGAAGAGCGCAGGCAACTACCTAGCTTGCTTCAAGCTGGCCTGCACTCTTCCCTGGTATCGCAGATGTTATCAGTTCAAGATTACTACTGGGAGCGGGGTTTAGTTAACACTCAATCATATCTCTAAAGGTCCTCTGGGGTAGTGCTAAACAAGTAATGATGCATTGTAGTGGTGAGTGAAATACCAGA
>CADCWO010000223.1 GCA_902806435.1 uncultured Synechococcales cyanobacterium | reverse complement strand
TTGTTTTCCGTTGTGGATGTGACCGTTCTTAACCGTTTGGCAAGACACACAGCTTGGGCAAACAGGCATGAGAGGATAAAATCAGCATGAAACTTTACCTTCCCATCATTACATCCTGGGCACTACCCTTGATTATAATGCCTTTGAGGCAGCTCTCGAGCACGAGACCCAGCCAGTTATTCTTAATTTAAATGTCGGTACCACGATGAAAGGTGCCATTGATCAATTAGATACTGTCCTGGATATTCTTAAAAGGAAAAACGTTAGCCAGTATTATATTCACTGCGATGGTGCATTGTCTGGAATGATGCTGCCATTTATGGAAAACAATCCAATCAGCTTCCGTAAACCCATCGATAGTATTTCAGTTTCTGGCCATAAGTTTATTGGTTGCCCAATGCCCTCTGGTATCGTGATGACTCGCAAGCAGCACGTCCAAAAAATCGAATCGGATATTGAGTATATTGGCTCCAAAGATACCACAATCATGGGCTCTCGTAACGGTCATGCCCCGCTTTTCTTATGGTATGCAATTACCATGAAAGGTTATGCAGGCTTTCAAGCAGACGTTAAACAGTGTTTAGAAAATGCACAATATTAGTATTAAAACTCCAACAAATCAACTGTGCCTGCATGTTGAATAAGAATTCTAATACAGTTGTCTTCCAGAAACCAAGTGACAAATTGATCAAAAAATGGCAGTTGGCGGCTCAAGGTGATCTTGCTCATATCGTCGTGATGCCAAACATTAGCCAAGTAAAGATTGACCAGTTTATTGACGACCTGCTCCATGAATCTCTCTTAGCTTGTAAAGATCTGGTTCAAGCTGCTTAGAGGCTACCTTTAATGGTTCTGGTTTTTTGTGCGAGGTTTAATCTTGTGGAGCTTCATTAAAAAACTCCCTGCTGGACCTAGCAGGGAGTTTTTATAGCCAGGTAGATTAAACTTCTATCGATGCATATGCTGTTCTAGAAGTTTCTTCGCCATCGGCTTATACATTAACTGAAAAAGCATCTCAACATAGCGGAGCATATCTTCCCGGTTTTCTTTAGAAATGTAGTTCCAGAAGCCATAGATGCGGGCTAGAGAAAGCAGGCGAGTCGTGTGAATTTTCCAGGTGTAGGTCGTGTAAACTCGCTCAATCGACCGGGTAGAAATTTCTTGCCAGTAGTGAGGGTTTTGCTCACACTTGGTGATAAATTCTAAAATGGTCTCTGCCATTTCTTCCAGGTGAGTTGGGTTGATATAAAATCCGTTAACTTTATCCTTGATAATTTCTAACGGTCCCCCAAATCGCGTGGCAAAGGTAGGTAAGCCAGAAATCATTGCCTCTAAAACTGTCAGACCAAAAGCTTCAAACAAGGCGGGTTGCACAAAGATACCCTGGTGGTCGGCAATAATCCGGTAAACTTCCCCAGAGTCGTTTTTGGAAAAACGCACACCCAGCCAGCGAACTTTACCATGCAGGTTGTATTGGTCAATGATCTGGTACAGCTTTTCAATCTCGCTGATTTCCTCGTGGTCAGTGGATTCACTCGTCCGTAGTTTGCCCGCGACGAGAATCAAATTACAACGCTCTTGCAAGGCCGGACTTTTACCAAAACACTCAGCCAGACCTGTAATATTTTTAATCCGATCCAGACGAGCCACAGAAAAAATGGGGCATTTGTTAGGGTTGTCAAGCCTACCAAAAACTTGCTCAGGGTCGTCAAGGGTAAAGAGCAAGTTCTCTAAGCGCTCGCGATCGCCGGGTAAGCGGTCTTCAGTCCGCGTGTAGGGGAAGTAGGCGTTTTCATCCACCCCAGGTGGAACCACATTAAACTTCGGGCTAAATAATTCAATGCCGTTGACCACATGGTACAAATCGGGCATCGTAAACGATTGATAGGACTCGTACTGACCAACACTATCTGGCATCCCCACAATCTCTTGATAAGTACTGGTGATCACAAAGTTGGCGGCATTCATCACCATTAAATCAGCCGTAAATTGCAGAGAAAAGTGATACTTGTCCTCTAAGTCTTGCCAGTAGAGGTTACTGAACAGGTACTTTGATTTTTCTAAGGCATGGGCAATATTACACTGGGTCACTTTCAACCGCCGTGCTAGCAGGAAGGCAACTAAATTGCCATCAGAGTAATTCCCGACAATCAAGTCAGGTACCCCCCGAAGTTCTGCCAGCAACTCTTTCTCGGCATCAACCGCAAAGGTTTCTAGATAGGGCCAAATCTCAAATCGCGAGATCCAATTTTGGGTCAGTTTAGGATTAAATTCCCGGAAGGGGACGCGCAAAATCCAGGCATCTTCTGTAGCGTGCACTTTTTCTAAACGCTGGTTACAGAGGGTGCCGTCACTGTTAGGGATTAAGCGGGACAGCACAATTACTTTTGGATGGACGTTTAAACCTTCCAACCCGGCTAAGGCAATATCTTCTTGAAGTTGCTTTTCTAAGCTTTTGACTTGATCAAGGACATAAACCACCTGACCGCCAGTATCGGGCCGTCCTAGAACGCCCTCTTGGCCAAACCAACCGTGGGGAGACACGAGCACGATCTTAAAGATCATCGGGATGCGGGAGATAAACGCCTCTAGGGACTGGTGATCCGGTGAGTCAATCAGTTGATCTAAAATCTCCAAGGTTTCCCGGACTCGGCTAGCGGTATTTCCCCAACCCGGCTCAAATCCCATCACTTGCAGCTCAAACCGGAAGTTTTCGTAGGGTTCATCAGCAGGGCGGGTACTGACAAAGGTTAGGGCCTGCTTCACCTGGTCAGAAAGCTGCTGCTGACCTTGAATTCGTTCGTTAATCAGCAGCTGGAGACCTTGGTAGGAGTGCAGACGCATAAACCCAAACAGAGACTCTAGCCACTGGCGCGGGTCCTGAAATAGCTGGCTGGACAGGTACCGGTTCAGAAAATCTACCCCTTTGCCAATATTTTTGGGGTCGCGAATCGTCGGCGTGTAATCGTAGAAGGGCTGAAAATCCAATTCCAAGATGCTGCCTTCTTGCGGGTGGTAGCGGCCCACTAAGCGATCGCGTAAGTCCAATAATTCCGGTACTGTCATCGGCTCGACTTGTAGATCGTGCCAGTAGATCCGAAACACTTGTTGCTGGGCAATTTTGGGCCTGACAATCACACAGAGAGTGCCACCCTCAATAATGATTTCCTGCGTGAAGTAGATCAGCTTGTGTAAATGGGAGGCAGTGCGGAACTGATCAGATTTTTCGTACTTGTTGCAGTAATCTTCAAACGCACCAAGGATGTCGTTGCGTAGCAAATAGCGTTTTTCTTGATGATGCAATTCGCTGGCAAGCTGGCGGAGGTCTGTTCTCTCATCACTATCCAAGACGGCCTGAATCAGGTCGGACATAGCAACTCCCTTAATCTACATTTACAAATATAAAGCGTCTATCTTAGGACTTAACTAGCCTAAGCACAGTTCTTTCAGTGAGGCTGCGAACTCTACTCGTGCAGAACCCTAGGAAAATTAAGTCTAGCTCCTAGTATCAGGCTGTGACTAGGGCTGATCAGCAACTCACTCAAGCTAAAAACATCAGTGCAATTTAACGCTCAAACAGCCCCTTGAAAAGTCGACTAACCTACGAGTGCCAAGTGCCTAGTTTCTATGACTTACTAATACGCCTAGCTCGCGCTGTACTGGCAGCACATCCAGAAGATCAGTCTGAGCGCAGTACTTTAGGTCTTCATGCCGATCTAACTTCAGGAGCCGCTTGCCATGGCTGGCCTGGTGAAGCAGTGATAAAAGGTTATCTTGATACTGCTGGTAAAGGGCGATCGCAGCAACAGTTTCGTCATTCCCAGCCAGTTGGTTAATATCCTCCGGATGAGATAAGAGACTGTGGGCAATTGCTCCGGCACACACTGTATCTTCTAAGGAATAACTGCCTTCCCAGCCGGAACCAACAATCCAGACTGTATTTGGTTGATGCGCTTGCAGATGCTGCACTACAGCTTGGCGATTAATTAATGCTGCTGCCAAGACTGTTTTTGCCATTTCCACCCGCTGAAGTGAGCGGGTTCCGTTGGTGGTGCTCATAAAAATCCGGCGCCCTCCCACTCGCTCTGGTGTGCAGTCAAAAGGGGAATTGCCCATATCAAAACCTGCCACGGTTTGGCCACCGCGCTCCCCAACTCGGATCCGGCGTTCGGCTGGCCAAGCTTCACTGGCCTGAAGCAATTTTTCCAAGTCACTAAACGCCTGAACCGCTTCGGCCCCCGCTGCTAAGGCTGTCACAATCGTTGTAGTTGCTCGCAGTACATCCACAGCGATCGCGCAGTCGGGGACAGTATCTGTAGGGGTTAGTTCCGGCGTATGGTAGACGAACAATTTCATAATCAAAATTTTACAGTTTTACTTCCAAAATAAAACCATAATTTGCCCAATAAATTCTATCAGTTATTTCTAGAACAAAAAGATTTTAGTCTTCAAAGCATTTTTCAAGTTTTGATTTCTGCTCAGTGAGTTTCAATTTCTTACGTGGTCTACTAGCTAAAGTTAAAGCTGCTCCGACTAAATCTTTAATCAAATAAAGCTATTCCTTAGCAGATTTCGCCTTTCCTGTAGTATTTAATGAAGCAATTTAAGTAGATCAAATTGCTGAACAAGAAGCAAAACAAGCTCGATTTTTACCCCGAAATCTACCAGGAATTTGGAAGCAGACCTTAATCTCGCTAAAGGCCAAATGGAGGCGCTAAGGTTACAGTGTCAAACCGAATTTCTGCAAAAGCACACGATCGCAAATGGGATAGTAAATTTCCCGCCATGATTAGTGGTAGTGGTGCCTTACCGTTTATCAGCATTGACCCCAAAAGCACTGGGTCAACGGTAGCCATTACGTTATCCTTGTCCTCCCTGCCCCTGATACCAGAAGTAGGTAACCATCGGGATGACAGTTGCTGCAATTAACAGGCCAATCACAATGTAAGTTGCACTAGCTGCATCAGTTTCCTCGGCAGTCTTATAGGTACTCTCTACTAAGGCTATCTCTTCTTCTGGGGGAGGACCTGGGTCAGGACGACCTGCCAAGACGGTGGCCAAGCGATCGCTGGCATCTAGGAATGCTTGGTTGTAGTTGTTCCCTTTACGAAGCGGTACCTGTATCGTCTCTGAAACAACACTCTCGGCAATTTCATCCGGCAACGTCAATTTGACGTCAGTTCCGGTACGGATGGCGGTGCCATTAGTGACGTTATCAAGGACCACTAAGGTTTGGTGAGCTTGAGCCTCTGGTGTCGGAAACCATCTTTCAAATAGGCCGTTGACAAAGCTCTCAGGTGTTTCACCATAATCTAGACGATGAATTGTGACCAGGCGCACTTCGTTATTTGTACTTTTAGCCAGATCATCAAGGGTTTGGTTGATCTTGCCTTTATTGATCACACTCAAAACTTGACCTTGATCAATCACCCAGGTACTATCCCCAGGCTTGAGATTGGGTAGGTCTCTTACACCTGTGGCGAGCGCGGGTTGTGGGATGAGTTGGGTTGCTAGCACAATCATCACTAGGGATAGGATTAAGCGGAGGTGGATTCTCCAGTTGAAAATATTGGTGAGGAGCTGTCGCATAGACATAGACTCATAGACTAATGCTTTCAAAATACTATGGTCCTTTGAGGATCGCCAAAATTCCTTGCACTTAGTAGCTAGGGGAACAGGGAACGATAAACTTTTCCTATTACCTAGCAAAGCATAAGGATAAGGCAAATGCGAGTACTGGTTATGGGTGGCACTCGATTCATTGGGGTTTACCTAACCCGGCTATTGGTAGAGCAGGGCCATCAGGTAGTGCTATTTAACCGAGGAAACAAGCCTGCACCGGTTGAGGGAGTAGAGCAGATTCACGGCGATCGCACCGATGCCACAGCCCTCAAAGAACGACTAGGCTCAGAAAATTTTGACGCCATCTTTGACAACAATGGCCGTGAACGCAGTGACACGCAACCCCTAGCAGAAATTTTCCAAGAGCGGGTGCAGCACTTTGTGTACATGAGTTCGGCTGGAGTGTATTTGAAATCGGATCAACTACCCCACATGGAAGGCGATCGTACCGACCCTAAAAGTCGGCACAAGGGTAAACAGGAAACAGAAGCTTACCTAGCGGAACAGGGGCTACCTTTTACGGCTATCCGTCCCACCTATATCTACGGCCCTCAGAACTACAACGAATTAGAAGCCTGGTTTTTTGACCGGATTATCCGTGATCGACCGATTCCGATCCCTGGCCATGGACTGCACATCACTCAGCTCGGTCATGTTCAAGATCTGGCCCAGGCAATGACAGCCGTCTTGGGCAACCCACAAGCCGTAGGGCAAATCTATAACGTCAGTGGCGATCGCTACATTACCTTTGATGGTCTAGCTAGAGCCTGTGCCGCAGCAGCTAGCAAAGACCCTGAAGCAATTCAACTGGTTCACTATGACCCTAAGCAATTTGATTTTGGTAAGCGCAAAGCCTTCCCCTTGCGCACCCAGCATTTTTTTGCTGCTATTAACAAGGCAATGACAGAACTCAACTGGCAACCAAAGTTTGACTTACTAACGGGGCTCAAAGACTCCTTCGAAAATGATTACCTAGCATCAGGCAGTGATAAAACAGAAGTTGATTTCTCAACAGATGATCAGATCCTCAACGCAGTCCGCTCCTGATAGCTTTAGCCCTGCTCAATGATTGATTGGTCAAGAAGCTTGCTCAACTGATGCCCCAGCTAGACAATTCTGTGTGCCACTTCTATGAAAGGTTGAGAGGACGGATACATCAAAAATAAGCTGCAATCCATCTCCAGCTGACAGGCTCTAAGATTGGCGTTGGGTTGTTCAGGATTTAGATGTAAGGCGTTCAAACAATCCTTAGTCTTGCTTTACAGCAGAAATTAAGTTAAGAATTAACAGATTTAGGCCCAGGAGGAACCCGATGAGCTTCAAAAAAATTCTGGTTGCCATTGACCATCCACCTATAACACCAGCGGTGTTTGAGCAAGCTGTGCATTTAGCTAAACAAGAATCAGCGAACTTGATGATATTTCACTGCGTTGATGCAGACACAAGGGCAGAGTTTATTACCCCTATTACCCCTAATGTTGGGTTAGATCCGCTGGGCAGTGGATTGGGGGTTGGGAGCTTACAGCCTCTCCAGCAAGCCTTCCAGCAAGAAAGCTTGCAAGTGGAAGCTGAGCAAGTTCAAAAATGGCTACAGGCCTACCACCAGCAAGCTACAAGTTTAGGAATTTCTGCCCAAGTTGACTATAGAGTTGGCAATCCAGGTACTCAAATATGTGAGTTAGCTCAAAACTGGGGTGCAGATTTAATTATTTTAGGCCGTCGAGGGCTGAAAGGCTTAACAGAATTTCTAGAAGGAAGTGTGAGTAACTATGTCGTGCATCATGCTCCTTGCTCAGTACTCGTTGTGCAAGGAGAAGAAACGGCTACTGCTGCTAGCCATTGATGCTTAAGGCAAGTCTCAACTACTGAGTTTTCAGACTGCAACCGCTAAGATAGATTCATGCACAAAACCCTTGCCACTACTTCCTCTCAGCTAAGCTTTCGCTGGGTTAGTATGTCTGCTGATATCGTGCTAGCTGCCTTAGTATCAGGACCTTTGGCTGCACCCTTTTTGGCAAGCTCAACCTTACCCCTACTGCCGGTTATCGCCAATATTATCTATGGGATGGGGATGTACGTCTGTCCACAGCCCGATATGGGATTAGTGTTAGCCCCACCCTTCGCGATGGCAGTATGCATGCGCTGCTATGGAACTGTATTGGGACTCCTCGCTACCCGCCTCCTTTACACGAGCGATCAGGGTAGAGGATTCTACTGGTTGAGACAGTATGGGTGGCGCGGTGTAGTGCTTACAGGCGTGCTGATTATGGCTTACCCGGCTGAGCTGGCAGCACAATCTTTTGGGGTGTGGGGGTTTAACCACCTGGTTATGACGCTGTTTGGGCTGGTGACAGGCACGGCATTAGGACTACTGATTATACCCATGCTGCACACTCGACCCGCCCGCTCCGAATGAACTACCCCGCTGCAAGCAGAGGGGGTATCAGCATCAAAAAAGAGTAAGCTGCTCATCTCGGTGTAGCTTGAGATATTCGTTACCCTGATTCTTGACGTATTTCGCAATCATCCCTTCATCCCCGTGTTTCCCTACGGTGCTAGCAAAA
>CADCWO010000222.1 GCA_902806435.1 uncultured Synechococcales cyanobacterium | reverse complement strand
GCAGATGCGGACTTCTCAAATGTCGGCTGTGGAATCAGACACGGTTAAAGTTCCCCGTCACCTCTTCAACGCCTGGTCTGACTTGCTGTGCTACGCAGCCTGATGGATAAAGTCGAGCTAAGATCAGGTAGGTTTTGAGGATTTCTTAAACAGCTGCAACAACCCAAGCCTGAGTCTAGTGTTACTTCTCTCGCTCTAGAAGTAGACCCAAGTTGTCAGTGACCGCTAGCCAGAGCTTTTAACTAGAAAGTGGACATGGACAGGCTCATACTACCGTCTAGCAAGTAGTGACCTGGTTCTCTTGCTTGTGTGGTAGTTCCCATTAGCATCAGTGTGTTAGATGCTGGGTCCTGGGTGAGGGCAGGAGCCTGACAATCAGAGCTAGAAGCATTCCTTGAGTGACAACGCGATCGCTACTCGCTCTTAGGATTTACTCTCCAACTTTGGCCGGTCTTGAGGAACTGCTACTTTGAGGTCAATCATATCTTTCGCCAAGTCCCATAGAGAAGCATAACCATCAGAAAAAGGTAACTGATAGGTTTGATATTTGCCTGAAGTTGGGTCCTGAACAACATCAACCAGTAGCCCATCTAGGTACAACTCAGACTTATTGTCGACAGTCTTAACGACAGCTTCCCTTTCCTTGTAAGTTGCGCGTTCCGTTTTGGTAACAATTTCTTTACCTCCCAAGCTCGATCGTTCCTCACAGGTTTTCTCTATTGGAATAGCAGGTGTCTCACTACCAGTAGGCGGGTCCTGCTGAACCTGCGCATTTGCTACAGGCAGCAATACCCCTTGAACCAATACGCCACCAGCCAGGAGCGCTAGCGCGGTGACAGCAGCAATTTGCCTGTAGCTCACAGGTAACCGAGAAGCTTGCCTACCCCTTAAAGGAAAGGTTAAGTTGCCCTTCAAGGACTCCTGCTGACCAAAGCGATTAAAGTTCATGACTAAATTCCCCCAAGTAAAGTGAAATGATTTAACCACCAAGTTAAATAGGTTTGTACGGAAGTCTCGCGGGGAGTCTTTCTCCATCGAGCTTCTTTTTAGAAATCTCCTAGCGTGATAATTCCCCCACAAATCATTTACCACTAGAACGTTTTAGCTGATCAAGGCATAAAGCCACGAGATTTAGAGCATCAGCCAGTGAGGAGTAAATACGGATGGATCCCATTATTACTCAGACTTAGCTAGACGTTCAGATAGGCCTAAAAAAATGCATGGTTCACCGAAATATTGTTGCTTGCCATTACCTTTTGTTGTCTTGTATGATAAACGCCTAGTAAATACGTCAATGTGCTACGTATATTCAACGTTATATTTTAAGTTTTACTAATATTTAACCTTGGCTTTTGGGGGGCAAAGCTTGAAGTAAAAGTTTTATCTATAGAAAGAAGAAATTCTAGGTTGTAGTTTCTAGAATAGTAGGCTTAGTGCTCTTGAACTGAGATTTAGAGCCTGGTACAGAGTTTTGCCTTAGCTACTCTATAGTTTTTGCAGTGCGAACAAATTTTTCTTGAGGGGAGAGATTTTATGTTTTCAAATTTTTCTCGGCGCCAGCTTCTAAAACTACTTGGAGGCTTAATTGCTGGAGCTACTGCTGTAGGTAGTGTCCCGTTCTTGGGCAGGTTTTTTGCAAGTAGCGCTCAGGCGCAACAGGGACCTAAGGATGACTTTGATAGAGCTAAATACAAAGCCGTTAAGACAGGAGAGCGCAAAGGTAGACGCTTTGAAGTCAGGACTAAGCTGAAAGATGAAACGCCACAGACAATTTCAGATACATCTGGGGTGATTGATAGCCCTTACGATGAACCAGTTGAACTGTACGTTGATGACAAAAAAGTCGATATGGTTCGCAATAAGAAATCTAACAAGTTTGAAACCTATCTCTTACCTTTTAGCGACTATGCATCCCCTGAGGCGGTGGCTGAGGACATGATCGACCTCCAGGTAGTGGTTCCGACAGTTGCACTGGATTTGAGCGGTGAATTTTAAAGATTCAGTTGAAATTACAGCTTTGCTAAATGTAGAGTTCATCTCAAACTTGGCGCTATAAGCAGGCTTAAAGAAATATTTATAAAACTCTGGTGGAGGGAATTATGGCGATTCGAAAAAATATCAGAAATCTTACGAGTACGGAGAAAGCAGACTTCATACGGGGAGTCAAAGCATTAAAAGCAAATGGCATTTATAACAAATTTGTGCAAAGGCACTTTGCTGCAGCAAGCCGAGCGACCCCCTCAACCGTTAATGCGAGCTACCGTAATGCGGCCCATAAGGGCCCCGCCTTTCATCCGTGGCATCGCCAGTTTATGTATAAATTTGAACAGGCACTCCAAAGCGTAGTGCCGGGTATAGCGCTGCCTTACTGGGACTGGACCCAAGATGCAGCGAACCCGGATGCTTCACCTGTTTGGGCGATTGACTTTATGGGAGGCAACGGTAACCTTAACAACAATTACCAGGTAGAAACGGGTCCGTTTCGGGTAGGGCAATGGACGATTATCAATGAGAATGGTCAACCGGCGGGAGGGTTACAACGTCGTTGGCGTCAACTCTCTTCAACATTACCCAGCCAATCGGAAGTGAATACCGCACATGCCGAAGTTCCCTACGACCGTTCTAAATGGGATGCAACCTCCAGCACAAGTCACCGCAACCGGTCTGAAGGTTGGCTCGGCGCCCAGTTACATAACAAAGTACATCGGTTTGTGGGGGGCAGTATGTTGCCACAGACTTCTCCTAATGATCCAATATTTTTTCTGCATCACTGCAATGTGGACCGGTTGTGGGCTCAGTGGCAAGCTAAGAACCCAACTCAAGGCTACCAACCAATCACTGGAGGCCCACCGGGACATAACATAGACGACTTGATGTACCCGTGGGATGGGAAAACTATTGGCGTCACGGCTACCCCTAGATCGGTTCTCGATCATAAAGCGCTTGGCTATGACTACGCGTAGCAGCACCCTAATTCTGCTGAAGGCAGCCATTACTGCGGCTCAGGCTTAAGCAGTGCTTAAACTTCGGACGGCTACAGTATTAGCCTGCGCTGGATAGCAGTTTTTACTGTTTGCTAAGCAAGTCAAGCCTTTAACCTTACGCTCGTACAAGTCAGCATTATTCTCAACTTCCATATTTTGTGTTTCGAAGGGCGGTGAAGTTGGCTTTCAGTAGGCTTGTTTTGTAAAAACCACTTCCGCCCTTTTTAGGAGAACATAATGGCAGGCCTGTATACAATTATTGGTAACCCTGACAGTCCACGCATCAGCGCAGCAGTTCAGCGGTTGAAGTTTTTTGACGATGAAGCAACCCAGATCATCAACGAGCCTGGTCTAACTTGTGGTTGGGTGAGCCAAAGTGATGTTAACTTATTTAGTCCGGCGCTAGATCCGCAAACTGGGGTTAGAGTGATCAGTGCTGGACGGGTGGCTTGGGATGAATCTCAATGGCAACGGGCTGCTAGCCTGCACCAGTATCAAGGGGGCCTAAGTAATCGCTTATTACTTCAGCAGTACCTTAAGGGAGGGATTGAGGCAATTGAGCGTCACAATGGTTCGGCGGTGCTACTGGTTTGGGACCCACGACAGCAGCAGGTGCACTTGCTCACCGATCACTTCGGTTATTACCCAATTTTTATCTACCGGCCGGAGCAGGTCGCTGGTTGTGTCATTGCCAGTTCTGCTGATGCAATTGCTGATGACTCGGCTGTGCAGGTAACGCCAGACTACGTCTCAATGGCCGAATTTCTCTGGCAGTGTAAGGCAACTCCCCCCCACACCTACTACCAGGAGATCAAGTATGCGGGTGCAGCTACGCATTCGTGCTGGGATTTAGGCCAGCAGACCTGGCGACGCCGAGAATATTGGCAGCCATTTCAAGAGGGGTTCTTTTCAAGTTTGCCAGCAGCAGTTGAGGCCCTGACTGCTGCTGTACGTCGGAGCGTTCACATCCGCACTTTGCCCCGGCTAGGCCCGATCGCTAGCTACACTAGTGGAGGTTTAGATTCCCGCATAATTTTGTTTGCTGCCGCAGATCCTGGCCAGTTGTTGGGGGTTAACTTGTACGATAGGCCCAACCTAGAGGCGAGCACCGCTCAGCAACTGTGCGAATTAGCGGGGGCAAAGTACGTCGGGTTTGAAAGAGACTCAGACTACTATCCACAGTGGCTAGACCTGGCAGCAAAGTATGGCGGGAGTATGTGGTCCGCTCAAGATAGCCACTTCTTGGGAACGCGCGAGTTCGTCTGTGGCAAACTCGCTGCGCGGACAGTACTGAGTGCCTGTTCAGCAGATTTTTTATTTAAGGACGCCAACCTTGATCGCACTCAAGCTCACTTTTTTGGGCAAAGGTTACCCTGGCTGACGTTTCCGGCCCAGTGGGATGGTGGATTTTTAGACCCTCCGGTTTCTCAAGACCCGTTACCCTCTAAGTTTGAGGCTGAAATGCGTCACCGCTTGCATTCATGGTTTGGAGAAGTGCCTACATCCTTGCAAAGTGATCTTGAGCGGTTGCAGGTCGAAGACAAACGCAATCGTCCGATGTGTTACGCAGCGGGCTTAGCGTTTCAACTGATGTTTAATACTTTCCCCTACGATGTTTTTATGGCAGACCGGGCGATCTCGGACTGCTACAGCCGCACCCCTGCCCGCTGGAAACTGAACGCTCGGCTCTGGGGCCTAGTTGTCACTGAGATTTGTGGTTCTACGATTGCAGACACCACTTCCGGCCGGCGACCAGATGCCTCAGCGGTTGACAGACTGCTACACGCGGCTCGAAATCGCCTGAGGCAAAAGTTAAGATTGATTCCACCTCCTTCAATACCTCAGGGACTTGCTACAGAGGGGTCTTGGCCTAACCTGGGATGGTACATTCAGCATAGTTCAACACTACAACAACTATGGGAGACAACGCTCCCTAGCGATCGCCAGCTGGTTACTGAGCTCTGGGGCAGTGATCCATGGCAAGTTCCGCTAGGGCAATGGGCAAAATCTCGGGCTGGACAACGGCATTTTTTTCAGCTGGCAACCTTTCTCAGTTATTTGACTACTCGGCGGAAGACGGCGCTTGTTCAATAGTTGAAAAACTTTTTCCAACAAAATGCTTAGACACGATATAAGAGCTTGACTTTAGTGCACATTGTTGTTTTAGAAAGTGAACCGTCAACTAAGCGCGGGGGGCAGGAACTCAGCTTATTTGATGTTTGTCGTGGCCTTTCCCAGCGAGGCCATAAAGTTAGCCTAATTTACGCTATAGATGGAAATTTACTGAAACAATACCGTGAATTTTGCACCTGTGTGTTGCAGGTAAAGGGCTATTCAATTTCTCGAGATAAACCATTAACTTCTACTTTTGACTTGCTAACTGATAGTTGGCAAGCATGGCGGAAGCTTCCTAAAGTTGCTAATACAATTATCTATATTAATCAATATCAGGACAGCCTTTTTGGCTCGGTATTAGCTTTAGTAAGGAAGGTCCCCTTGGTTTGCCATTTACGGCAACCACGTCCACCTGTAATTGGCTGGCAGCGGTCTATTACGATGAAGAATATTCAGCAGTTTATTGCTGTTTCTAACCAGACAAAGTTGGACTGGCTTAAGAGTGGTGTTCAGAAAAATGCGATTGATGTTGTTTACAATGGCATTGATCTTGAAACCTTTAAGCCTACTGAAAATTTAGCTAACTTGAGGCAAGCCTGGAATATTGCTAGTGATAGCAGGGTAATTTCTTATATTGGCAGGTTAGATAAAGTTAAGGGCTTGGAAACCCTGATAAAAGCGTTCGAATTGCTGAGTAATAGCAATCCAAGCCTGAAACTATTGCTTGCTGGAAAACCGGTATGTCACACTAGTCCAGAAGCAGGCCAGAAATATGAGGTGTCTTTGAAACAACTAGTCATGGATTTAAACCTGCAAAAGTATGTGCACTTCCTAGGACATGTAGCAGAACCTGTACCCCTATACCAACTCAGCGACGTGACAGTTCTACCAAGCTTAAATCCTGAGCCTTTTGGCAGAACGATTATTGAGTCGATGGCCTGTGGAACACCGGTAGTTGCCAGCCGCATTGGTGGCATGCCAGAAATTTTGACTGGTGAGTTTAAAGATGGGCTTTCTCAACCGGGTGACACATCCAACTTGGCAGCGACGCTTCAAGGTAAGTTGAACTGGCGACGGCAAGATCCTAGCCTGAGCCAGCGCTGTCGCGAGCACATCTACCACACCTTTAGTCTAAATAAGATGGTCACTGGGGTTGAGCAGTCACTATTGAAGGTGATCTAGACAACAGTTTTTTGCTAAAGGTGATTTCTGTATACACTTCTAAGCAAGTCTACCTGGTATAGTCGTCTTCTCCATACAGTAAGTAATCTAGCGAGCTTAGTGGTCACCAAGTTAGCCAAACATGATCTAGGCCCGGCCAAGGTAGTTAGCTCATGTAAGTAATGGGCCGCAGAAAGTAAATCGCCTTGCGTTGATCTTGCTTAAACCAGTTATGCTCTTTCAAAAGAATTAAATATGTTAGTCTTTGTTGTGCCTCTCAAGAGTCAACAAGTTTCTAGCTCTTGGGAGCGTGTTTCTAGGCTTTTTGAAAGGTGTATCCAGTCCATCTGTAATCAAACCTTAGACAATTTTAGGGTTATAGTTGTTTGCCACGAAAGGCCACAAATTAAGTTTATTCACCCCCACGTCCAATACTTAGAAGTTAATTTTCCTCCACCATCATTGCCGGACCTTACAAGTAAAGACATTGACAAAACTCGCAAGGGACTGCTTGGGCTGATTGCTGCTAGTGAGCTAGAGCCGTCCCACGCTATGCAAGTTGATGCCGATGATTGCATCAGTAAGCATCTGGTGGAGTTTGTGACCAAACACCGTCAATCCAACGGATGGTTTCTCAAGAAAGGTTATGTTTATACCGAGGCAAGAAAGTCCATCTACATAAATAGGACTCACTTCCATCAATGGTGCGGTAGTTGCAACATTCTTCGCTATGACCTCCATGATGTGCTCCAGCAAAATCTACAAAACTTCCCGCAGACTGAAGAGGAGTATTGTCGGTATTACAGACACTATCACCACGCAAAAGTTGTAGACAGAATGGCTGAGCGAGGAACCCCGATCAAGCCACTGCCTTTTATTGGTGCAGTTTATACCCTTGGGAATGGCGAGAATATTCATCCCACAAACTCTCAACGGTTGCTCAAAACAAACAAACTGTTGTCGCCAGTCAAAAAATTTTTGATCAACCTTCGACCATTGACACCTAAGATTCGTAGTGAATTTGGGCTTTACGATGTTGAGAAATAGCCCTACAACAGTTATATTTAAGCCTCTACAGGGCAAACCAGTCCACTTAAGTAATGAGCCGCAGAGAGTAAATCGCAGTGAATGCGCGTTGGTTGCAATTGTTTGAGATAGGTAACGCTACGAATACCACAGGTGAGTGCAATCGTCGAGATCCCTTGAGCTTGTCCAGCTAACACATCCGCCTCAGTGTCACCAACTAACCAGGTCTGGGACGGGGGGTGAGAACAGTCAGCCAGTACCTCAGCCAGTAATTGTTTCTTAGCTTCTGTGTAGTTTGGGTATGCGGCTAGTTCATCAGGTGCCCCTCGAATTACTGTAAACAGCTGATCTAGTCCATAATCACGTAGGACCTGCTGCGCTTGCATTTGGCAACGCAGAGTCACCACTGCCAGGTTAATGCCACGAGCATGAAGGAGTGCTAAGGCCCAACGAACGCCGGGTTGCAATTGGTCTTGTTGCAGCAATGCCGGTTGATTAACTCGTTGGTGAACGTTTTCTAGGAATTTCTCAATCTGTCGCGATCGCAAGCCAGAGCGCAACGCAATTTCAGCATCGGCAACCCGCTCTTGCTTCATCTGCCAAAACTGTTGTTTAGTCAGCTCCTGGACGGGTAAAGTAATGCCTTCGGCTTCATAAGCGGCTTGGGTATCTACCAGACTAAGCTGGTAAGTTCTGTAGTACCGCTCTGATACATCGACTAAGGGACCATCAAAATCACACAGGACGGTCATGGGTGATGCCAGATTTACCCTTCCGGGTAAATCCAAAGGGTTGGATGGTCGTGATGGGTACTCAATACCAGTCATAGGCTTAGGAAAGGTCTAGTTGGACCTAATAGCTTTAACTCTAACGCCCGTTTATTAAGTTTAGTGACAGTTTACTTTATCACTTTGATAAGTGAAGTTTATAGGATTGTTCAGAAGTACACCTCGGTAAAATTTAAACCGTTTAGTCAGTCAAACAGCTAGACAATTAAAATTGCTCCACTTCCCGCAGATAGTAAGTAGCAGGA
>CADCWO010000221.1 GCA_902806435.1 uncultured Synechococcales cyanobacterium | reverse complement strand
TGGCAATCCAACTGACTCGTTCGGTACGCTTGCCCGATTTGAGTGCATAGAACCGTTGCCCTACCTCGCAGTAGCCATAGGGAAGTCGTCTCGGTTATCGATGCCCGCTTCATCCACGTACACTATCTGCTGCGGCAACTTGCCCTTCAATCGTTCTGCAAACTCCTGCCGCTTGTGTTCGTCGCGCTCTCGGTATTCGTAAGTCTTTTTTTACAACTCAAACCCAGCTTCATCAGGGCATTACTGATGTTTTGCTGAGTCACCCCCTCTCCCCATAACTTCGCCATCTCCTTTTGAGTTTTACCACCATGTTGTTGAGCAAACGCTTGAAAACATTTCCAATCGCTGATTTTGTGCCGACTGCCCTTTTGAAAATTGGTAATCGCTTGATAGTCCCCGGTTTGCTCTTCCCGTTTCAGCCACAGGTCCAACGTGTTGCGCCTAATATTGAACATTCGACATACCTCACTTTTTCGTTCACCGCTTTTAACGGCTTCAATCGCTTTTTGGCACAGGTCGTAACTGTAAGGAGCAGGCATAGTGGCATCTGAACGCTTCTCTAACTCCATAATAATGTCCTAACAGGTTTGTGTAGCGCTATACAAATGCAAAGATGAACTTGAGTATTTATTTTCACTGTTAGGAAGACATTGGACAGAGTTGCAATTAGCTTCATAGACGTGACATGCTCAACTCAGCATAGGCAATTTATGTCTAATAGGGCTCAGGCTTCCCCCCTAGACATTGTGCAGATAGCGGGGCAAATTCAACGCTATGTTGCAGGAGTTGAGTGTACTCAATTAGCAGTAGACGATGAGAAACTGGCTTCGATCCTCTACCGAATTATTAGTGTTGAAGAGACAACAAAGCAATTTTTCAGCCAGCCGCTTCGTGATCAGTACCCAAACATCTCTTGGCAAGAAATGACAGGGATAAAAAATGTTGTTACCCATACTGACGACCCAGTAGCTCTAGAGGTGGTGTAGGATGTGATACCAATTTAAATTGAGTACAGGGCAAAAGGGTTAGGCTGAACAAGTCGTTTCGCTGTTCTACCAATGGTCGGTATCACCTCAATCAAGGTGAAGGAAAGTTTGACTGATTTGACACAGCAGTTGCGTCAAGCCGAAACGTCAAGCGCCAAAGAACGATTGCAAGTGCTCTACTGGTTGAAACAGGACACGGCACCCAGCATCAGTGCCATTGCCAAGGCGATTGGGAAACATCGAAACACGGTGCAAGTGTGGTTATCGCTGTACCGAGAGGGGGGCTTAGTTGCGATGGTGTCCGTCAAGAAATCACCCGCACTCCCCCGGGCGATTCCGCAATGGGCAGAAGCAGCTTTGGCAAAGCGCTTACAAGACCCCAATCCCGGGTTTCAAAGCTACGCAGCTGTGCAACAGTGGTTAGCGCAAACCCTAGGAATAGAGGCCCAGTATCATGCGGTCTACCAAATGACTCGTTATATCAAATCCGAATGAATGCCCATAATGGAGGGAGTAGCACTAGATAGACGAGATGGGTAAACGGATTCAAATTGCGGCTCATCTAAGTGTAGAGGAGTTGGAGAAGCGCTATCGCCAAGCAAAAGATGGGGTGGAAAGCCGCCACTATCAGACCATCTGGCTGTTAGCCCAAGGCAAGCACACCGAGGAAGTGGCTGCACTGAGCGGGTATAGCCGTAGTTGGATCTATGAATTGGTTTGGGGGTATAACCACGCTGGAGTGGATTCCTTAGGGGACAAGCGGCATCAAAAACCAGGTGCTGCGCCCTTGCTCGATGACCGACAGCAAGCCCAATTGTGGCAGTTGCTCAACGAGCAGCCTGCGAATGGAGACTTGTGGGATGGACCGAAAGTTGCCCAGTGGATGAGTCAGATTCTGGAACGTCCGGTTCATCCACAACGAGGCTGGGAGTACCTGCGCCAGATGGAGATGCGCCGTCGTCGCCCCCATCCGGCTCATGTTGAGGCTGACCCTCTAGAGCAGGAGCGCTGGAAAAAAAACTGGTGCAGACCGTACAGCAGGTACAGCAGCAGCATCCGGATGCAACAGTTGAGGTGTAGGCCGAAGATGAGCATCGCCTTGGATTGCACCCGATTAATCGCAAAGTTTGGGTGCCTTTGGGGGAACAACCCATTGCCTTAGTCAACTGGAAGTATCAATGGCTATGGCTAGTTGGCTTTGGGTGTCCCACCACAGGAGACACTTACTGGTGGATTGTGCCGTTGCTCAACAGCGAGGTGTTTAGCCGCCTGTTGGCAGATTTTGCTCAGCACTTTGACTTAGGTAAGCAAAAGCGAGTGATTTTAGCGGTGGATCAGGCTGCCTTTCATACCAGTGACAAGGTACGAGTGCCAGAGGGCATTCATCTGCTGTTTCTACCTCCAAAGTCCCCAGAGCTACAACCTGCTGAACGATTGTGGCCCTTGACTAATCAGGCCATGGCAAATCGCATTTTTGCCAACTTAGATCAGCTAGAAGCTCTCATGGCTCATCGCTGTCGAGTCTTGCTTGAGCGACGTGATCTCATTCAGGAGCTAACGAATTTTCATTGGTGGGCACAAGCGGTAGCTAACTATGAGTGATTAACCGGATTTAATATCACCGGCTCAAAGCGAAACTGAAAGTTGCTCGTCCTCAACATTGCCAGCAAGATAGCGAGCAACGCTCTGCTTTTGAGCAAACCTCAAGGGCGACCTCGGGGTGTTGAGTCTGTACTATCGCTCCATTCGCCACGATGAGCGACCAATTCGCTATTTTGCTGAGGATGAGAGTCGCTTTGGGCTGCATAGCCTCATCGGACGATTGAGTACTGCCTCTGGAGTTAAACCAATTGGACGATGCCAGTGGTTATTCAAAGCATTCTGGCTCTATGGTGCCGTGGAACCTGAAACTGGAGTGTCCTTTTTTGTGTAATTCTCCCCTGTCGATACCGAGTGCTATCAACGGTTCTTGAATGAGTTTTCCAAGGCTTATCCGCAGAGCCTCAACATTCTGCAAGTAGACAATGGGCGATTTCACAAAGGCAAAGGGTTGGTGGTGCCAGAGAACATCATATTGTTGTTCCAACCGCCCTACTGCCCTTGAATCCCATTGAGCGCTTGTGGGAATATCTCAAGGTAGATCTGAAGGGGACTTTGTTCAAGACGTTGGCTCAACTTCAAACTAAAGTGGATCAACTCTTGGATCAGTTAACACCGGAAGTGACGGCTTCTGTCACAGGATATCCCTTTATCCTAGACGCCCTATCTGCCTTGAATACCGTTTAAATTGGTATGACGCAAAACAAAATTCCTGAACTTCTAGCTCTGCTTGAACCACTACTACCACTGTCATCACTAACTCAAGATCACTCTCACTTTTATACCTTTACGCCAAACCTGAGCGATGAGCTACACTCCCCTCAACCAATCTCATGACCTGTCTAGAGACGAAATTATTGCCCGCTACCGCCAGAGGGTTGAATTGAGAGAACGTACGAAA
Organism: uncultured Synechococcales cyanobacterium; assembly: GCA_902806435.1. GTDB lineage: Bacteria > Cyanobacteriota > Cyanobacteriia > Thermosynechococcales > Thermosynechococcaceae > CADCWO01. The sequence continues at coordinate 4,956 of CADCWO010000221.1, read as the reverse complement.
CTGACCCGTGATGATCTCGGCCAGCTTGCCCTACATTTTGTTGAGCGCGTAAAGCAACTGTCGTCTGAGAAAGAGATTCAAAACCTGTGTAGGGCTGAAATCGCACTTCTAGAGGAAGGCTATCCACAGTCATCCATTGGCTCTCAATACCTACCTGTGTACCGTCGGCTAGTCGGTCAAGCGATCGCTGATGGAGCTCTACCACTGACAGAGGCAAACAGTCATAGGATAAATTGGACAAAGCACAGCACAGGAGAACAAGGGAAGAGCCAGGAACACCACGCTTTAGCCTACCTCAAGTATGACCGGGGAACCTACGCCAAGCTACGGAGCACAACAACTGGAGCTAATAACCAACGACAGGACAACTTACAGCCTGTTAATTTGTTACTCTATTTAGCTAAGGCTCAAGAACTTTTACACTCGGATGAACCTGAAGAGTTAGCGATCGCAATCGCAGCACTCACGGGTAGACGACATACAGAAGTTGTGGCAAGGGGTAAGTTCCAACGTACAGGATATGCGTATACAATCCATTTCGAAGGGCAACAGAAGGACCCGGATACCCCACCCTTTGATATCCTGACCTTGCTACCAGCAAGTGAGGTACTAAGCGCCGTTGAACGATTCCGAGCCATGCCTGAAATAGCAGATCTAGTTGGGCTAGGACACGATGCGGCTGAGATTGATGCTTTCAATTCACGGGTAAATCGGCGTGTTGAGAAGCACTTTGGCTCAATTGTACCTGTACTGGAAGGGTTCAAGACCGTAAGCATCCATCGGCTTAGAGGGATCTATGGGGCGATCGCAATTCACTACTTTTGCCCTGAGCACAAGAATGAGCACCGCTTTCTACAGCACTATCTTGGACACCTACTCGATGAGCAGGGGAAGACTCTACCCAATGCTGCCGCTACCCAGCACTATTTTCACTACCGCTTGTTAGGGGAGCAAGGTAAGATTTTAAGCGTTAGAGGCATTAAGGTCATGGCGAATGGATTACCTCCTACACCACAACAGCCGCAAACACAATCAATAGAGGCAGGGACAACCTCTGAAGCAGCTTCTGTGACACCTACAGCAACGCCTTCAAAAGACGTTAAGTTAGCACCACCAAAATCCAAATTCCGCAAGCGTGGTTCCCTGCGGATTGAACGTACCGAACACGATCGCTGGGTGGCAGTGCTCAATACCATCTGTCCTGAATGTCCAAATCAACCAGTTAAGATGACCCAACTATTGAAGTGGGTTGAATCACATCTGGAGAGAACACAATCCCCCTTATCGGGGGATAGAGTAACGGCTGATCCCACTCCCACTGAGGTTCCGGCACAGCCGATAGAAGCGATGTCTGAGCCAGTGGCAAGTGTCACCCCAGCAATTTCACAAGCTTTTACGGACCAAGCGCGTACCCTTGTGTGGCTGACGACAGAAGTGGAGAGACTCCGCCAACAGGTCGCTGAACTCAGAGTAGAACGGGACCAGGCAGTTGCACAGCAACCAGAGGTTGAACAGTTGAAGGCCGAAAATTTCCGGTTGGCTTATGAGCTTACCCAAGCTCAAGCCAAGCTGGACGGTTTCCGCAAGTTGCTCAATGGCGACGGACAGACTCAGGCAGTTACACCCAGTCAACAGCAATTAACACCTACCGATAGGGAGCCAGTCCAGGCAAGTTCAGACAGGACGCTGAGGCCAGAGGCTGCTACTGCGATCGCTATCAATAGTAAAAAACTCGCTGCACCTGCAAGGACAAAAGCTGGAGCCGCTCTAAAACCTGCTAAGCCAGGTGGAGCAAAGGAGCGTGCAATGCGGATTTTTCTGGCGCTCCAAGGCTGGAACCGGCAGCATCCTGATAATACTTTTGCACTGACACCAGGGCTGCTAGAGCGGGAATTTGGTATTCACAGACAAGCAGCGAAGGAGTTCCTTGCGGAAAATCAAAACCTCATTTGGGAGCATCATCAAGCAATCCAGGTGGAGAATGAGCGATCGCACAATCGTGGCAAGGATGTTGGGCTCTTGAAAGCGTTTGTTGACCAGCAGCAAGGATAAACGATGAAAGAACTAAACCTGGAAGACGTTCATCAACTAGCAGCAGGAGTTAGCATCAAAATGCCGCCACAATCTTCCAAGTTTGCTGGATAATTTGAATTCCAACAGCAGACTAAGCCTACTTATTTGATGCGTTCCACCGTGCCAGCAACGTCGGTACCATCTATGTTATGGGCCTGGGCTAGCGATGGTCAACCAGTGCGTAGGCTTGCAGGGTGGCAGCATTACAGTAGAGTGCAAAACCCACAACTGGCAGCAGGCTACAACTCAGTGTAACCAGACGATTGGGGACAGGGACTGGAATGAGCTGGAGAGCAATCTCTTCAGTAATCTGGCGCACGAGATGGTCGATAACCCCTAGAATTTTGTTGCAAAAGTTGAGGGAGACGCGAAACTTTTGGGTTAAGCTCTTACTTTAAGATGCAACTTCATTCATGTCACCCCTGATGTGCGAAAGATTTTAGCCATGAAGGTTCAATTGGGCTTGCACATCTGTGACGCTACGGTAACTTGTCTTTCCCCTAACATGCTCATCGTCTCATACCCCTTCAGCAGCTCTTATGGAAGGGGATTGTCCTACAAACTAGCGGGTCGCTCTAACCCAGCCAGCAATATCCTCCAAGTGAGCTAACTACCTATGAGCGGCGGGGAACTAAGCGGCGGTAAAGCCGGTAGGCCGCACGAATGACGTCTAGAAAAAAGTAGGGTAGCCGCAGCCGCAGCGGGCAGAAGAAGGGAAGATACAGCCAGTAGTAAGCTTTCTTCAAATCATCCCATGCCCAGCAAGGCCCTTGATGGAGAAAGTCTGAGACATCCACCACTAGTCCTCTACCCTCGCACATCATCACATTACGGCCATGCACGTCATGGGGATGCAGGCCACAGCCACGGGCATAGTCTAAAGCTTGGTCAATATCCTTGATGACCTGCTTTGGGATTCGCAACCCCAGGTGCATACAATCGTAGAGGGTCACTCCGTACAGCCGTTCGAGGACTAAGAAGGTCTCTTCAGCGTGTAGACATTTGGAGAAGGCAGGATGGGACCCAAGGCGGCAGTAAACCTCTAGCTCCTCCACAATGCCTGGGCGTCCAGGCGCATAGATCTTCACCACTTGGTCTGGATAGCTAGGGTGGTAGAGCACTGCCGCGTAGTTCCCTGTCCCAAGCAGCCGCCAGGGAGCTGGAACCTGGTGGACGACCACTGGATTGTGGGGAGTGAGGCTCTCGATTTGTAGCTCAGGCAGCAGCTCTTGGTGAATGCTCTTGATCAACCGGTTCATCACTAGGCACGTCTTCTCAGATAGATCCCATCAGCATCATAGAACTGTCTTTGCTGCTCCTACTCATACTGCCGGAAAGAAGCCCTATCTAAACCTCAACTAGTGGCTTCCCTAGCTCCTTAGCAGTACCCAGACCACCTGCTCAGCAATGGAGTGCACTGCTATCCATCAAGCGATCGCACTTCCAGACTCCGAGGCCAACTCTAAGCGGATACAATCATCAAGGGTAAGGAGATTGTCACATCTATCTAGTGGGCTATCAATCTGCTTTGCGCCTTCCTTGTCTTGAGAACCTGCCCGCACAGACTTTTCAGTAAGGGTAAGGTTGTACTTATGCTCAAGTAGTGTGATCAAATTGTTGAAATCCATTCGATGGACTGTCAGCAAATCTGGCAAGACTCATAGGTTTGGTGTAGCATGTGATGCGATTGAAAAATAGCTTCAAGTAGTCTCAATTTCATTATGAGCGCCAGCAGCCCAATACTGGTTTGATGCAGGCGAAACAGGCGGAACAGAGGTTATTAACAAGAGCTTGAGATTATCTGCCGTCGAGCACTTTCAGCATTAGGTCATTACATCCTATGGATCCGAACGATATAGCTGTCCGATATGATCAGGTTGCCCGATGGTGGCAGAGTCAACATCAAGATTCGCCATACGGGATTGCACAACTGGAGCAGGCTATCAAATTTACTTCTAAGAGGCACTCAGCTCTTGACCTAGAGTGTGGAAGTAGCGGCCGTTTTATCAATATCTTATCCAAGCATGGATTTCAGGCTGAAGGGCTTGATATTTCTGGAGCAATGATAAATTTAGCCAAGCACTTGCATCCCGAAATTACTTTTTACAGGGAAGACATCTGCTGTTGGATTCCTCCAAAACCTTACAGCTTCATTTCTGCTTGGGACAGCACTTTCCATCTGCCGCTAAACAAGCAAGAGCCTGTTATGAAAAAGCTATGCGATGCTCTTGAACCCAACGGAGTACTCCTATTCACCTGTGGTGGTGGACATACAATCAGCGAGATTTCGGGGGCATTCCAAGGTCAGGGCTTTGAGTACAGCACTTTGGGGGTAGATGCTTTCCTAGAGATTCTTACTAAGAACCACTGCACATGCCGCCATCTCGAATATGACCAATATCCTGAAAATCATGTTTATATCATTGCTCAAAGGACCTAGCTAACCAGTGCAGTGGACAAAGCAACGAGCTTTCCGCTTTGTTTCAGTGGAATCGCCTTTGACGTTTGCCTTCAAACCGTAAAGCTCGGTTAGAGCGGTACTGTAAGATCAAATTGTAGGATGCTTAAAGATTAGTTGAAGCTTTCAGTAGGTTGATCGTCAGGTAGAGACTGTCAAGCCTAAACAGGATTTAAGGAAAAAAATACGTAGTTTCCGTTTGGCAATGTCACTGATTGGGAAAATTAGGAGGCTAGGCAGGCAACGTTCAACAGTGATAAGAATGTAACAGATGGCAATTGTAAATCAGATTATTGAAGTAGAAACTAGCCAGGGGATCAATATCTATAACATTACGCCTCAAATTGAGGCGCTGATTTCATCAACCACCATTCAAAATGGTCAGGTTATAGTGTTCTCTCGGCATACCACAACCGCTTTAGCAA
>CADCWO010000220.1 GCA_902806435.1 uncultured Synechococcales cyanobacterium | reverse complement strand
TAGTTGGCAGAGTTATTGAAGTTATTTGTTAAGCCATTGAAAATAGTTCTAATAAAGTAGTATTTCTAACGGCGTAGAAAATATTGGTGAGCTTGAGTGAATAAAAAGAAGAAGATCGAACCTCTTGTAGGTGAAGCGCTACTCAACAAGGTGCAGGAGCTTGGCAATCTCAGCAAAGAGGAGAAAGCTAGATCTTGTGGCTATTACAGCCTTACCAAAGAGGGAGGAGAACGTCTCAACACGATGAAGTTCCTGAAAGCATTAATTGATGCTGAAGGTATTGAGCTAGATAGCAAACTACAAGATGGTAATGGTCGTGGGGGCAGAAGCGCCACCTACCGAATAGCAGTCCAAGCCAATGGTAATTTGTTAATTGGTTCGGCCTATACCAAGCAAATGGAGCTTCACCCAGGCGATGAGTTTGAAGTTTCGCTTGGGCGTAAGCATATTCATCTCAAGCAGATTAATTTAGAGCCTTAGGGTCTGTTTAGCTTTAAAGTTGTTCGCTCTGCTCTCTATTAATCGCTTTCTATTTATTGAACTTAAGGAATTTAAGATTGTTTGATGGTTAGTAAGGCATCAAATCACTAGCGTTTAGAAGTAACTGATGGAAGATATAAATTGGCCAGATTTGGTGGCAAGTGGGTTTGCGATCGCCATTTTACTTGGTGGCTTCCTGCTGATGCTCCTGTCGCTGCGGGCTGGGGACGGTAAAAGCAAATAGATTTTGACTGAGAGAGTATGCTGGTCATGAACAATCTACCGGCTACATGAACTTGAAGTGTCGGTTGATTTTACTCAATACTTCTTTGGCTTTGCTTGCTTTATGACAGGGGCATAACACAGTAGACTAAGGTACAAGTGGCTAAATTCGCCTTATGGCTTTTTCTTCTCATCGCTCACGTGTTACCTGTCCGGTCTGTCACCATACTCAAGGTGCCCAAGTAGGCAGCCGGGTTAGTGGGCTAGTCAAGTGCTACCATTGCCAAGCCTGTTTGATTATCAGTTGGAGTGGACATTACGTCCGTGATCCTCTAATTTCTGCTCAGGTTGTTTCACTTGATCGGTTTCGCCGCCAGCGATTAGCTCCTCGGGGCCAGGGCCGATCACGCAAGTTTAATCACTCTGCGGTTGTGATCTTTTTGAGTAGTGTCATTCTAGGAGGACTGGCATTCAGCCAAGCGAGGGAGCTCTACCCCCACTTCTCGATCAATGAGTTGGAGCTACCACTAATAAGAGAATTTGGCAGTCCTATTGAGAAAGTAGGAAGATAAGGGGATAAGCGGTAGGGAAGTAGTGTTAGTAGTCTTTTACCAGGTTTCCCAAACTAGATTCCCCATAATCAGTAATGCCATTCTTACGTTCCAGCACCCTATTGCTTGCACTAGTGACGTAACAATCGCCTCAACCAGGAAAATTCTCGTGAAGGTGATCTCAAGATCTGAATCTATGGCAGAAACTTTGTGAAATGGTATGAAGTTGGTACAAAGTATTCATCTGCCCTGAAATAATTCATGACCCGCATCAAAAGTTCCCAGATTGGTGTTTATTTACTACTGGTCATTATTGCCTTAGTGATGCTGGTGCCGCTGATCTGGCTAGTCAGTACTGCCTTTAAGTCTCCAGCCGAAAATATCTTTGAGTTTCCCCCCCAGCTGTGGCCGAGCCAACCAACGGGGGAAAATTTTGTGCAAGTGTGGCAGACAAACCCGTTTGGCCGTTATTTACTTAATAGTGTTCTGGTTGCAGTTTTAACCGTTACCCTCAACCTGGTTTTCTGCTCCCTGTCAGCCTATCCTTTGGCTCGTTTAAACTTTGTAGGCCGAGATGTGATCTTTACAGCCGTAATTTCCACAATCATGATCCCATTTCAGATTGTGATGATTCCCTTATACATCTTGACTGTGCAACTGGGGTTAAGAAATACTTACTTAGGAATTATTTTCCCAGCAATCGCCTCTGCCTTTGGCATTTTTCTGCTACGACAAGCCTTTCAAGGAGTTCCCAAAGAGTTAGAGGAAGCGGCTCGGATGGATGGTTGTTCCGAGCTTGGCATCTGGTGGCACGTGATGCTGCCATCAATCCGGCCGGCATTGGTCACGCTGGCGATTTTTGTGTTTATTGGGTCTTGGAGCGATTTTCTCTGGCCTTTGATTGTCTTGGACCAGCCAGAGTATTATACTTTGCCTTTAGGCGTGGCTAAATTGGCTGGTACTTTTTCCTTAGATTGGCGCTTGATTGCTGCCGGTTCAGTGATTTCCATTGCCCCAATCCTGGTTTTTTTCCTGGCTGCACAGCAGTATATTGTTCCTTCGGAAGCAGGCAGCGGGTTGAAAGGCTAGCTACCTTTGACAGCAGGGGTTGTCGCCGGGTAGCGGATACGCTGATGATTAAACTGCTGCCAAACTTGAATAAAAACTTCAGCAACTTGTGACACTTCCTGACGACTAAGGCCAGAGTCCACAAGTTGACCGTCTTGCCAGCGAGCTTTAAATATCTTGTTAACGGTTAGCAACGCATCTTCCGGCTTCACCTCCTGTAGGGAACGTAAGGCAGCTTCGCAAGCATCTGCTAGCATGACAATTGCCGTTTCCCGCGACTGAGGCACAGGCCCATCGTAGCGAAAATCTGCCTCATCTACAGTGGCTCTACCTGTTCGTTTTTGGGCTTCGTGGTAAAAATAGGCGATCAGCAGAGTTCCTTGATGTTCGGGAATAAACGCTTTTACTGCTTTCGGCAAGCGACACTTGCGGGCCATAATTAAGCCCTCAGTGACATGCTTTTTAATAACTGCGGCACTTCGCCAGGGATCATTAATCTCATCATGCTTATTAGGGCCTCCCAGCTGGTTTTCAATGAAACTCTGTGGGTCGTGGAGTTTGCCAATGTCATGATAGAGAGTGCCAGTTCTAACCAGCTCCACATTGCAGTTGAGGGCTCGCGCTGCCGCCTCCGCCAAGGTTGCTACCAGTAGGGTGTGCTGAAATGTACCCGGCGCTTCTACGGCCAATCGCTTCAGCATCGGGCGGTTGTGGTTGGCGAGTTCCGCTAGCCGGATCGGAGTCAACAGGTCAAACAAATGTTCCAAGTAGGGGCTGATTCCCAAAGCAACAACGCTCCAGCTCAATCCTAAAAGGCTGCACCAGGCTGCCGCCTTCAGTAAGCCATACCACACCAAGCCTGTGACACTATTAAGGATGAGATAGCTCACCCCCTGGACCAAAGCAATACCGCCACCAAGCAGTGCCAGCTCTTCGCGCGATCTCAGTCGCCCTGCCATCCCAGCCGCAACCAAACTACTGGCAATAATTGGTAGTAGCTCCAGCCAGTTTGCATCTGCTTCTAAAGGCAACAAGACAGCTAATAGCCCAACCATAGTTAGCCCAATTGTGGAACCGTAAAAGCTACCCGTAAGCAGGCCCACTGCAGGCAAACTCGTGTATTCCACACTAGCAACCCAAGCTGACAGGTATACAGTCATCGCTAGCGTTAGGAGTAAAATGTAATCTCGCTGCACCAGCGGAGCCTTGCTCCAGTTTTTCACCAGCCAGAACACACCAAAGGTGATAATCACCAGACCTCCTGTGCCAAGAAGCTCTAACCAGTGAACTCCCCGACGCGTTAAATCAAAATGGTCAAGCAACACGAAGGCTTTATGGCTGATAGGCTGACCAGAGCGAACAATGATTTCCCCCGGTTCTACGCTTAAGAAGCTTCGTTGGGTATTCTGCACCGCCTGTTCTGCTTGGCGATAGGTTGTCGCCCGGTCTACCACTAAATTCGGTTGCAACTGATTTAACAGTAGTTGCGTAGCCAGGGATTGGACTGCCAGAGGCAAAGCACTAAGGTTCAGAGCTACTGCAGTTTCTAAGGTTTCTGGTGGCAAACCCGGCGCAATTCCCTGCGCTAGCATCCGCTCCGATGCCCGCAGGGTCTCTTGCTTTACTATCTGCCAATCTTGATTAGTTAAATTTAGAAGGGAAGTGTCAAAGGCTGGAAATTTAACCAGCTGCTTCAGGGCCTGCTGGTAACGCTGGCGAGCCCGAACAATCTTATCGACTAGCTGCACCTCTGGAGCAGAGGTTGATACCCGGTAGGTTTGAAGTTCCAATAGAAATCGTTGTCCCCCCACCGACCCTAAGGGCTGAGGATTCGTACTAGACTGCCCTGCTTGAAGAGCGGTTAAAATCATTTGCCACTCTAGCTGAGGGGCACTACGCAGATAGAGCTGTGTAGCAGTCGATAAAATAGAGGGTAGGACAAAAGGAAAAGAGCCAGCCAACTGGCGAAGTTCTTGACCTTCGTCAAGCTGACTCTCTAAATCTTGCGTAATTCGCTGAGTCGCCTCCTGATCAATCATTAATGCTGGCAGTACCTCTCGGCGAGCTACTTCCCGTTGAGACTGAGTGGTTTGTGTATCTTCTACACGGGCAGGCGCAGGAGCGTGAATAGTTTGAGGTGCCAACGTTCCAACGGTTAGCCTTGGCTCATTGTAGAAGCGGTGTCCAATTATTCCAGACAGAGCGACAACAGCTAGAATGAAAGCAATAAACGGTCTACATGAAGAGAGCGATCGCCTTGGCAACAATTTCATGGCTAAATTGCGGCTTTCATAATGTTGTGGATCCTGCGATCGCGCTCATAAATTCTGAATGAACTTACACGGCTAGTTGTAGTTGTGAACAATTGCAGATTCAACAGTTTAAGCAATGTTCCAATATATATCTGCTAACTTACCTACCAAAAAATCTGGCTTTTCCGACGGATTGACATCATCCTTCATTTATCGAGGCCGAATGATTCCAGGAGCAGCTACCGCAGGACTTTGACTGCCACTAACCAGAATTGGGGCGTTGGTAGGGTCGTAGACACCACTCCAGGCAGCCATTAGGTGAATGGCAAGTTGTAACGTTTTTGGTGTTGCCACCTCTAAACTGGAAGGCAGAGACTGGTAGCCTGGTTCTAACCACCATTCTAAGGGAATCCCAATGCTGCTATTGTAGGCTCCTGACAAGGCTCCGGCAAGCATGGCTGTTAGATGGGGATCAGGAGTACGTAAAGCCCGGGTAAGGGTGAGCCGGAAGTTCTCTAAGTTACTTAAGAAACAATAAAAAGCAAGAGCAATAATTACATCAGGAGTCGTTATACCAGTTTGTAAATTCAGACTCTGCTGTGTTCTATCTAGCCCTGCCCCTTGCTTTAAGAGGTGATGGACCTGCTCTAGAGCTTGCCTGAGGGAGGCTGAGCCGGGCAAATCCTTAACAATTTGTGGAATTAAGGTGTAGGGATTGAGTTGTTCGCGCATTATTTGAGCGATCGCAAAAGCCACTGCTAAAGCACCATGTTGAGTTTCCAGAGGCACAGGCCAAAGTCTAACTGCTTGGCAAACCTGTTGTTGTAACTTGCCTAGGTCCTCATGAAAAAACAATATTACAGGTAATGTCCCGCCAATCACTTGAACTGGCGAGAGCAAGGTGTTGAGATGTTCCGGCTGTCGACATTGAGCCAAGTCTAAGCCACCACAAATTAATGCTGCGGCGTAGGGTTTCACTAGTTGATACAGTTGCGTCGATTCCGGCTGGGACATAATGTGGGGGCTAGCCCATTGAGGTAGGAGTTGCCTTGAGCTAGCAAGTCCCAAGGTTTCGCCAACCATAGCACCCAACAAAGTTCCTTGAAATCGGCTCAAAAGGGAGTATTGCATGCATTCTATTCTCCCCTGTCTGACTGCTGTCAGTCTAGTTTCTCTCTTGGCCGACTTGCTCCGGAGCAAACATCAAGCAGCTCCAAGGGCGGGGCTCCCAAGCCACTGGTACTCCTACTTGAGTAGTAAGTGCTAGAGGTATAGGCTATGCGTGGAAATGCTACCACTGAAGCTTGAGCAACGTGAAATCAGCAATTGTCAGGGGTATTAAGCTACCAAGCTGCAAGCTTGGGCCTTAGATGTTGGATGGATTCTGTTACCACCAGTTAGGCTATGCTTAGCGAAAGAGCAATTAAAGCATTCCAGGAAAATATCAGGCTGCTCTAGAGGAGCTCCAGAACTTACAAGTACTTGGTTTAAAGACTTTCAAGCTTGATGGGCGATACTGGATTCGAACCAGTGACCCCTTCCGTGTGAAGGAAGTGCGCTACCACTGTGCTAATCGCCCCTACGTAAGTGTTGTGAAGTTCTAGCTGTAGAATTTCTACAAAGTTTGTACAAGTTCTCCACGTCTATAACTATACCAGTCGGGGGATAGTAGGAGCCCAACTTTTGTGGGTGTAGACAGCGCAAGATTCTATTTTTGATGCGTAAGAGCCTCAGAGGACAGGTGACAAGATACAGTTGGCTCGGTAAGGAACTCATGCCAAGCCATCGCACTAGTGGCATGAGCTGCTTCCTACATTAGTAAAATTTTCCTTGCTCTGGCACAAGCTGACAGTCATAACTTCTGGGATGCAGCGCTAGCTTAAGAACATCGTAAGTTTAGTCACTTCGAGCTTCACCGTTTGGTTGTGGATGCTTAATAAAGATAAAGGCTTTAGTCTCCAATACCAACCACAAACGCTCCAACACCACATTTTTAGCCTGCGATCGCTCCAGGCATCTGAGGTGCAAACCTTTCCTAGTCATGGTCATGTGCGCTCAATACAACATCAGCACCAGCACGATACAGAGCCTGCCAAAAGGCATCAAAAGCTTGGTTAGTGCTGTGAAGTGCAGAAGGAAGGAAGCTAGAGTAAACGCTGCCGCCGGATGCTCAGCCAGGTTAGCCTTCAACCACTTTTATTGGGCAGAAGCAGACCAATTGCACCATCACAGATCGTGTTGCTGTTGTGAGGACGTCTCCAAGCTCAAAGAAGCGCTCAACTAGCACCAGAATTGCAGCTGAGTGGGACCACAGTGCAGGAGCTTCGCCAGCGGCTACAACAGACAATTTCCCGTCCCCCTCAATCGCCACTCTACCCATCTTCCGGCAGAACATTTCTACTGCTAATTCTGCTGCAATGTACATTAACGCCTTACCACTTAATCTAAGGACAAGCAACTTGTGATCGAAGCTGTAATTTTCGACATCGACGGAACACTGGTTGACACTGTTGACTTTCATGCGCAGTCCTGGGAGAGAACCTTCCAGCACTTTGGCCATCAGATTCCTTATGAGCAGATACGCTCCCAGATTGGGAAAGGGAGTGACAAGTTAATGCCAGTCTTTTTCTCCCTTGAAGAACTCAATGAATCAGATGATGGTCAAGGCCCCACTTTCGGTGAACGTATGCGAGACTACCGCAGGGAACTCTACAAGCGTGAATATCATCCCCGGATAAAAGCTTTTCCTCAAGTGCATGAGTTGTTCTTACGAGTCAAAGCAGACGGCAAACGAATCGCTCTCGCTACCTCTGCTACAAAGGACGATCTGGCAACCTACAAACAGATCATGAATGTTGAAGATCTGGTCGATGCTGCAACCACTACCACTGAGGTGGAATCGTCTAAGCCAGAGCCGGATATCTTCTTTTCCACGCTGGATAAGTTAGGGGGCATTTCTCCCAATCGCGTCATTGTTGTGGGCGATACACCCTATGACGCAGAAGCTGCAGGCAAGGCGAACCTGCGCACGGTTGGTGTACTTTCTGGTGGTTTCTCAGAAGAAAATCTACGCGAGGCAGGTTGCATTGCCATCTACCAAAATATAGCTGATCTGCTGGCACACTATGACAAGTCTCCGCTCAAGTAGTCTCCGGCTAATGTTGCAGATTGCTTGACGCGGATTAAGGGAAAAATAGGCAGCGTCCCGCTTCAACTTATAAGGGTTTGGGGGAAGGCTGGCGCTTATCTTAGTGCCATTCGGGTATAGACCTCCGAGCCGTATTGCCTTGCCTTCAATCTGCCAGTATTCGCAGATCTTTAAATTTCTGGCATTCGGATCGTGGTAAAAACCTGGTAAGAGCCTTTGTCTTTAGTCGATTCTTTAGAGATCAGGCAGGCTCCAGAGCTTTTCAATCAATAAGGTAAGTAAGATGATCGAGAAAATTTTGTTGGCGGATTCGGGGATGGGGCACTCCAAGGAGATGTTACAGGCTTTAATGGGGTTGCCAGCTATTCAAAAGGCAACTGTCACAGTTTTACACGTCGTACCAAGCCAAGTTTCTGCGGAGGGGATGCAAACCAAACTACAGGAGGGGGCTAAAACCCTTGCTGCCGCAGTCGAGTCTTTATACGCTGATAGTCACCAGGTTGCAAGTGTCAATACCATTCTCCGGGAAGGGGAACCTAAGGATGAGGTGTGCCGCGTTGCGGAGGAAATTGATGCTGACTTGATTATTATGGGCTCCCGCGGCCTGAAGCGCCTGCGCTCCATCCTGCAAAACTCTGTCAGTCAGTACGTTTTTCAGTTAACGCCGCGCCCGATGTTGCTTGTTAAAGACGATATTTATGTAAAAAATATTAAACGAGTCATGGTGGCGCTAAATGACTCTGAGCCAGCGAGGCAGTGCCTGAAGTTAGCGATGTTCCTGCTCCAAGGAGTGAAAGGCGGGCAGCTAATTCTCGTCCATGTGAATCCAGGAAGCAAGGAAAGTGGTGATACAACGACTGTCAATGCTGAGAAAGATCCGATTCTAGCCCCGGCGGTGTCAGAAGCTAAAAAGCGAGGAATTGCTTCCAAGTGCGTTATCGGTTCCGGTAAACCCAGTGAAGAAATTTGTCGCTTGGCTGAGGAGTCTGATGTTGACTTATTGATTCTGGGATCACCTGAGCGTCGTCCCTCGATCGCCAAAAGTTTACCGGATATTGATCGCCTGCTGGGAGCTTCAGTATCAGATTATGTTCGGATTCAAGCAACCTGCCCCGTGTTACTTGCCCGTACGGTTGAAGCCTAAAACCTTGATTAGCTTTACACTTCTTAAACTTCTACTCAGGTCTTGCCTCGCAATTTTAGTTCTGTTATTCTCAGGAAATACTTGATCCCCGAATAAAAGAAGATAAACCAATGACGATTGTAAAGCCCGTAAAACACCTCGGCCAGTCTTTATCCATGGGCATACTCCTAGTACTCTCTAGTGTAGGAGTGATTGCTTTAATGGTCAGTCATGGTGGCCTTTAAAGCTCACCCTCTCATTTTTCTTTAACTAAATTCTGATAATTCTCATTTAAGAGAATCTAGTGATTACAAGCTCACTAATAAGCAAAACTCCCAGCCTGATATTTGGGTTGGGAGTTTTGCTTTAGCATAGAGCACTTACAGATCCGTTACGGCACCAATACTGCTAGAGGAAACTAATTTGGCATATTTTGCCAACACGCCTGTGGTGTAACGCGGTTTTGGGGGCTGCCAGGCTGCACGACGGCGTTCTAGTTCTGGCTCCGGTACCTGTAGTTGTAACAGGCGAGCATCGGCATCAATAACGATCGTATCTCCTTCCTGGACTAGGGCAATCGCACCACCCACTGCTGCTTCTGGGGCGACATGACCTACAACCATACCGTAGGTGCCACCGGAAAATCGTCCATCAGTAATTAATCCCACAGAGTCTCCCAATCGGGCCCCAATGATTGCGGAAGTGGGAGCCAGCATTTCACGCATCCCAGGTCCACCCTTGGGGCCTTCATAGCGGATCACAATCACATCTCCGGCTTTAATTTGTCCAGCCAAAATTGCGGCTAAAGCTGCTTCCTCGGAATCAAACACACGAGCAGGACCGGTAATTTTTGGCTTTTTTACTCCAGTTATCTTAGCGACAGAACCTTCGGCCGCTAAGTTTCCTCTCAAAATTGCTAGGTGGCCTTGGCTATACAAGGGGTTTTGCCAGGGACGAATCACATCTTGGTCGCCGCGAGGTTCAGCAGGAATATCTGCCAGCAGTTCGGCAATCGTTTGGCCAGTAATGGTTAAGGCATCACCGTGCAGTAAGCCCTGTACCAGGAGCATTTTCATCACTTGAGGGATGCCTCCGGCCCGATGCAGGTCTGTGGCTACATAACGGCCAGAGGGCTTGAGGTCACAGAGGACGGGAACACGGGCCCGGATCGTTTCAAAGTCATCCAGAGATAGCGTCACACCAGTAGCATGGGCGATCGCCAGCAAGTGCAGTACGGCATTGGTAGAACCACCTACCGCCATAATTACTGAAATCGCGTTTTCAAAGGCTTGGCGCGTGAGAATCTGTCTGGGCAAAATTTGGTTGCGAATCGCTTCTAGCAGCACAAACCCAGATTTTTCGGCACTCTCCGCTTTTTCCGCATCTTCTGCTGCCATCGTCGAAGAGTAGATCAGGCTCATCCCCATTGCTTCAAAAGCTGAAGACATAGTGTTGGCAGTATACATTCCACCACAAGACCCTGCTCCGGGGCAGGCTCGACGTTCCACTTCTAGCAGCTCGCTAGCATCCATTCTGCCAGTGCTGTACTCTCCCACAGCTTCAAAGGCACTTACCACCGTAAGGTCACGTCCATTGTAGTGGCCAGGTTTAATCGTTCCCCCATAGACAAAAATGGCTGGAATGTTCAGCCGGGCGATCGCGATCATCGCCCCCGGCATGTTCTTGTCACAGCCCCCGATCGCCAGCACCCCATCCATACTTTGGCCGCTACAGACGGTCTCGATCGAGTCGGCTATTACCTCACGGGACACTAGAGAGTACTTCATCCCTTCGGTGCCCATAGAGATCCCATCGCTGATGGTGATCGTGCCAAACATTTGAGGCATCGCGCCTGCTGCCCGAATGCCTGCTTGCGCCCGAAGGGCTAGGTCGTTCAGGCCCATATTGCAGGGGGTAATAGTACTGTACCCATTGGCAACACCAACAATCGGTTTGGTGAAGTCTTGGTCCTCAAATCCAACAGCACGCAGCATAGCCCGGTTAGGCGATCGCGCAGGGCCTTGGGTTACAACTTGGCTTCTAAGATTGTCAGGCATTTCAGTGTGTTCGAGGGAGCGCAGTATGGGTATTCTACCTCCCTTTGAGGGCGCTGCAGAATCTACTAAGTTGTAGGCTCTGTTTGCCGGCTAAGAACAAACAGTTCTTAAACGTCAACGACAGCATCTACTGGCTAAAGCAAGAAACGAACACGGAGGGATTCGAACCCCCGACCCTCAGGACCGGAACCTGATGCTCTATCCACTGAGCTACGTGTCCTGGCATGTGAACTAGGCTTAAAAAGCATACTAACACAGACATTAGTGCTGAATCCGTCAGATTGCTCGGATAACATTTATCTGAGTGGCTTAAATCATTACCGGTATTATTTGACCTTGGCTAGGGGTTGCTGTTGTACTAATTCAGCAACCTCTTTCGCGATTAGCTTATTACCTTGAGGATTGGGATGAATGGAATCACGGAATAACTTTTGACCTCCAGCTTTACGAATATCCTCAGCTTTTAAGAAGGTATGAGGCAAGTTTAAGGCTTGAGCTTTATCAGTGAAGGCCTGTTTCCCCAGCCTGTATAAAGCACTTTTAGGCTCGTGTTTGTCAGGTTGCTCAATTAGAAATACAACTAACTGGCTGTTATGAGCTTTAACTATGCTGTTAATTCTTTCCAAGCTTTCTAAGTTGCGCTTCAAATCATCCTTTGAGGGTTGAGTCTCGACGCCCGGATCGGGGGCAGGTCGCAACTCAGGGAAGTACTTTGGCAGTGCATATCTAAAAAGAGCTTCCTGTAGGGCAAGAACAGGTTTCTGGGTCGGAAAGCTGGGTGATTCCTCAACAAGATTGCTACTAATTTTTGGCTGAAAAAGATCGTGGCTAGCAACTTGTAAGACGACAATTTCGCTGTTAAAAGTACCAAATTTACGTAAAAATGCCTCTTGGTTCATCGTCGCCCAACCAGCAGCAGAAGCATTCAAAACCTCGTACCGGGGAAGCCGGTACGAGGTTTCTGTAAGGCCTAGAGCTGATGCAGGCTGCATAATAAAGCGGTTTGGGACCTTAACAGAAAGGGGCGATTCCTGAGCGCTTTGGGCCAGGGTTGCTACCTGACGGTTTAAGGTGCCTTGCAACTGATAGGGATACGTTGCTGCTTGATCGGTTTGTGTTCCACCAAACGTAATCGAATCCCCCACACATAATATGCGGATAGTTCCGAGAGCTGGTTGCTTCGTAATTGGTTCGCTTCGTAAACCTTGGGCGTTATAAAAAATGCGGTTACCAAACCGCCGGACATCCTGATTGGGTACAGGCCTATAGCCGTAATCTGGGTCAGGTTGATAGACCAGTGGATCTCCTAGCCCAAGCAAAAACCGGGCAGCAAGTTCTGCTGATACCAATAGAAATAGAGTAAGAGCGATCACCCATAAAAACTTATGCTTCGCGATCTTACTGATCTCGCTTATTGGTAGCCCCCGCTTACCAGTTTTATTCACTTCGCACCTTAATACCCTTAGCTTCCTACTGTGATTTTGGTAGTCCCATGCAACAGTTACTACGCAACTATCTGCTCTGGTAATATACAACCAAATCGTTGGTTAGCCTGGTAAATATAAACTATTTTGTTAAGCCTCAAAAAAAAGTTATTAATTTTTATGGAATGTAGATAAACCAGAATATCTACTTGGGCTGCCAAGGTCTAGCGCCTTCAGAATTATCGTAAGGTGACAAACTCTTCCGCAGTAGTGGGGTGAATGCCCAGGGTCCTATCAAAATCTTTTTTAGTCGCCCCCATATTAATTGCGATCGCCATCCCCTGAATAATCTCTGCCGCCTGTTCACCCACCATATGAGCACCAAGCACCCGCTCTGACTGGCAATCAACCACTAACTTGATCAAAGTCTGCTCATCCTGCCCAGTTAGGCTGTGGAATAAAGGACGGTGTTGAGAGCGATAGCACTTCACGCTATCACCAAATTTCTCGCGCGCCAGCGCTTCACTCATGCCTACTGTCGCCGCTTCTGGGGTAGAAAACACGGCAGAGGGCACATTTTGGTAACTCATGGCACGACGATGATGCCCGAACTCAGTATCAGCAAATGCTCGCCCTTCACCAATCGCTACAGGGGTTAAGTTAATCCGGTTGGTACAATCTCCTACTGCAAAAATATTCGGTTGGCTGGTACGACTGTACTCATCAACAGCGATCGCTCCTTTGGCGCTGTATCCAGGTCCCTCTAGAGAACTATGGACAACATCCACTCCCGCATTCTCCAAACCTAGAGTTTCGACATTTGGCACGCGGCCCGTTGCCGCCAGAACAACGTCAGCTGTTATGGCTTCCTTCTCGTCCCCCGTTAATATGAGCTTTAAACCCTCAGGTACGGGTTCAACTTGCTTGACCAAAGTATTCGTAAGGATTTGAACTCCGTGCTGGGTCAGACCAGATTGAACTCTGGTCTGGATGTCGGCCTCAAACCCTCTTAATATCTGGTCTTGGCGGATGATCTGGGTTACTTGAGTGCCGAGACCATTCATGATTGAGGCAAATTCTACACCGATATAACCCGCACCTATAATCGCAAGATGCTGCGGCTGGTGAGGCAGGTGAAACATCTGATCAGAGGTGATGGCGTATTCCATACCTGGAAAGTCGGGCTTGAGTGGACGCCCTCCCACAGCAATTAAAATCTTTGCGGCACTAACTTTTCGATCTCCCACTTCTAACGTGTGGGGCCCTAAGAAGGTAGCATGATGCTGAATTAGTTCCACACCAGTTTTGTTTAAGTACCCGCTATGTAAATGGGAAAGTCTTCGCACTTCCTGGTCTACAGCGGCGATAAAGTACTCCCAGTCCAAGCTAGGCTGACCGGCATTCCAGCCATAGCCGGCTGCATTGTGAAATAAAGCCGGAAAACGCGAAGCGTATACCATCAATTTTTTGGGGATGCAGCCTCGAACGGCACAGGTGCCACCAACTAAATCCTGCTCCGCGATCGCTACGCGCGCCCCATAACTGGCAGCCTGCTTGGCAGCAGAAAGGCCCCCAGAACCAGCACCAACTACAAACAGATCGTAATCAAAAGCCATAGGTGCGTCCCATCCTCGCCGGAGGTTAAGCCAAGTTGTCCGTCAGTCCATAGGAGATATCGGTGTTGCCTTCGCAAACGTTGTTTGAGGAATTTCGATGTTGTTGTACGAATTACTGAAACTTTGATCTATCTCCAAGGACATCAGTTACTTCTACTGTAGCAATCGGTATAGACGCCAAAAACAAATCTCTGGCTAAGCCCAAAGTTGATTGACAGCAAGCTAGATAGCTGAACTCCAATTAACGCAATCGTAGATAACGTTTAGAAGTTATTTAATCCTTGAATTCAACAGGTAATTCCGGCTTGAAATGACTAGTTCCGCTGTAGTTAGGCTTGAACATCCTCTAGACGAGAGCTAAGGAAGCGATCCATCCATTGTTCAAAATAAGATTGGTTTGCTTGCTGTTGCTCGGGGTCAGCTGTATCTAGAGGATAAGGCGCTAGACCCAAAATTGCAGCTGTGGTGACACAAAACATCGACTTTTGAAAACTCTGACAAATTTGCACCCGCAGGTCATCTTCGCCGCGCAGATTCTGGCGATAAACCTGATGCAGATACTCCGGCAAGAAGTGACGCATATCCTGCATCAATAAGGTAGGTGGAATCCCGGCACCCCCAATCGGTAAAGGATCAGCGTAGAGAGCCCCATAGTTGAACCGGCTAGGGTCTGGGGAAATTTGATTAGCTTGAGCATTGTACGAAACTGTGCCAAGAAACGGCGTTCCACGAAAGAAAACAGCCTCAACATAGGGCACTGCCGTATCTGGTAAGAAAGTCAGCCCAACAGATTCAGGAATGATGTCGTAGACTTGACCTCTAACCGTTACTGCATAGGTAATAGGCAGAGTCGCTGCTGCAACCAGGCCAGCCTGGATATGGGCAACAACCTGGGGAATCGATTCAATCTTTCCTTGGTCATAATGGTCTGACAAAGTGAGAAAAATCTCACTCATCACTCGCCAGAACTGGCCGAGGGCACTGTAGTAAGTGAACTGCCGCACTTGTTCTGGTAAAAATTCTGGAAATAGCTGGTTGAGCCCGCTGATCAGCCAGTTACCTTGCACTTTAGCTTGAATGACTGATTGCGCTCGCGTCCTAAATTCTGGAGAATCTAAGTAAGCATCTAGACCTCCTCCGCCATGCCAGAACATTGCCTTCATACAGTACTCGGCATACTCAAAATTAATCCGGTCATGCCACCAGTGGCGCAGCAACTTGGCTGGGGAAACTTCGCCATTGAAGTACTTAAAGAAGGGAAATAGCTCCAAGAACTGGTGCTCAGCAATATAAAGGAGGTTTTTGTAGTAAGCCTCCAGAACTACCCCATAGCTTTTGAGAATACCTACCACCTCCAGCACGTTTTCTGGCCGATCAGGTACCAAGCCACCCCCAGTCTTCAACTGCTCAATATACGCTGCCAAGGGATGAGTTGAAGATCTTAAAGTCGTTTTAATCATTGCTGCCACTCCTTGGAACGATTACGGACAAATCTGAACGAAGGGTTTCACCGTTAGGAAGAGGGCGCGTTGCAGGAGCCGCCTTTATGGGAACTCGCATAGCACTATCTGCTTTGAAACCGTTGGCAGCAGTAGAAACTTGAGCAACGGTTGAATTTACAACTAAGGCGGTGGTTGTGGTTTCAGTCCAACGTACCATCCAGCCAGGCTGTAGCCCCAAGACAAAGATCAAGATAGTTAACGCGATCGCTGGAGTGCGCTCGACCCATTGTACAGGTGGCAAGTTCACATCCCCCAAGCGCTGAGTTCCCTGGCTCGGAACGGTAAGGCGCCCAAAAAACGTGTTGTTGACTAAGAGGAGAAAGTAAACCGAGGTCAAGCCAGTGCCAACCATACACAGTAGGGTTTGAGTTGGAAACACCGGGAAACTACCCCGGAAGACCAAAAATTCAGAAATAAAACCAACCATACCGGGGATGCCAGCACTCGCCATGACGCCCAGGACCATCAGGCTCCCAATCAAGGGCAGACCGCGCTCGGTGTTCAACAGACCACGCAGCACGTTTAGATCACGACTACCCGTTTTTTTGTAGACGACGCCCACTAGCAGAAAGAGGAGGGCTGAGATCAAACCGTGGCTGATCATTTGAAAGACAGTTCCCAAAATACTTAAGGGAGTTGCAGCGGCACAAGCCAACAGGACATAACCCATGTGGGCAATCGAGCTGTAAGCTACCATTTGTTTCATGTCTTTCTGTGCGATCGCCGTAAAAGCCCCGTAGAGCACGCTCACGACCGCCCAAGAAGCCAGCCAGGGAGCCCAAATCGCCCAGGCTTCTGGAAACAAGCCTAAACCAAACCGCAGTAGACCGTAAGTCCCCAACTTCAGCAACACACCCGCTAGCAAAACAGAAACAGGTGTTGAGGCCTCGACGTGGGCATCAGGTAACCAGGTATGAAAGGGAACCAAAGGAATTTTGATGCCAAATCCAACTAAAAGTGCGCCTAAAAGCAGGAATTGCTGTCCTAAAGGCAAAGCTTGCGTCAGAAGAGGATTGTAGTTAAAGCTGGAAGAACCACTGAGGCCAGTCAGACCTAGAAATGCAGCTAGAATCAAGATGCCAGAAACCGCAGTATAGATCAGAAACTTGGTTGCTGCGTAGCCCCGACGAGGACCACCCCAGATGGCGATTAATAGATACAGGGGAATCAGTTCTAATTCATAGAACAGGAAGAATAACAGTAAATTCTGAGCCAAAAAGGCACCTGCGACCCCAGCATTGATGAGCAGGATCAAAGCATAATAGAGCCGCGGGCGATGAATGGATTCGTCACTGCTATAAATCGCAATCCAGGTTAACAGACTATTAATTGCAACTAAAGGTAAAGATAGTCCATCCAGGCTGAGTTTATAGCTCAAGCCTAAGGGTTCAATCCAAGGTAGATTTTCGAGAAACTGTGGTCCCACATTGGCAGCACTAAATCGACTGGCCAGGATGATTGTCCAGAGCAATGCAACACCCGCCACAATCAAAGCCAAACGCCGCGTCCGGTTATCAGCGATAGGGCTAGGCCAGAATCCGAGCAGAGCTACCCCTAAAATGGGTATCCAGATCAAAGCACTAAGCATCGTTTGCCTCCCTCACCACATTGACCAAGTTAGTAGCACACCCAAAAAACCAACACTCACGAAGATCGTCAATAAATAAGTTTGAGACTGGCCCGTGAGGCTGTACTTCAAGCTTTCTCCACTAAAAATAGAGGCTAAGCCAACACCGTTCACCAACCCATCTACTACATAGCGATCAAACCAAGCACTACATCGGGAAATCAAATTAACTGCCAAAACAAAGGTGAGGCGGTAAAGGCGATCAATATAAAAGTCATACGCTAGCCAATCCTGCAGCACTCTGGAGGGCAGGTAGACAGAGCGCGACCAAGCCTTATGCAGATAAATGGTTGCCCCAATACTACACCCCGCAAGGCCAGATAGAACTAGCGCCAGTACCTGCACTCGGCTGAAATATCCCCAATCTAAGGGCACTAGCGTCAAGCGCTGCAGCATGGCAGGAACTAACAGAGTGACGATCGTCAAGCTGACCATTGGGACAGCCATCGACCAGGGAACTTCCGGTGCTCTTCGGGTTTTAGGCTGAGGTTGACCTAAAAAGACAAGCCGATACACCCGCGTTAGATTTAATGCTGTCAGCCCGTTGACTAGCAGCCAAACCGGTACAAGCCAGGGCTGTTCAATCCAAAAAATGTCAATTCCTTGCTGGAGTGCCCAGAAGCCTCCTAAGGGGACTAGTCCCACTAATCCGGCGCCACCGACAACAAAGGCGCTGCTGGTTGCCGGCATCCGAGACCACAGCCCCCCTAGTTCCGTAACATTCTGGCAGTTGGTTGTCGCAATCACGGAGCCAACGCTCATAAACAACAGGGCCTTGGCGATCGCATGGGTCAACAGCAACAGAAGCGCAAAACCGGTTCGTTGGGTTCCTAACGCGATAAAGACTAAGCCTAAGTAAGCACTGGTTGAATGGGACAAGGTGCGCTTGATGTCAATTTGCGCAATCGCAACTAGGGAAGTACCAATAGCTGTAATGGTGCCAAGAACGATCAGGGTAGTCAACGCCACGGGTGAAAGCGCTAAGATCGGCTGCAGCTTAATCAGCACATAGGCACCACAAGCAACCACTACAGAGTTACGCAGAATCGAGGCAGGATTGGGTCCTTCCATCGCCTCATCTAGCCAAAGATGGAGTGGCACTTGGGCACATTTTCCGGTTGGGCCGGCAATTAAAGATAACCCCAACAACGTTGCAGCTGTTGGAGTCAAAGTCGTAGTTTCAGCCCATGCATATAGATCTGGAAAGTTTAAGCTTCCCGATAGGCTTGCCAGTGCTACAACTCCCATCAACAGTAAGACATCGCCCACCCGCTTGGTCAAAAAGGCGTCCCTTGCTGCCGTCACCACGAGGGGCTGCGCATACCAAAATCCAACCAGCAAATAAGTTGACAGGGTGAGCATTTCCAGCAGGGCATAGCTTAGGAATAAGGAATCACTAATCGCCAGGCCGCTCATTGCTCCCTGAAAAAATCCCATCAGCGCAAAGAAGCGGGCCAAGGCCCAATCCTTCTCCATGTATCCCAAAGCAAACAACTGGGCAAGCAAACTTAGACCCGTTATGAGCTCCATTGCCCCAAGACTGACCGAGGAGATATCTAGGGCTAAGGACAAGTCTAAATCTGCTGTGTTCAGCCAATGAAATAGTAACTGTTGAGGTTCTTGGTTCCAGGTAGCTCTAAAGATAGCTGAGCCATGGATAAAGGCTAAGACGCTCATCAACAAGTTAAAGTAAGCTGCTGGCCGGGGCCCAGTACGATGGATCAGGCCAGCAGCCCAGGGCAGCGTCAAAGCGGCACCGATCAAGCCGTAACAAGGCACCCACCAACTAGTTTGGAGGAGGAATTGAGTCATTACAAATGCTCTAAAATTTCAGTAGCCAACTAAGCCTCTAAGTAATGCCTTCAATCACCTCAGTAAATTCAGAGAAGGGCATCTGAGGCAGATAAATACCTTACTTTAAGGGATGAGTATTGCGCTAATTTTCAGTCTAGCGCTTTCAATCCCTATCAACATAGAAAACTTTGAGCTAATAAGTATTTGATTAAAACCTTAAGTTTGACTTATTACAACAAGAATCACCCCCTAAAAAGGCTAAGCCATTAAGTTTCCTGAAGAAACCTAACACATCTTCTGTCAGAAACTAGCTAAAAATCTTCAGCCTAATTCTGAAGATTGGCTAAGAGTATAGAGGGACTATAAAAGTTGGTTAGTAGCCGTTACTTAATCAACTCTGAGGTTAACCTGAGACAATTATCTTGAAAGAAATAAATTCAACCAGCAGTACAGCTAACAAGGAAAAACTTGTAGGTTTAATTACTCAGAAACGTCATCATTTTATAAACAAGCTCTATTTTATATTAAATTAACTTATAAGTATGATAGACGATAATCATATCTACTTATGTTGCCAAGGGTGCAAAGCCAATCTATTCTTAATAATAGGATACCAAGTGCTTTTCCAAAGCAAAAAATGGCTATCCTCGTCGCAATTACACCCAAAAATTTAATCAATTTACGTCTATCAGGAGATCAAAATGCCAATTGCTGTTGGAATGGTTGAGACCAAAGGCTTTCCTGCCGTTGTGGAAGCTGCAGATGCCATGGTAAAAGCCGCTCGGGTCACTCTGGTGGGATACGAAAAAATTGGCAGTGGCCGCGTAACTGTCATTGTTCGGGGAGATGTCTCCGAAGTTCAAGCCTCAGTAGCAGCTGGCACTGAGTCAGTCAAGCGAGTTAACGGTGGACAGGTCTTATCCACCCACATCATCGCCCGGCCTCATGAGAACCTCGAATACGTCCTACCGATGCGCTATACCGAAGACGTCGAGCAGTTCCGCGAGGGTGTAAGTGGTAGAGCCCTTCACTCTGGCCCCTACACTAGGCCTTAAAACCTGATGAAAATTGCCAAAGTTCGTGGCACGGCAGTCAGTAGGCAACGCATTATTGATTCGTTACACCAAAAATACTAAACAGCTCTGTACGTAGCTAAGGCAGCCAACATTTCTCGAAGACACTTAATGTTAATTCTATTTTCAGAAATTTCAATTTTAAGGAGTAATCATGGCAATTGCTGTTGGAATGGTTGAGACTCTAGGCTTTCCTGCCGTTGTGGAAGCTGCAGATGCCATGGTAAAAGCCGCTCGAGTCACCCTGGTGGGATACGAAAAAATTGGCAGTGGCCGCGTAACTGTCATTGTTCGGGGAGATGTCTCTGAAGTTCAAGCCTCGGTAGCAGCTGGAATCGAGAATGTGCGGCGAGTCAATGGGGGAGAAGTTTTATCTACTCACATCATCGCCCGGCCTCATGAGAACCTCGAATACGTCCTACCGATGCGCTATACCGAGGACGTTGAGCAGTTCCGTGAGGGTGTTGATGGTAGATCCCTTCACTCTGGCCCCTACACTAGGCCTTAAAACCTGATGAAAATTGCCAAAGTTCGTGGCACGGTTGTTAGCACCCAGAAGGAGCCCTCCCTTAGGGGGGTCAAGCTACTCCTACTACAATTTGTAGATGAAGAGGGACGCTCACTACCGGAATATGAGGTCGCCGCCGACGGTGTGGGAGCAGGTGCAGATGAGTGGGTACTGGTTAGTCGCGGTAGTTCCGCCCGTCAGACTTCTGGCAGTGAAACGCGTCCTCTTGATGCTGTAGTGGTAGGAATCATTGACACTGTCAATGTTGATAATCGCTCGCTCTACAGCAAAAAAGACCAATACCGCTAGTAGCTAGCGGTAAGCTTTGTCATTCTAATTGCTGCTCCCCGTACTGCGTAATTCATTTCTGTTAAAAGGAACTTACTTGGAATTTAACTATGGTAGTCCGTAGCTCAGCCGCCCCCCCGACCCCTTGGTCAAGAAAACTGCCCAAACCGCAGATTCATAAAACTGCTTATATACATTCCTTCTCGAACATTATTGGAGATGTGCGAATTGGTCCTAATGTGCTGATTGCGCCAGGAACTTCAATCAGAGCCGATGAAGGAATTCCTTTTTTTATCGGTGAAGGAACCAATATTCAGGATGGGGTGGTGCTGCATGGGCTAGAGAAAGGTCGGGTAAAGGGAGATGACCAAGAGCCCTACTCGATCTGGATTGGCAAAAATGCTTCTATTACCCACCTGGCTTTAATTCATGGCCCCGCTTATGTTGGGGATGATTGCTTTATTGGGTTTCGCTCTACGGTCTTTAATGCCCGTCTCGGTGAAGGCTGTATTGTGATGATGCACGCGCTGGTCCAGGATGTAGACATTCCACCAGGGAAGTACGTTCCTTCCGGGGCTTTGATCACTACCCAACAGCAGGCTGACCGCCTACCGGATGCGCAGGCGGTCGATATCGAATTTGCCCATCATGTAGTGTGTGTGAATGCCGCTTTACGCTCTGGTTACCATTGTGCTGAGGATGATAAATGCATTATGCCTATTCGAAATGAGTTAGATAAATCTTACGGATCCCGTTCCTCAAACGGCAATAGTTACTCCAACGGTAATGGACAGGGTCAGAGCTCTCACCTAAGCTCAGAGGCTGTGCAGCAAGTGCGGCAGTTACTTGAACAAGGCTATCGAATTGGAACAGAGCATGTAGATAAGCGGCGTTATCGCACTGGCTCTTGGCAAAGCTGCACACCTATTGATTCCAAACAAGAATCAGAAGTTGTTGCCGCTCTGGAGACTTGCTTAGCCAACCATCCTGAAGAATATGTGCGCCTGTTTGGAATTGACCCCAAGGCGAAACGGCGTACTTCTGAGCAGATCATCCAACGTCCTGGTGAGCAAACTTCTAGTGCGAATGCTACCAGTACTGTGGCTGCCAAGCCCAGCACTTCCACCAGCGGCTTCTCAGGTAGTTCAGGTGGTAGCAATAGCCGCAGTAGCAGCAGCTTGAACCCAGAAGTGCAAGCTCAGGTACGTCAGTTAATTGCTCAAGGAAATCGGATTGGTTTAGAGCATGTAGACAAGCGGCGCTTCCGCACCGGCTCCTGGCAAAGTTGCCCTGCAATTGAGGCAAAGCAGGAGTCAGAGGTAGCACGTGCTTTAGAAGCTTACTTAGCTGAGTACAGCAACGAGTATGTCCGCTTGGTCGGCATTGACCCCAGTTCTAAGCGTCGAGTTCTAGAGCAAGTCATTCAACGACCTGGTGGCTAACGTTCCTAGCTTTCAAAAACATTAGTATTGAGGTGTTGCACATCTAAGATTGTCATTCAAGCTTTGAAGCAACCAGGTTTAGAAAGGTCGTAATAGCTAGAACAGTAGTTTTGTTATACCTATGGACAATGGCTCCAAAACCTACCGGTGTATCACCAAAAACATCCTTGTCCATCCCTAGAGGTTCCAGCGCCGATGAATCTACCGCCACTACAACCAGTTAGCAACTCTCACTTTTATGTCAGTGGGGATGTGACTATTGACCCTAGTGTAGCGATCGCACCTGGTGTGATTTTGCAAGCGGATCAGAATAGTCACCTACGCATTGGAGCTGGGGTCTGTATTGGAATGGGAGCCATTCTGCACGCTTGTGAAGGAATACTTGAGGTTGAGACTGGAGCAAACTTAGGTGCAGGTGCTCTAGTGATTGGCAAGGGCAGGATTGGAGCTAATGCCTGTATTGGTCCAGCAGCAACGATTTTCAATTGTTCTGTTGAGTGGGGTCAAGTGGTACCACCAGGTTCTCTACTAGGTGATAACAGTCGTCTTTCCAATGTACAAGGGGGTGGAACGGCTGCAACTCCTGCGGCTCCTCTAGCGTCCGCACAATTTGCGGCAGCTGAGGCAACAATTTCCACTCCTGCGGCCTCTGAGCCTTCTTCAGACCATAATCCGCCTGAACCCTCTGCCCCCCCTAGTCCCCCTAGTAACCAGGTTTTGGGACAAGAGCACCTGAATCAGCTCCTGGGGAAGCTTCTTCCCTATAGACAATCCTTGAGTTAGCCACCTTAAAACGGTCAGCTCTCTACTGGACTAATTAGGCTATAAAGAAGCTTTATGGAAGGTGCATTAGGTTTAGTCGAAACTCGAAGTTTTCCGATCATGGTCAAAACCGCTGATGAGATGCTGAAGTCATCGTCGGTCCGGCTAGTCGGATACGAAAAAATTGGCAGTGGTTACTGCACAGTTATTGTCCGAGGCGGATTTTCAGATGTTCGTTTAGCTGTGGAAACAGGAGCAGAAACTGCGAAACAGTTTGGTCAGTTAGTTTCAAAGTTAATTATCCCCCGTCCCTTGCCCAATCTAGAAGTTGTCCTGCCGATTAGTAGTCGTTTGGCTCAACTTGCCACAGCAAACGGTTATAGTCGCCAGAATACTCAATCTATCGGATTGATTGAGACTCGTGGCTTTCCTGCTATGGTTGGTGCTGCTGATGCCATGCTTAAGTCAGCAGAAGTGGAGCTGATCGCCTATGAAAAGATTGGGTCTGGTCTATGTACTGCAATTGTTCGAGGCTCAGTATCGAATGTCGCAGTAGCTATAGAGTCAGGGATGAACGAGGCTACGCGAATCGGAGAGTTGACCGCCGTGATGGTCATTCCTCGACCGTTAGACGACCTTGAGCAAACCTTACCTCTAGCCAGTTGTATGTTAGAGCAGCCTCAACCGTTATTATTACCACTAGAGCTTAAAGAAACAGAGAAAGAGTTAGTAGAGCTAGAGCTGCCAGGCAAAGAGAATACTGTTGGCGAAATGCTGGGTAAAGACTGAGGGACAAAGAAAACTTGGGCCAGCAACTGAGGGATTTAAACCTCTGCTGTCAATTCATGAAAAAGAGTGATTAACTCCTGGGCCTCTAGCTGGTGAAAGGTACCAACAGATTTACAGGGCACTGAGAGTAGTGCCCGGTGAAAGGTACCAACAGATTTACAGGGCACTGAGAGCACAACTTCAGGAAGATGTTCTCTGATATCTAGGCAGAAAGGGCCACTCTCGAAGCAGCTACAGCAGTCAGGGAACTTGCGGATAAATTCAAATTTGTACTCAGTCAGGATAGCTTTTGCCTGCTGGAATGAAATAATCGGGTCATATTGCCTTTTGACTGAGCTGAAATCACCTGGCTTGGGATTTTGTTGAGGTTGCCTTCGTGCGCCTTGGTTTTGGGCCGATTGAGGGGATTGGGGCGATCTGGGCGGAGGATAAGCCCGGCCACGAGGAGTAGGTTGAAAAGCCTTTAATTGTTCATAGGCTTTGTTGATTTGTTTCAGTTTGTCTTGCGCTTTCTGTTGTAGCCGAGCATTGTCTGGAAAGCGATCTGGGTGCCAGACCATTGCCAAATCTTTGTAAGCCTGCTTGATATCTTCAAGCGAAGCTCCATCTTCAAGCTCAAGGGTTTTGTAATGTTGAGTCAAACCACTCATCGACAATACTCTTAAAGCTAGTATTTGCCAATCTCGCACGGTTCTCTACCAGTCTTGCAATTACTTTAGTAAAGAAGTTATAGCAAGCTTACCCTGCTTTACTTGTTGTGAAATTGTAACTTCCTGATTTGGGATAGTTGATAGCTATTGATACAATTTGCCGGGGTTCCTACCCACCTTTGTCGTATGCTCCGCCGGGCAAAGTCCCCAGGACTGACGCGCTGAATGAGCACCCTTACCTGCTGAATTCTACTTCTTCTCGAAAGCGTTCAACTTCCTTGGTATAGCCAATGGGCAAAACGCATTCGACATTTTCGTGGGGACGGGGAATAATTACCCAGGACTCTAAGGTACCACCATGGACATTTTCTACTGCGTCAATCCCAGCTGCAACAGCGGTTTTAACCTCCGAGACAGTTCCGCGGACAATCACTGTAAACCGGGCGCTGCCAACTCTGATATAGCCGACTAATGTAACTCGGCCAGCTTTGAGCATTGCATCTGCCGCTGCTAGCACAGCAGGGAAACCTTTCGTTTCGATTGTTCCAACTGCATTCTGCATTAAAAATCTCCTGAATCAATGAAGTAAAGGTAGAATGCCAGCAACATAGGAAATCCCACTATAGCCCTGGAACGATGCAGGAATTGCTGAACGTAGTCTAGCTATCCGAAGCATTCTATAAAATCAACACTATTCTACCCTTTGGTGAATAGATCAAAGACAAAAGCCTTTTCTGTATTTCAGCTAACTCCCGCCCTAGTTATATGCGGAACATTTCAACTGCCTCGGTATAATTTATTGGCAGAACACTCTCAACATTTTCAGGGGGATTAGCAATAACATAGTGGGTGATAACTTCACCACCGAATACTTGTTCGCCTGCCTCAATTCCAGCAGCAACCGCACGTTTTACTTCAGCGACTCTCCCCCGGACAGTAACTAAAAAGCGACCACTTTCAGCTTTGCCGAAGTAGACCAGTGTCACCTGACTCGCTTTGAGCATTGCATCTGCCGCTGCTAGCACAGCGGGAAACCCCAATGTTTCAATCACCCCAACGGCAGCCGGCATTAGCAATCTCCTGTACAACAGTTTGCATAGATCGTACAACACTAACAAGTCATCGGATATAACTAGACAAGCAGGTTGCTGATCTAACGTTGTACTTCATGCAAGTGAAAACCGTTATAGCCCTCTCCTAAGAAACAATTTGCGTGGAGGGTGTAGCAACAAGAGCAAATCCCATTGCTTTCGCCTTTTTCTGGAGACCTTTAATAATCTGCTCGTGGTA
>CADCWO010000219.1 GCA_902806435.1 uncultured Synechococcales cyanobacterium | reverse complement strand
GAATGTCAGGGGGACGGTGGAAGAATCCTCCCAAGACACTTTGGATCGAGTCAAATGGACTTTATGGCATGGTAAATCAGAAGAGGCGTTGAGTAATCTTAAAATCCTGATGACGAGTGTCACAGACTCAAGTAAGCGCAAGAAACTTGCAGATTTATATTACTATCTAAGCCAGAATCAAGCTTATCTGGTTAATTATCAACAACGGGAGCAGCAGGACTAAACTTAAACAAGCCAAGTAGCTGAATCTCACATCGAATCAATTATCAACGCCCGACACAAAAAGAGTGGGAAAATGCAATGGACTCGGGAGGGAGCACATAAAGTTCTACAAATTCGGGGGTCGATTGCTAGCAATGAATGGAGCAATGGATGGCAAGAACCTGTCCTAATTGCATTAGGAGTAGTAGCATAACTCACGAGTAAGCTGTAAATATATTACGCTTTCTAGCGCTGTTTTCCTTCATCGCTTTTGCCATTTTTCACAACATTCGTGCTGTTACAGTTTGGGCAACAAATCGTTTCAAATACCATAATGTGAGCCAGAGTAGCTAAGGGTTGCTCCATCCTCCCACGGAATATACGGGTCTAGAGCATTACCTTCCCGTGAATGACAGCCACGCTATCTCGCGGTCATCTCCAATGACTTGCTGGGCGGCGGTTTTAGGCAGAATCACACTCGCTATACTCCTATATTGGTGGCTATGATACCGATATACTTTCGACTACCTCATATAAATGAGCGTCGAACTTTGCAATTTCTATGATGGGCTTCATGTGCGCGGTAGCTTCAGGATTTTTAAGCATTGCCTCAAAATCCTCACGCCTTCGCCACTGAGCGTAATTCGCAACTCGCACGCCGTCTGCGCTATGATGAATAGTAGCTGAGACGAAGCCGGGCAAATCTTTCATTGTATTTTCCGTAGCTTCGACGAGCATCTCCACCAACCTTTGCTGATTCTCCGGCTCAACGGTAAAGACGTTGATGAGCGTCACAACTTTATTGTCTTTCGAGATTGTAGTCATTAGATTCCCTTTGAATAATGGCATGTTTGACGCTCAAGATACCACACAAACGATCTCCAGTTTGCATCCGACGTGCATTCAAGCGAGCCACCCAACGACCCCAATCACTGGACACCAATAACTTTTGCAACCCACCGATCACTTGACATTGTTCGGGTGCATTACGATTGTTGCGCGGCTGACCGTTTACGATTAACTTTCGACATTTGATTGCCACCCTTTTGAAATTCGTAGGCAACGTATTGCACCCGCACATCAAAACTCTTACTGGTTAGGTCGTCAATGACGGTTTTGTTGCAAAGATCGAATGAGGCACAAAATCTCCTCCCCTAATTGTTGACTTAGGCAACCACCCCATTCATGTCGCACCTGAGGTGCGAAAAATTTGAGCCATGAAGTGCAGTTGAGCTAGCACATCTCCTCTCGTTACTCCTACAACTTGTCCTTTCCTCAGCATCTGCATCATCTCATAGCCCTTGATGGTCCTCCTAACTGTGTTGGGTGGTGCTAAAGAGGTAATGATGGATAAAGTACCAAATTGCGCCAATATGATTTTCTAAGGACTTTGAAAACGACAAGGTTTTGCGTACTAATCGAGAAACTCGCTGGCCTAAGATGTTGTTGAATCGCTCAATGTAGCTGGTCAACCCAGTCTCTTTGCCAACTGCTTGATGACGCTTGCTCGGAAACACGGTTCCATACGCTGCCCAGAAATCGCTATAGGCCACTGCACACTGGCGGTAAACCGGCGGTAACGAGGCCCACAACTGCTGTGCTGCTGCCTCATCTCGTGCACCAATGTGCACTCCGACAATTTCACGCGTGTCCGCATCGAGTGCTAGCCAGACCCACTGCTTATTCCCCTTGTTGTCCACAAACGACCAGAGTTCATCACACTGTATTGTTAGCCTCCCTTTTTTTTGGCGCTCACCTGCACTTGGCGAGGCACCGCAGCATATTTCTCATTCACGTAGGTTTGCAACCATTGTTGAGACACCTCAAGCGCACGAGCAATCCCTGCTAACGAAATGCGTTCGAGGAGCAATCGGTCAATCAACTCTCGTGTCGATTGGTCAATCACTTTTTTCGTCGGTTGTTCAACAAACTGTCGTCCACACTCGTGACACTTGAACCGTTGTTTACCATTGTGAATGCGACCATTCTTGACTATGTAGCTAGATGCACAGGTTGGGCAGGCAGGCATGCAAGGACAACAGCAGGAAACTCTACTTTTCCATCATTATATCTTGAGCACTACCAAGAAATTAAGAAGCTTCAACAACAGGAACAATGGGGCTACGGTACAGGGTCAACTCTAGTATGCCACTAGCCCGCTAACGCTACGACAGGGGGAGCTAAAGAACTGGCTCCCCCATTCATTGCACAAATTTCACACCACTACCAACTAGGCAACGCCAATGCTTTTACGCAAACTGTCAGCCCTCGCCTTAGCTCTAGTAGCCTCTGCACCAACCCTAGTTTTGGTGCCCAGCGAAGCCAGCGCGAGAGAGCAATTCTACGACAGTGTAGTAGGGGCCCGCTTCAACGAAAGGTTCCTAAACCAATACGACGTTGAGAGCCGCAATTATACTGGCTTTGTTTCGATGCGAGAGAAGCAGACCAAATTTCCGTACATCAATCGCACGGGTTATTTCAACCTCTACAACAGGTTTACCAAAGCAGGCTGCTGGGGCCGAGCGAAGATGAACTACCACATGGGCACAGGAACACTGAAGACCACCCTGTACTTTGATGCCACCCTGCCGCGCTCACCCCAGAAGTGCCCTAAGACAGGCAGCATTGAGACTTATACAATGTACGTCCCTCTGGACGACATTCCGCAGTAACTGCACAGACCATTTAAACCACTACCACTGACCTTGCCTCGAAAAAGTAGACAGGTAACTTAAGCTGATAGTGTTTGCTTTAGCGTACTCCAGTAATTCTCCTCAAACTGGACAGGGGAAACATATCCAATGGTCGAATGAAGTCTCTGTCGGTTATAAAACACCTCTATCCATTGTGCAATACTCGTTTTAGCAATCGCTCGGGTAGAGAACGTTTGGGCGTAAATAAACTCAGTCTTGAGGGTACCGAAGAAGCTTTCTGCTACCGCATTATCCCAACAATTAGCCCGACGGCTCATACTGCAGGTGATTCCCGCAGCCTGTAGAGCAGCTTGGTAATCCTCACTGGCATATTGACTACCGCGATCAGAATGAAACACTATCCCTGTTGAAGCGGGAATGCGTTGCCCTAGGGCTGCTTTCAAAGCACCCAAGACCAACTCCGAGCGCAGATGCTCTGCCATCGACCATCCCACCACTCGTCTGGAGAACAGGTCGAGGATGACGGCTAGATAGAGCCATCCTTCAGCAGTCCAAACATAGGTTATGTCAGCCACCCAGGCCCGGTCGGGTTCAGGCGTTGTAAAGTGCCGATTGAGGAGATTCTCAGCAATCGGTAAGGGATGCTCAGAATCAGTGGTCACCCTAAATTTACGCCGAGGCCGAGCACTGATCCCTAGTTTTGCCATTAATCGCACTACTCGTTGGCGGCTGACCTGAAAGCCTTGAGCTACCAGAGATGCCTGAATTCTAGGAGAGCCGTAGGTTTGATGGCTCGTTACATGAATCTGATGAATCTGTTGGGACAAGATCTGATTCTCCTGAGTTCTGGTGCAGGGTTTACGATGACGCCAGACGTAATACCCGCTCTTGGACACCTGCAACACTCTACACATCAAGGCAATGGGAAAGTTTTCCTTCTCTGCGTGGATTAGCTCATAGGGTCTGAGCTGTCCCGGGCAAAGAAGGTTGCGGCCTTCTTGAGGCAGTGCGCTGGCGGGGTTCCCCCGCTTACAGCACCTGCCGTTAGGAAGTCTCGCTCCATCTGTACCCGCTTGAGTTCGCGGCGCAATTCACTCAATTCTTTGCGTTCAGCGGTGGTCAATTGTCCTTGAGGGTTGGGATGGTGGTCAATCTGGGCTTGTTTGACCCAGTTGCGTAAAGCACTGGGGGTTAATCCCATTTCTGTGGCAACTTGATTCACGGATTTTCCAGATTGATGGACGATCCTGACGGCCTCAGCTTTCTGCTCGAGTGTAAAGTTCCGACGTGGTTTTTGGCTCATGTGAACATTCTCCTGGGTTATCGACTCTTCGGGAATGTCCACTTTCTCGAGGTAAGGTCAAGCTGTAGCTCAAGGAGGAGTAGAGGCATTGAAGGCTAAGCCGCAGGGGCGGCCGAGGCAATCAGCGTTACTTGGGGGCCAAGCCGAAGCAGTTGTGGCACTGATGACTCAACAGTCCCCTGATGAGTTGGGTCTGCCCTTTTGCTTGTGGACTCGGGAAGCGGTAGGTCAACTGCTGGCAGAACGCTTTGAGCTATCGGTATCGGTGTGGACAGTGGGGCGCTACCTCAAACAGTGGGGCCTCACCCCTCAAAAACCGCTGCGGCGTGCTTATGAACAGGACCCCCAGGCGGTACAACGCTGGCTAGAGCAAGAGTACCCAGCCATCTGCACTCAAGCAAAGCAAGACAACGCAGTCATCCATTGGGGCGATGAGATGGGAGTGCGTTCGGACTATCAAGCCGGGTGTTCTTATAGTCTCAAAGGCCAAACCCCCGTCGTTGCTGCTACAGGACAACGCTTTGGCTGCAACATGATCTCGCGGAAGTCTTGCGGGGGAATCCTCCCCCGCAAGACTTCCTTGACGATTACCAACCGGGGCAAGTTATCCTTCAAGCTCTTTAAGCAAAGTTTTAGTGCTGAGGTGATGCTCGATTTTCTGCGCCGCTTGATTCGCTGCAGCCCTCAGAAGGTCTTCCTAATTGTGGATCGTCATCCGGTGCATCGCTCTAAGCGGGTGGCTCAGTGGCTGGAGCAACATCAAGAACAGATCCGTCTCTTCTTGTTACCCTCCTACAGCCCTCAGCTCAATCCGGATGAGCTACTCAATCATGATGTCAAAGCCAATGCAATTGGGCGGCAACCGCCCAAGGCCTTAACACAGATGATGGATAATCTCCGTTCCTATTTACGAAGTATGAGAGCGCTACCCGCACATCATCCAAAACTATTTCCGTGAAAAACATGTTGCTTATGCAGCAGCTTAAAGTGTTAACTACTTCTCTCTCTGGTTAGTAAATTCTAGACACTCGTCCTCCCATAACAGCATTCGAGCTGAACGACAAGAAGTTACCTACTAAAGGACATTATCTGCATCAGCTCAACTGTGTATGCGTCAATTTGTAGTTGAGCAGCCCAATAATAAAGTTTAAGCGCAAGCCAAACCATTTTCTGTGTTCGCGGTCAATTGTCGGTTTTGTTGCAAAAAGTGGAGAAGGCACAAAGGCTCCTGAGTCATCACCCAGCTCAGGCAGCCACGCCCAATAGGTGAGCCATGAAGTTCCGTTGGACTAGCACCTCTCCCTTGGGTACTCCTATCACTTGTCCCTTCCTCAGCATGTGCATTGCCTCGTATCCTTTGATGGTCCTTCGGGCTGTATTGAAGGATTTGAATCCCAAGCCTGGCTTGATTAGCCTCTGCAGGAAGCGATGATCCTGCTCTATCACGTTGTTTATGTACTTGTTCTGCCGTAGTTCGGTAGATTGTGGCAGCCTCTTGTCTTCCTGGAGTGCAGCCAAGGCTGGGGGATAAGCAGCATGCTTGTCAGCATTGATCACGCTTGGCGTTGTGCTGTTTCTAGCGTTGAGGGTTTTGCGGAAGAAGCGTTTTGCAGCAGTCGCATCCCGCTTAGCTGTGAGGAGAAAGTCCAAGGTATCCCCATACTTGTCAACAGCTCGATACAGCCACTTGCCTTGACCTTTGACCTTCACGTAGACTTCATCGACTCTCCAAGAGTCACTAGTGGGACGCAGATGACGACGGCAGCGCTTGTCCAACTGAGGAGCATAAGTCTGCACCCATCTGTACACGGTTGAATGGTCAACTCTCAAGCCTCGTTCATGGGTCAATTCTTCCACGTCCCTGTAGCTGAGGCTGTAGCGGCAGTACCAGCGCACACAGCGAAGAATAATCGTGGGCAGGAAGTGACGCCACTTGAACAGGCGAGCTTTGGACATACAAGGAGTGACTCTACAGGCAAGAATCTTCTACCCTACCAGACAGCCTGCTTTTTGCAACAAAACCCAACTGACTTCATCGCCCAAATTTTCAGAGTGGTTGCCGACTCCATAGCTAGGCAATGGAATTTTGTGTCTCATTCAATTTTTGCAACAAAACCCAATTGTCCATTGCCTAAGCAATAATCATCACCATTCCTGTATCTAAATCGTATCGACCTCCAACAATTTTCAATTTGCCGGACTGCGCTCGCTCTATAAGGAGGAGCGATCGCTGCAGCTGTTCAATTTGATACTGTACATTAGCAATCACAGCGTTATCGATTGCATCACCCGGCTTCCCTTTAGCCCTGTCTACAGCTGGTAGAATTGCTTTGACAAAGGTACCAATCTCACCGGGAAGTGTCTGATTTTCTACGGCGGCAGTGACAGCGCCACAGCGCTCATGACCTAGCACCATCAGCACAGGAGCCCCCAACAGCGCAACGGCATATTCAATACTACCAAGTGCTTCAGGCGTCGCAACATTTCCAGCAATGCGCACATCAAAAATATCTCCAATGCCCTGATCAAAAATGATTTCGGCAGGCACCCGTGAATCTGCACAAGTTAACACCGTTGCAAAGGGATGTTGGGCTTGAGCAACCTCCCGCAACCGGACCTCGGACTGATCCGGATATTGAGGCTGATGCTGGACAAAGCGCTGATTACCCTCCACTAATTTTTGCAGAGCATCATCGGGACTGAGTGATGAAGGCGTGAGCGAGGATAATCCGGCAGCTTGAGCCTGTTTAACTTGCCAGAGTAGACTACTGGTTGTTGCTGATAAACCAAAGGCTCCAATTAACCCTAGTTTTAGAAGGTCGCGGCGACCAATGAAATCATTTCTGTAACTCATAATGATTCTTCAGAAGAGATGAGAAAATTAAAAATACAAGATTAAAAGCAGTAAGTAGCCTTCAGCTTTAACTTTTAATTTTTAATCCTCCCTACCTTACAGTGATGCTACACATTTAACAGAACGAATCTCCATTACATCTGAGATGTAACAGGTTCCACCAAACCGATTGAGCAACGGTCGAACGTTTTCGGCAACAGTCTTGACATGCTCAGGCATACAAAAAGCAATGATATAAACATTGTCGAGCATTGTCATGTCTAAATCTTCGCCTGCCCGCAATCCTTGACCAGCAACATTGCGAATCACGGCATGACCATGTACGCCTGATTTATTTAAGCTATCCAAAATCTTACCAAGCTCAAATGAGTTGGCAATAATTTCTATCTTTTTAACGAGATGCATACAATTACCTCCACAACAGGTTAATTCCGTACAGATAAAGCGGAATTCCCACTATGATGTTGAACGGGAATGTTACCGCCAGAGCGGTCGAAACGTACAGGCTGGGATTTGCTTCAGGCACAGTCATTCGCATCGCTGCCGGGACAGCAATATAGGAAGCGCTGGCACAGAGGACGGAGAACAAGAGTGCATCTCCTCGAGACATGTTAATGAATCTAGCGATTAGTAATCCAATGCCTGCATTGAGTATAGGAACCAGTATGGCAAACGAGATGAGAAAAACGCCGGTTTTTTGTAAGTCTTTAATTCTTCTGGCGGCAACTAGTCCCATGTCGAGCAAAAAGAAGGTCAGAACGCCATAGAATATTCCCTGAGTGAAGGGTTCCAAGACTTGCCAACCATGCTCTCCCGTCAACACGCCGATTAGGAGACTGCCAACCAGCAGAAAGACTGAACTATTGAGAAATGCCTCTTGCAATACTTCAGACCAGGCAAATTCTCGCTTTCCATCAACCGTAAATAGATTGACTAGGATTAGGCCCACAATGATCGCTGGAGACTCCATCAGAGCAAGGGCTGCTACCATGTAGCCATCAAAATCAATGCCAAGTTCCGTCAGAAAAGCACTTGCCGTGATGAAGGTAACGGCGCTAATAGAGCCGTAGGTTGCTGCGATCGCCGCTGAATCATAGGCATCAAGCTTTAGCCTCAAAATAAAAAATGTATACAGCGGGACAAGACAAGCCATAAACACCGCTGCGAGGAGCGCCAGAACGACTTCCTGAGTCACCCCGCTCTTGATTAGCTCTACTCCTCCCTTAAACCCGATCGCAAGTAGCAGATAAAGCGAGAAGAGTTTTGGGACAGGTGCGGGAATTTCCAGGTCAGATTTGACTAGAACAGCAGTCATCCCCAAAAAGAAAAATAGGACTGGTGGATTTAGGATGTTGGATACGATCAAGCTGCCATCCATATCCATCCCTCCTGATGCTGATAAAGCCGAAAGTTTGCAAAACTTTGCATTTCAAAAAACTGATATAAGGGTTGAATCATGATGTATCGTGTTTTAGCACCTCATGTCAATGATGATGATGAAGTGTCTCAGATATCGGTGAGACTG
>CADCWO010000218.1:7108-8541 GCA_902806435.1 uncultured Synechococcales cyanobacterium | reverse complement strand
CCCGCTTTGCCATTGAGTTCCCAGATCGCTTCCCACAATAATGTTCACTTGCTTACACAAAATTCTTGACATACTCTTTTGCTCTACTCGAAGCGATCGCTCAGCTAATCTCTTACCCACGATCTCCTTGTACAATTTCACTGAAAATAAGCTACTTATTGGCAACCCTTTGCATGCGTAAAGTAGTAAGCGATCGCAAACTCTATCACCATACGATCACCACAATAACTGATTAATCTGTGGCTGGACTTACCTCAGCTGCAGCTCAGCATCGCGATCGCTATATGCCTAACGCAGCGCTATAGCCTTTGTTTCTGTTAAGGTTTCTTCTAATGCCACAGTCAGATATAGCAGAACACAGAATACACGTAGCTATAGCAGTAAGCACTGTGTTACTTCAAAGTTACTTCCTAGCTGTCGTTTTCTCATGACACATTTTGGTGTCCTTTGCCACACTGTAACCGACCACCTTAATTCCATGATTGTTCTAGGCCGAGAGCTGCAGCGAAGTGGCCATTCGGTTACTATCTTTCCAGCTAGCCGATGCCTAAGCTAAGGTTCAGCCCTGAGGCCAGAACCATTGAGCACTTGGACAGTCTAAATTTCTAGCTGGTCAACCGCCTAACTTACCGCAGAGTTAGGAAAACTCAATGGGCTTGCCGCTATCCGGTAAAGCATTAACTGACTTCAACGGATAACGGCAATGGTTTTGCACGACCTGTAGCAGTAGTTCTCTAGTTGGCAAGGCTTGTGTGTTAAAAGCCAATTATTGAAAGCACTTTACAGCAACTACCTCCTGCTCGGAACTCTGTACGTTCCCAACGCATATTCACACGTAGGCGCTGGCGCTTCACAATTAAACATGATGGTCCGCACCACATATCTCCCCGCTGTCCGTGGTCTGAAACGAACAAAAGCGACTTGATCACTCCTTGTATCTTCGACGAATCGAGCTGGTTTAACTGGTCTGCCACGTCTATCCAGTACTGGGACTTGTCCGCCACTGCTATCCAGTACTTGTAAATCAACGTCCAGGGCGTCTTCATCACCAATTGCTAAAAAGCCATACTCCACACCTGCTTTTAAGGAGAAAGGCTGCTCAACTTTTTCTCCTGTTGCAAGAGCACCCGTACGTGGGGGGACAACGCGCCTAAGTCCCCGTAAGCTTATCCTGGCTTGTCGATCTAGATCTTCTCCGGCTTCTCTAATAAGGGTTCCAAAGTCTTGTGCAGAGCTAGCTACAGGAAATAAAAGTGCGGTACCGATTGCAAGAGCAATCGCAGCTCGAACCCGATTTTTTTTATTCATCTTGGTTTCCCTCTTATCTAATTATTTCAGGACTTATGGCAGTGTCATTGTGAGCGCAAAATTGTTAATGCGCTAATTATTTAACCCAATAGAAATTCATGCTTAGTAGTTGCTAAACACTTTGG
>CADCWO010000218.1:0-7098 GCA_902806435.1 uncultured Synechococcales cyanobacterium | reverse complement strand
TCAGTTGGAAAATATTTCAGCTAGGGAGTAACCTCTGGCAGAACTATTGCGCGCCCTTTAATTGTGATTACTTCCTGATCCGTAGCAGTAACACTCCCGACTTCCTCAATATCGATTACACAATCACTGGGGCAAACTTGTTGCGTTGCGCCAGGTTCGATGGAAATAGGAGTGACTTCAGCGTCTTCTGTGCCTTCAGCGTCTTCTGTGCCTTCAGTGGCTCCTGGGTCTCCTGTACCTTCAGTGGCTCCTGGGTCTCCTGTACCTTCTTGGTCTCCTACACCTCCTGTACCTTCTGCGTCTCCTGTGCCTTCTGTGATGATTGTCACTTGATAAGCCCGGCTGTCTTCATTTTTTACGCTAACTGCTAAAGCACTAGCGGAGCTAAATAGCAAAATTACTAAAGCAAGAATAAGCTTGTTCATTCGTTCCTCCTATATGATTCATTACTCTTGAAAGCTCGCTCTGCCTCCAAAAGTATTAAATAATACATAATTAGCTTTAGCAGTAGGAAAAAGTAGGAAAAAGTAGGTTGCCGTGGAGCTAGAAGCCTTGCTTATTGTTAAGTGAGCAACAAGTGATATACAGATAAAGCTCTAAAATAGGTCAGTCTAGGTTTGGGGGAGCCACCTATGAGGCCCCTGAGCATTGGCTATAGAAGAAGCATTAGCGGTTGTTGATCGAGCCTTAGCTCCCAGAGGGCTTACTGACCTGCAAGCACTGGTGTTTCACCAAGCCTGGGCAGGGAAAGGCTACGCAGAAATTGCTGAAAACACGGGTTATGAAGTTGCCTATGTTAAGGAGGTTGGCTCCAAGCTATGGCAGCATCTCTCAAAGGCATTGGGGCAGAAGGTCACCAAAACTAATCTTCACTCGGTGCTCAGACAGCAAGCACCACATCAAGTTCAAAGACTTGTTGAGCTACCCAGTAACGCTGCTGCCGCCAAAGTACTGAGGAAAAATCAATATCAAGATTGGGGAGAGGCAGTGGATGGCTCCCTGTTCTATGGACGAACTCAAGAACTAGCGATTTTAGAGCAATGGGTTGTGCAAGAGCGCTGTCGCCTAGTCACGGTACTGGGCATGGGAGGTATTGGCAAAACTGTTTTGGCTTTGAAGCTGACGAACCTGGTTCAAGACCATTTTGAGTACGTGTTCTGGCGCTCTCTCTACAATGCTCCTCCCCCTCAAGAGATGCTGGCTACGCTAATCAAATTCCTCTCCCACCAACAAGATACTCACTTGCCAGAAACTCTAGATGCTCAGGTGTCACGGCTACTTGAGTATCTAAAGTCCTCTCGCTGTCTGCTAGTCCTAGATAATGCTGAGTCAATTCTGCAAACTAGCGATTATGCAGGACGCTACCGAGAAGGTTATGAAGGGTATGGCCAGCTCCTGAGACGTGTGGCGGAAAGCTCCCACCAAAGCTGCCTGGTACTCACTAGCCGGGAGAAGCCCACAGGGTCGGACGCCAAGGAAGGCGGAACACAACTCGTGCGCACTCTCAGAATAGGGGGGTTGCAGGAAGTGGAAGCACAAAAGCTGCTTCAGGTAGGGGGCCTTTTTGGCTGCGAGGCTGAAAAAGTACAACTCATTCAGAGCTACGGAGGTAATCCCTTAGCTTTGAAGATCATCTCTAACTCGATTCAAGCCTTATTTGACGGTAATATCGCTGAATTTCTAAAAGAGGGTATTACAGTTTTCAATGGCATTCGCCGGCTATTAGATCAGCAGTTTAATCGGCTGTCAGAGTTAGAAAAGCAGGTGATGTTTTGGCTGACGATTAACCGTGATCCGGTTTCATCCTCAGAGTTACAGGCAGATATTGTGCCACAAGTATCCAGAGCAAAGCTGCTAGAGGCACTGGAATCTTTGAGGCTGCGTTCTCTAATCGAAAGAAGTGCAACAGGCTTTACCCAACAGCCTGTAGTCATGGAGTACATGACAGATCAACTGATTGACCAGGCTTATGAAGCGATTGCCACGGAAAACACTCAGTTGTTGACAAAATATGCCCTGATCAAAGCGCAAGCCAGTGACTATGTTAGAGACAGCCAGATTCGGCTCATTCTAGAGCCTCTTGTCAGCAAGCTCCGGGCCAATCTCAAACCTGAAGAGCTTGAATACAAGCTCAAGCAAGTTTTAATCAAGCTCCGAGAGGAGTTTTCTACCTTACCTGGGTATGGAGCGGGGAACATTGTTAACCTGCTGCATCAACTCCAATTTGATTTAACGGGTTATGATTTCTCCCAGATCAGCGTCTGGCAAGCCTACCTGGTGAATGTAAACCTGCATCAGGTCAATTTCACTGGTGCTGATCTTGCCAAGTCCGTGTTTGCCGAGACATTTGGAGGTGTTGCCTGTGTAGCCTTTAGTCCAGATGATCAACTGCTAGCCACCAGTGACACCAGTGGAGAAGTACAAATCTGGGAGATTGCTAGTGGTAAGCAATTACAAGCTTTCAAAGCG
Organism: uncultured Synechococcales cyanobacterium; assembly: GCA_902806435.1. Classification (GTDB taxonomy): domain Bacteria; phylum Cyanobacteriota; class Cyanobacteriia; order Thermosynechococcales; family Thermosynechococcaceae; genus CADCWO01. The sequence continues at coordinate 4,629 of CADCWO010000218.1, read as the reverse complement.
GATACTGCTTGGACCTGGTCAGTTGCCTTTAGTCCCGACGGTCACCGGCTAGCGAGTGCAGGGGATGATTATGCGGTCAAACTTTGGGATGTCAAGACTGGCAAATGCCTGCAACTGCTGAAGGGCCACACCAGTACTGTAAATGCGATCGCCGTTCATCCTGCTGGTCAGGTGCTGGCAAGCTGTGGTCAGGATGCCACGATTCGGCTTTGGAAACTCAGCAGTGTTAATCAAAACCCGTTGCTACAAGTTTTAGAGGGGCATCAGGGACGGGTCTGGTCCGTGGCGTTTAGTCTCAATGGTAATACCTTAGTCAGCGGCTCAGAGGATCAAACCCTTAAACTATGGGACCTAGACACAGGGAAGTGTCGTCAAACCTTAACCGGGCATGTCCACTGGGTGAAAACTGTTGCAGTAAGTCCAGATGGACAAACCATTGCCAGTGGAAGCTTTGACGGCATCATCAAATTGTGGGTAACGTCCACTGGGGAATGCCTTCAGACTTGGCAAGGGCACCAGTCAACCGTGACAACCGTTGCCTTTAGCCCGGATAGTCGATTGCTGACTAGTGCCAGTTACGACCAGACCGTAAAGATGTGGGATGTTGACTCCCAGCACTGCCTCTCATTGAAAGAACATAATAATCGTGTTTGGTCGGTGGCATTTAGTTCCAGTGGCCAGTACCTTGCCAGTGGTGGAGACGACCATGCAGCCCGGATATGGCATCTCAGGACTGGGCAGTGTGCAAAACTTTGGAAAGGTCACAGTAACAGTATTTTGTCTCTGGCGCTACGTGTAGATCGGCAACTGTTAGCGACTGGGCATGAAGACCAAGCCGTGAAGCTGTGGAATCTACAAACTGGAGAGGTTGCTAAAACGTTACGGGGGCACACGAACCGGGTCTGGTCTGTAGCGTTTGCCCCTCAGCAGGCCCAGAAAAAGGATGAGGTGAGCATGGCAAGTGCCAGCGCTGACCGCACCATCAAGCTCTGGAATACTCAGACTGGAAAATGCTTGAAGACGCTGTCGGGTCACACCAGTTGGGTCTGGTCTGTAGCATTCAGCCCCAGGGGGCATCAGCTAGCCAGTGGCAGTTACGACCAACTTGTTAAGTTATGGGATGTTTACAGTGGTGAGTGCCTCAAAACCTTAGAGGAGCATACGGCTCCAGTTGTTACTGTCAGCTTTAGCCCAGACAACCAATGGCTTGCCAGTGGTAGCTTTGATACCACAATCAAACTCTGGGCATTTGAGACAGGGGAATGTCATCAGACCTTTCAGGGCCATAGCAGTAGTGTCTGGGCAGTTGCCTTTAGTCCAAAGGGTAACTATTTAGCGAGTTGTAGTTATGACCAGACAGTAAAACTCTGGGATATATACACTGGAGCATGTCTGCATACCTTTGAGGGACACCTCGGCCCGGTAGTATCGCTTGCCTTCAACGCTAGTGGTCAGTACTTAGCCAGTGGCAGCTTCGACCGAACGGTGAAGCTATGGAACACCAAAAGCGGGCAGTGCCTTCACACTTTCTACGGCCACACCAACTTAGTGTCTACCCTGGTTTTTCAGCCCCCTGATTCTGTACTAGATGGCCCAGATCAAGCGAACATTACTTTAGATCTTTGTGAAGGCTTACTCAGTGGCAGTTTTGATGAAACCCTCCGATTTTGGGATGTGCAAACGGGTGAGTGCTTACAAATTTTGAGGGCTGAAAGGCCCTATGAGGGCATGAACATCACTGGAGTTACAGGATTGACGGAAGCTCAAAAAACGACGCTAAAAGCTCTGGGGGCAGTTGAAGATGAGCTAAGCATTCGGACACGTACATTTTCTTAACAGTGTTGAACTTTGTTAGCTTAAACTTTGATCGTTTCTATACCCTTACAGAAAACGGATGACAACCCACTTTATTAGTGCTGAAATTGCGCCTCAGGAATCAGCGATCAAGACCTGCCAGGCTATTGAAGCAGAGCTACAAAAGCAAGGAGAACCGCTAAGGTGGGCAATTACCCATGCAGACGCTGAAAAACTGCACGTGGAGGCAGTGGTAACAACTGTGGCGGAGCCGATTACTACCCCTTGAGACCACCTTACACCGTTGTTTTGATTGTCCCTACAGGGATTGGGGCAGCAATCGGGGGCTATGCTGGGGATGCCCTACCCGTTGCACGGGCGATCGCTCAGGTTGCCGATCGCCTGATCACCCACCCAAATGTGCTAAATGGGGCCCAGCTGTACTGGCCTTTATCCAACACATTTTATGTAGAAGGTTATGGTCTGGATCAATTTGCTGCTCATCGGTGGGGACTGCGCCCTGTTCACCAAAACCGGATTGGTCTAGTCCTGGATCAAGGCATTGAATCAGAACTGCGCCTACGCCAACTGCAAGCGGCAGATGCGGTTCGTGCCACCTTGGGTTTAACCCTCACTGATTACATCGTTACTGACGCTCCCCTCGGAGTACAGCTCCAAACCGGCGCCTCCGGGGCAACCTGGGGGACTATTCAAAATCCTGATAGTTTATTGCGGGCGGCGGAGCAATTGATTCAACGGGCAAAAGCGGAGGCGATCGCGGTAGTGGCGAGGTTTCCTGACGATCCAGGTAGCGAAGCTTTGCAAGCCTACCGCCACGGCCATGGGGTTGACCCCCTAGCAGGGGCGGAAGCGGTGATCAGTCACTTAGTCGTCCGCCATTTTGCTATCCCCTGTGCCCATGCCCCAGCTTTGCCACCTTTACCCCTCGATCCAGTCCTTAGTCCCAAAGCAGCAGCTGAGGAGTTGGGCTACACCTTCTTGCCCTCAGTCCTGGCTGGATTAAGCCGCGCCCCTCAATTTGTTCAACATCCTGCCCCTGGTGATATCTGGTCTCAGGAAGTCAATGCCCTGATTGCTCCAGCAAATGCCTGTGGTAGCAGCGCCTTGTTGCATTTGAGCCAATCACCAGCTCTGATAATTACTGTTAATGATAATCAAACTAGGATGCAAGCTTCCCCAGAAGCAATGGGGATTGAAGCTATACAGGTGGAGTCTTATCTAGAAGCGCTAGGGGTTTTGGTAGCCCACCAAGCAGGTATTGACATCGCAGCCTTATCTCCAAAGCTAAAACCTTTACAGCCTTTATCCCAAAATAGCGATTAGGGATAGCCCTAACTTGCTATTTAAAGATTTTGTGGACTATTTCTCGTATTTCAAGGATTTATCAGAGTTTAAGTAAAATTTAACAATAACTTGACCAGAGGTTAATACCGGATACTCCCTTCACCCCCGACAATCTAGTCAGCCTCAACAAAGGTGCAGAGTATTCACAGCTCACCGCAGGAATACAAGCTAAGTTCTTCAAACGCTTCCAAAACTTTTAGCCCCAATTTACTGGTGATAACCCTCAATATCACTCAGCTTTGTCTTGCCTAAATCTCAAGCAAATCTTCAGGGAGGAGTGTATGCAACCATTCGATTTTGAGCGCTTGCTGTCGCAATCAATGAGACGGCGGAGCTTTCTAATTGGTGCTGGAGCAATGACGGGGTTAGCGATCTCGACTCAATGGCCGCGTCGAGTCGTAGCGCAGCCAAAGTTCTCTAGCTATCCCTTTAGCTTGGGTATTGCTTCGGGCGATCCCCTGCCTGACAGCGTGATCCTTTGGACCCGTCTAGCGCCCGACCCGCTCAATGGGGGTGGAATGCCGCAAGAGAACGTCAGTGTGCAGTGGCAAATTGCCGCAGACGAGGGCATGAAACAGGTGGTTAAGGTGGGGACAACCATGGCGGTGCCAGAACTAGCCCACTCTGTCCACGTTGACGTACAGGGTCTGGAGCCTGCCCGTTTTATTCTCCCCATTGCGTATCCCAATAGGCTTGCTTCTAAGAGGGTGGATGTTCTTAGCGCTGAATAGCTGCTAACTTGAGAGGTAACTTTGCCTACGAAATTTTGTGGTCGAACCGCCCGCTAATCAACCCGAAATTGAACCTTTGACTCGTACCCAGGTGTTGATCTTCATGGGTGTGACAGCTGTCGTCTTACTCCTGGCGGCTAAGCTTTGGCTGCACTTTGACTCAGTTGCCCTTCTCCCCGTGCGCTGGTTAGCTATAGATTTAGTTTGGGGCGTTATGGTTGGTGGTCTCATTACCGCCGCCAGTGCCCTAGTCTATCGACTGTGGCCAGCTTACCGTCGCTCCGCTGATTTTTATGTGCGCCTGGTGGTCGAACCCCTAATTTGGCCAGACTTAATTTGGCTAGGACTGTTACCCGGTTTAAGTGAAGAGCTGCTATTTCGCGGTGTAATGCTGCCGGCATTGGGCATGAGCTGGGCAGGATTGCTGGTCTCCAGCATCTGCTTTGGCATTTTGCACTTTAGCGGCTGGCCCTACGTTATCTGGGCAACGGTAGTTGGCCTATTGCTCGGTTATAGTGCTCTAGCAACAGGTAACTTGCTCGTGCCAATTGTCGCTCACATCGTGACAAATCTTGTTGGCAGCATCATGTGGAAGTTAGGCAATCGGGATAGCCAGCAACCTTTGACGTGAACTACCCATCGCTTAGCCTACGGCTAAAGCGTGGGCTTCCTGCTTCATAGACTCCTGCAATGTAGAAGACTTACGCCCACCACCCCGACTTACAGAGTCTCCACAGGC
>CADCWO010000217.1 GCA_902806435.1 uncultured Synechococcales cyanobacterium | reverse complement strand
AAACTTGCCATTTGCAGGTAAGCGCTTACCTCAGAGCGCAAGCAATACGCGGCTTCCCAGGCAAAATAAGCGTTGATCAAACTGCGATGTTCCACCATTACACCCTTGGGTTGTCCCGTCGAGCCAGAGGTGTAGATCACATAGGCGAGATTCTCAGCTGTGGAGCACTTAGCAGGATTATTCTTTGGTTGCTGTTGCAACACTTCCTGTTGCTGGGACAAATCCACCACTGTCACCCCTACCTCAGCAGTTGGTGGCACCGATAACCCCCCATGGGTTACCACCACTGATACATGACTTTGCTGCAGCATGAAGGCCAAGCGCTCTCGGGAATACAAGGGGTCTAAGGGCACATAAGCCGCCCCCGCCTTCAGCACCCCCATTACTCCAATTAGCAGATCCAGCGATCGTTCCAGATACAGCCCTACGCGCTGCTCTAGTTGAATCCCCAGACTACATAGATAGTGGGCCAATTGATTAGCTTGCTGATTTAGCTCGGCATAGGTAAGGGATTGGTCCTGCCAAACTGTGGCGATTGCCTCCGGTGTTTGTTCAACCTGCGCTTCAAACAGGTGATGAATCCCCGCAACTTGGGGAAACTCTGTCTGAGTTTGAGTCCAGTCCTGCAAGACCTGCTGCCGTTCAGATGCACTCAAGAGGGGTAACTGTGACAGGAGTTGATCTGGTTGGTGACAAACTCCCGCTAACAGTGTTTGGAACTGGGCCAGCATCGCCGTGATCGTGGGGGCATCAAACAAATCCGTGCTGTACTCTAGAGACACTTCCATCCCCGTTGCCGTCAAGGTGACATCTAGGCTCAAATCCAGTTGGGCTGACTCGCCGTGCAGAGGCTGGGGCTGCCAGGTTAAGTTTGCGGTTTCCACTCGGGGCAGGTCGGATTGTAAGGTCAGCATCACCTGAAACAGGGGCGTGTAGCTGGCATGGCGTTGAGGTTGTAAGGCCTGCACCAGTTTCTCAAACGGCAAATCCTGGTGGGCGTAGGCTCCCAAGGCTACCTGTCGCACCCGCTGGAGCAATTCTTGAAAGCTGGGATTGCCGGATAAATCTGTTCGCAACACCAGCGTATTCACGAAGAAGCCGATCAAAGATTTCAGCTCTGGCTGTTGGCGATGGGCGATGGGCGTGCCCACACAGATATCCGTCTGCCCGCTGTAGCGGTAGAGCAGCGTTTGCCAAGCTGCCAGCAACGTCATAAACAGCGTCACCCCCGCTTGTCGGCTCAGGTTGTGCAGTTGCTCGGTCAGCTCAGGAGAAATCCGGCAGGTTTCATGTCTTCCCTGGGAACTGAGCACCGCCGGCCGGGGGCGATCACTTGGCAAGGCTAATCTCATAGGGGCTCCTGCCAGTTGCTGTTGCCAGTAAGCGAGTTGGGTTTCCCGCACCGCACCTTGCAACCCCTGCTGTTGCCAATCGCTAAAGTCCTTGTATTGAATCGGTAAGGGTGCGAGAGGGGAAGGGCTGCCAGAAGCCATTGCCGGATAAACAGCCGTTAACTCCTGATACAGCACCTCCATTGAGTGACCATCGGAGAGAATGTGGTGCATTGCTAGCACCAGCCAATATTCCGTAGGGCTCAGGTGCAGCAGTGTTGCCCGGAGTAGAGGACCTTCAGATAGATCAAAGGGTTGCTGTAATTGGGCGATCGCTAGTTGCTGCGCCATTGCCTGCCGTTCTATTTCTGGATGAGCTTGCAAATCCACCTGCACCAGAGGAACTTCTAACGCCTCTGCAATCACTTGCACCGGTTGCCCGTTGTCAATTGGGAACGTGGTACGCAGAGACTCATGCCGTCGCAGGATTTCGTTCAAACTTCGCGCCAGAGCCGCAGGATTTAAGTCTCCTTGCAACTGCACCATTAAAGCGATGTTATAAGCTGGATTGCCGGGATCAAGCTGGTCTAAAAACCATAGCCGTTGTTGAGGAAATGATAGGAGGTAGTTTGTACTAACCTGCGGTAATGGCTGGAGCGGGGGTAGTTGCCGCTCGGCAGGTGAATTTTCCAATTGCCTTAACCCCTGCTGCACCAACTCCGCTAGCGTAATCCCAGAAAACAAATCCGCAATCGGCAGATCCCAACCCAAGTCTGTTTCAATCTGACTTCGTAAGCTAAACACACGCAGGGAATCCAAACCCAAGCTACTCAGGGGTTGTTGACTATCTACTTGCTGTGGATCTCGCTGGAGAGCTTGGGCAATCTGGGCTTGCAGGTAATGGCTGAGTAACGGAGGGCGATCGCCTTCTACAGCTGCCAACAAACTTGCTCGATTCAGGTGAACCGCTGGAGCTATGACTTGGGTGGGAGTAAACAGATCCTGCGCCACCACCGTCAGTTGTCCCGCTAGAAAGGCGGCTCGGCAGGCCCGCCGTTGAATTTTGCCACTGGTGGTTTTAGGGATCGTCCCTGCTTTCACCAGCACCACCCCATACACCTGGATTTCATGCTCCTCGGTTACGGCTTGCCGCATCGCCTGCATGACCACAGCAGTATCCGGTGGGTGGCGAAACTCCAACTCCTGCACCACGACCAGATGCTCTTCTCCTCCAACCTCCACGGTGAAGGCCGCGCCACTACCTGCTCTGAGGCCAGCATGGCTGCGTTCTGCCGTATGTTCAATGTCTTGGGGATAGAGATTCCGACCTCGAACAATGATCAAATCCTTGGTCCGCCCGGTAATATACAGCTCCCCTTGGTGCAGAAAACCCAGATCTCCGGTCCGGAGAAAGGGCCCTGCTCCGGTATCCGCCACATAGGCTTGGAAGGTTTCTTGAGTTTCCTGGGGACGTTGCCAATAGCCTTGCCCCACGCTGGGACCCGCAACCCAAACTTCTCCCACCTGATCTGGTCCACAGGAGACACCGGTATCCGGTTGGACAATTGCCACCGCTTGATCCGGCAGCGATCGCCCACAACTTACCCACTGAGAAGCATTGGGCGACTGTTCATCCACAACCCGAACTTGATTTTGCTCCAGAGTAGCTGCATCTAGCGCTTGAACACTTGGCTCGATTGCCAGTTCGACTCCTGACACCATCAACGTTGCTTCTGCCATGCCATAGCAGGGATAGGCAGCTTCCGGGCAAAATCCACACTCAGTAAAGGTTGCAGCGAAGCGCTCCAGGGTCTCGGCTCGAATGGGTTCCGCACCGTTAAACGCGACCTTCCAGGAACTGAGATCCAGAGTTTGCCGTTGCTCTGGCGTGATCTTCTCAACACACAGGTCATAGGCAAAATTGGGACCGCCGCTGGTTGTGGCACCGTAATCCGAAATTGCCTTCAGCCAGCGATAGGGCCGTTGCAGAAATGCTGCCGGAGCCATGAGGATACAGGGAAATCCACCATACAGCGGCTGCAGGACGCCTCCGATCAAGCCCATGTCGTGATACATCGGCAGCCAGGAAACAAATCTGCTCTGCGGTGAATGACCCATGTAACGATAGGTCATCGCGGCATTGTGAAGTAAGTTGGCATGACTCACCATTACCCCTTTGGGGGTGCCCGTCGAACCAGAGGTGTATTGCAGAAACGCTAGGGTTTCCCGGTTAACGATTGGATCGCGCCAAGCTTCAGCCAGATCGTCTGACAGCTTATCTGTGGCGAGCCACTGCAAATTCCGTAACGCAGCTTGTTCCTGCAACAGCGATCGCGCCTTGGGTAAGATTGCCGCTGTGGTTAATGCGATCGTCACTTGGGCATCTTGCACCACGGCCAAAACTCGCGGTGTATTGCGCTGATTGCGTGGGGGATAGGCCGGAACCGCCACCACACCGGCATAGAGACACCCCAGGAAAGCTGCCAGATAGTCCACCCCTGGGGGATACAGTAGTAGCGCCCGCTCCCCCCGGAGATTGTAGGCTTGCAACTGAGCAGCGATCGCCCGACTGCGGCGATCTAAGCTGGCATAGGTCCAGCGGATTTCCTCAGCCTCCCCATCCTGAAGAAAGGTATAGGCTACTTGTTGAGACTGATGCCTAGCCCAATATTGAACAAAATCAACGAAAGATCGCCCCCTGCACAACACATCTGGAATACCAGATTCAACCTCGGTCATAGTTCGTTTCGTAAAGAATCAAAAGACTGGTAGTGGCCTGAATCGCTGATAAGTCATCGCTAGGAAGCCAAGCGTTATAGGCACACCATCTGAGATCGGATGATTTCTCAGAGACGAGCCGCTCTAGTGCGAAAATGAATTCTTTGCATCTAAATGCGATTCATTGTCAGTAACTCTAGAATGTCCTTGAGAAAAAAGCAACCCTTAATGCAAGTAAGTTGTCAAATGACCTTCACCTACAACCTGTATATCAAACAATATTGTCATACATGGATAGCGCGATTTTAGATAATATTAGCTCTAGAACTTTGAAAGCTTTGAAGGTATAGTGTGCTAAAAAACCTTGTTTCCCCCCTTTCATGAGCCAACAGCTAAAATTCTCAGCATTCACTTGCACCACATCAAAAAACTTTATTGAAATATTTTATTAATAAGTTTTCTAGGTGTAGTAGAATCCACTCTTATAAAAAGAAACTGGCTTATTAAGAATAACTTGCAATTTGTAATCACGAAGTGCAGGAAAATCCGTTTGACCTGCCAACGGAGCTTTCTGTTAGGCGTTTTACTAGATTGGCTTGCACCCAACTCTCCACTGTTCAACCACAAACGCGAATCAGAGATGACAGAACAAAGACCACCTAGTGTTTTGGGAATTCTAGGTGTACTGCCGGTACTGGCATTGACAGCTCAACCTGCCTATACCCAAGGGGTACAAACCACAGCAGTTTGGCTCAATCCAACTTTGAGTAGCTTGGAAGTTCTCTTAGAAACCATCAGCAATGCATCGATTCTCGTTCAGTCTTCCAGTACTGGCAAAAGCTTTAGCGCTGAGATTAGCAATGCTAAACACAGCCAATTGAGTGCTGGATGAGCTGTTCAAAGACCTGGTTCCGGAAATGACATGAAAGATGCTCAACCCTCGACTAGTTTGCGGACCTTTCTAATCATCTGGGCGGGACAATCTGCCTCTGTCCTGGGCACAGAGATGACCAACTTCGCTCTCACCCTCTGGGCCTGGAACCTAACGGGTCAGGCGACGCCTCTGGCGATGATTTTGTTCTTTGCCCGCATCCCCCGGGTGATTGCCGCTGCTGTTGCCGGTCCCTTGGTAGATGGGCGATCACGATTCTTGGGGTGCTACTGGACTCGGAAGCAATTGATGATGCTAGGAGATGGGGCCGCCGGTTGCTCTACTCTGGTGATCCTGTTTCTACTCTTAACCCAGCAGTTAGAGATTTGGCATCTCTACGTCAGCGCCCTATTCAATGGCCTATTCAGCTATGTGCAGGAGCTAGCTTATTCAGCCTCAATGTCCATGATCGTGCCCAAGCAACACTATGCCCGAGCTACGGCGATGGAGTCCTATATTACCTACTCCGGTTCTGAAATTTTGGCTCCGGTGCTGTCAGGGGGGCTGTATGCCTTCGCCGGGTTGCAGGGAGTTCTGTTAGTAGATCTAGCAACGTTTGTGATTGCGATCAGCACGGTCTTAAGGATGAAAATTCCCCAACCTCCTGCCCTCAAAGCTGAAAAGGCGCAGGAACCCCTTTGGCAAGAGCTAACCTTTGGCTTTCGCTACCTCTGGAAGCGCCCCAGCTTATTGGCTGTGTTGCTCTTTCTCCTTAGTACCAACCTCATGGCAACGACCGCTTGGGCGATTCACTCGCCGATGATTTTGGCTCGAAGTGGTAATGATGCAACAGCTCTGGCCAGCGTGCAATCGGCTGTGGGGATTGGAGGGGTGGTGGGAGCCGCTGTATTGAGCGTTTGGGGCGGCCCTAAACGACGAATTCACGGTCTGCTGCTCGGTAGCGCCCTGGGGGATTTCAGTAGTATGGTTTTGGGATTGGCGCGATCGCAACCCGCTTGGATGGTAGCCGGATTTTGCTCGGCCTTTTGCTCTCCCTTTTTTGGCAGCTCGAACCAATCCATCTGGCTATCCAAAGTGGAGCCAGCGTTACAGGGCCGCGTGTTCGCCACTCGTTATCTGATTGCCCAAATCACCTCCCCACTCGGGTTTGTGATTGCCGGTCCCCTGGCGGACCATTGGTTCAGTCCAGCCATGCAACCGGGAGGGAGGCTACTGCCCTGGCTGGGGGGCATGTTTGGTAGCGGCCCCGGTGCGGGAATGGCAATGCAGTATACTCTGTTTTCTTTTCTAGGGGTTTTGGTAGGGCTGGCGGGCTACGGATTTCAGCGGTTACGGAACGTCGAAACCCTCGTACCGGATCATGATGCTCGGGCTGCCCCGATGTCAAAAGTTACTTAGAAAGGAACCACCGTCCATGCTGGCCTCGGGTTTACAGGCTAATACCTGGCGCTTTTGCTCTTTGGTGTCTAGGTGCAATGGCGAAGGACCGATTGATGCCGTCTGTCCCACTGACGAGTATTTGATCGTGGGGGCAACTCCTCCCCGACTCACTTTAATCTAGATTCAGTCAGGTGCAGTGCCGGCAGTATCACCTCACCCGCTTGGCCAAAGTTTGAACAATCTCAGTGGGTGAGAACGCTTCCACCCAGCAGTATTTTTTATCAAATTCCATCACACTACTGATTATGCAGGCAATGCAGTACAAGGGTTGGTTCAAGGGCCGTGCCCGCAAGAAATCTATGGGGCTTTGTCTGGGTTTAATCCTGACCTGGATACTTCACCTCAGTCTCCCCGCCCTTAGCGCTTCCTCCACAAAAATTTGCTGGGATATCTACGGTGTGCCTCATATTGAGGCTAGAAATTCTCAGGAGCTGTTTCAAGGCTTTGGCTGGGCCCAGATGAAGAGCCATGGTAACCTGCTGTTACGCCTCTACGGTCAAGCCAGAGGACGTGCGGCGGAATATTGGGGCGAATCCTACCGAGACTCGGATCAGTGGGTGCGGACAATGGGGATTCCGGAGCGGGCCCAAACCTGGTATGCCGCTCAGAGCCCCAGCTTTCGCCATTACCTAGATGCCTTTGCCGCCGGAGTGAATGTCTATGCCCAGGCCCATGGAGACCAACTCGAGGATGATCTAGAAGTCGTGCTGCCCATCAGCGGAGTAGATCTGCTGGCCCATACCCATCGGGTATTGCACTTCACCTTCGTGGTTAATCCAGAAGAGATTCAGGGCAAAACCCCGCTTGAACCGACAACGGGATCAAATGGTTGGGCGATCGCCCCCATCAAGTCGGCTAACAGCCACGCCCTACTGCTTGCGAATCCTCACCTTCCCTGGACAGATCTGTTTCGCTGGTACGAAGCCCACCTCATTGCCCCCGGTCTCAACGCCTACGGTGCGGCTTTGGTAGGGGTTCCTGTGCTTTCTATTGCCTTCAACGACCACTTAGGCTGGACCCACACGGTCAACACCTTTGATGGCTGGGATGCCTATGCCCTGAAGTTGGTAGAAAATGGCTACGAGTTTGATGGGCGAGTGCGCTCCTTTGAAACCGAACGGCAATCGCTCAAGATTAAGCAATCAGATGGCTCTCTTAAATCAGAACCCCTACAAATTCGCCGGTCGGTTCAAGGTCCAGTTTGGCACGATGCCCAGGGTAAAGCGATCGCCCTACGGGTAGTCGGCTTAGATCGTCCCGGGGCCCTGGAAGAATGGTGGCAGATGGCTCGTGCCCACAACCTTCAGCAGTTTGAGGCTGCCTTGAAACGCCTGCAAATTCCCCTCTTTAATGTTTTATATGCTGATCAAGCTGGGCATATTTTGCAGGTGTTTAACGCTCAGGTGCCGGTGCGCTCAGGCGGGACCTTTGCCAATTGGTCTCACATTCAATTGGGGGAGACTTCTAAGACCTTGTGGCAGAAGATTCATTCTTACCAAGACCTACCGCGCCTACTCGACCCAGCAAGCGGCTGGTTGCAAAACGCCAACGATGCCCCCTGGACGATGACTTTTCCTGCTGAACTGAAAGCCAGCGATTACCCTGCCTACATGGCGCCTACGGGGCCGATGTACTTCCGGGCCCAGCGCTCAACGAAAATGCTGGCGGAGTCAGGACCGCTAACCCTTGAGAAAATGATTGAACTAAAGCATTCTACCCGGATGGCTCTGGCGGATCGCCTGGTGGATCAGCTGATTGCAGCGGCCCGACAACGTGGAAACCCCCTTGCCCAAAAAGCTGCGACGGTTCTGGCGAAGTGGGATCGCACTGCCAATGCTGGCAGCCAGGGAGCTGCTCTGTTTGCCGCCTGGGCAGATACGATGGAGTTTGATCAGCTGTTTGCCGATACCTGGCAACCGGATCAGCCCTTCACAACCCCTAATATCCTGGCCGATCCGGCCAAAGCTGTCACTGCGCTGGAGCAGGTGGCTCAAAAAATACAACAGCAGTATGGATCCCTGGAGGTTCCCTGGGGCGAAGTATTCCGCTTGCAGGGCGAGGGCGTTGATCTCCCCGCCAGTGGAGGTCCCGGTTTTCTTGGCATTTTCCGAGTGTTGGACTTTCAGCCGACATCTGGCCCGTTTCAAGCCATGGGGGGAGATTCATACGTGGCTGCAGTGGAATTTTCCCGGCCGGTGCGGGCGCAGGTTTTGACGAGTTACGG
>CADCWO010000216.1 GCA_902806435.1 uncultured Synechococcales cyanobacterium | reverse complement strand
CTGCCCTTTAATTTTGATGTAAGTTTCGTCCACTCTCCAGGAGTCGTTGGTAGGACGCAGGTAGCGGCGGCAACGCTTGTCCAGTTCCGGGCTGTAATGCTGCACCCACCGAAACACCGTGCTGTGATCCACGGGTAAACCACGCTCAGCTATCAGCTCCTCCACCTGTCGGTAGCTCAGGGGATAACTCAAGTACCAGCGCACACAGCAAAGGATGATATCGGGCTGATAATGACGCCACTTGAACAGGCTAGATTCGGGCATGAAAAGGAGAGTTAAAGAGACAGGCTCCCTACCCTATCATTTCTCGCTTAAGTTTTTGCAACATAACCCTCTTACATAAATAGGGGATAAAAAAATTGAGTTGAACAAGTTTCTCTTTAAAACTCCATCTGAAACTTCTTAATCATCGGTGTACACTTCTAACTCACCATCTAGGTGAGTGACTTCCCATCGAGTTACCTCATCCTCATGCCAGAAGCGTAGACTAACCATTGCCTCTCCGACCGCCAAATTTGTCAATTCTAGATCAGGTAACCATTCCGGTAGAGTGGGCCGCACCCTTAACCGGTGTTGAGGGGCATCAGCTTCAAGGCTAAGGATAGTGCGGATTAAGAAGAAAATTGATCCAGCAGCCCATGCCTGCGGCACATTGGCATCCGGGTAATGGACCGGGAAGCTTTCCGGCTGGCGTTCGATGCCGGCAAATAGTTCTGGCATCCGGCCTGCCTCGAAGTAGCTGGCCGCAGCAAAGATCCCCTCTGCAACCTGATTGGCTTCCGAGTCGTAACCGTATCGCTTTAGTCCCGCTGCAATCAGGGAGTTGTCATGGGGCCAAACACTGCCGAGCTGATAGCTAATTGGGTTGTAAGCCGGGTTTTTGGCTGAGAGGGTGCGTATACCCCAGCCAGACCATAGATCTGTTTGAAAAAGTCGCTGGACTACTCGCTCCGCACGCTCTGACGGGACAATTCCAGACCAGAGTAAATGACCGGGATTTGAGGTCATTGACTGAATTTGCTGCTTGTTACTGTCCAAGCCCAGACAATAAAACCCTTCCTCCTCCAGCCAAAAGCGATCGTTAAATCTTTGGTAAAGCTCTTCGGCTTGAGCCCGTAGCTTTTGGGCCCGCGCCCTTTGCCCCCAGACCTCATAGATCTGCGCTGCTCGCTGCCAGGCATCGTAGACATAGCCCTGCACCTCACAAAGTGCAATGGGCGGCTCGACCTGAGTGCCGTCTGGGTAAACGATGGCGTCGCCAGAATCCTTCCATCCTTGATTACGCAGTCCTTGTTTGGAGCGGGTGATGTATTCCACAAAGCCGTCTCCATCAAAGTCGCCATACTGGTCAATCCAATTGAGCGCCCGTTCCAAGGGTGCTTGGCAGTCATCGAGCAGGCTGCGATCGGCACTCCAATGGTAAGCTTCAGCCAAGGTAATAATCCAAAGAATGGTAGCTTCTATCGTTCCGTAGTAAGGGGTATGGGGGATTTCTCGCAGTTGCGCCAACTCGCCCTGGCGGATCTCATGCAGGATTTTGCCAGGCTGAGCATCGCGCCAGTCGTCTACTTCCATTGCCTGTAACTGAGCCAGCTTAATCAGGGTTCCGTGCCCAAACTCGTAACTGACGGCCATAGTTTGCAAGCTAGCAATAATAGAGTCACGCCCAAAGATGGCGACAAACCACGGCATGCCTGCTGCTGGCATCCATAAGGAGCGTCCATTCTCTTTAACTTCAATCCGCAGTGCTCCCATGTCGATGAGGGCCTGCTGGTAGGTTTCTGTGACTTCCTGATTGGAAGATTGCAGCCGGGTCGAGGTGCCAAGGAAGCTCACCAGCACTTTTCCAGCTGCCGTCACATCAGTGGCAGCACTGGTATGTTTGGGTTCAAGCGTCTCACCATCGACTAAGGCAATAAAGTTGATGCAGGCGTGCCATGTCGCCCCTGGATCAAGGACGACATCAAAGAGGAGACGGCCATTGGCGTAGCGTGGCGGCGTGCTTGCCCCATCCGGGGCTGTGATAATGCCTCGGTGGAATGGCCCGTTCCGGTACTCGGTGGTGAGAGCCCCATCCTTCCAGGTTGTTTCCAGCTGACCGCGTGCCAGCAGTTGCTTTGACTTGACTTGAAAGATGTCTGCAAAGTCTGAACGGATAGCGAGCATTAACTGAAACTCAACCCGCTCAGTGTAATGGTTTGTAATATCAATATCCTCATGCATACCGCCCAAGATGTCGCGCCGGACAGTCACAATCAAACAACGATTGGGTAGAGCGCCACGCACTGTGAGCAGTTCAGGGTTGGTGAATTGATAGAGGGCGATGCGATGGGTAAGCGTACTGGAACTTAGCAACTGTAGAGGATAACGGTTAATGGAAATCTCGTAATAGGAGATTAAACGGGTATCTCGGGCGAAAAAGCCTTGAGCACGCTGGTCATTTATCGAGCCGTCACGAGCGGTGACGAGAAAGGAAGAGCCATCGCTGATTGCAATCTGTTCAGTATTGACGGCGATTTTCGGGGGCATAATTCGTTTCTCTTTAACTATTGCTATGCTCTAATGCTGAGCTCAGTTTGTTACGGGCATTCACGCCTATGTGCTTCAGCCAGCTCAAGTTGAACTGGCATTTCTGGTTCACTTAAAGCAAGCAGGCAATTATGCTTGGATCTTCATCAAAATTGATCAAAGTTAAATGCTGAGGGTTTGTCATCAGTTCTTTGGCAATGATGAAGCCGGCGATCGTCCAGGTTTGATACCTTCTGGCTTCTTTGCCAATGAAGCGGCCATGCTTACCGTCATAGTATTCTGGCCATCGATCCCGATATAGACAAGTGTCAATAAGTTCCAGGGCTCTATTCGCCAGCGCCACTCTGCCAGTTTTCTGAGCTGCTGCTGCCAGCAGCCAAATTAGAACTGGCCAATTGCCGCCGTTATGGTATGACCACGGCACGTTCTTCGGGTCAGAGCCAGTCAGAAGCTGCCAATCTCGACCTTCCAGTGCTGGGAAGCAAATTTTCATGGGTGTCCGCCCGACCAAGTCCTGCCAGCGCTGTTCCAGTAGGTCCATTATGGCTTGCGATTGCTGTTCACTAGCCAGAGAGTTACAGATTGCCAACAGGTTTCCCAAGGCAAAGAAGCGAAAGTCCAGCCGCCCTGGTCCCAGGTTGCCTGCAAAATACCCCCCTGACTCTGGTAGCCAATCGAGTAACCAATCGGGGATCGAGCCTGGATAAATGTTGAACTCATTCATCACCGTTTCCCCAAACTCTTCCCCCTTGTAGCGGTAAATCTCATTCAAGCGCTTGAAATCGAGCCAGTAATACTTGTGGATGTGGTAAATCAGATGGCCCAAGCGATCATCGACTGCCTGGATGTAGGAATCTCCTTCATTTCCAGGCAAAAGCAGCTCCCGTGCTGCCCGTAGTGCAGCATAGAGCAATGCCTGAATTTCTAGAGGATATCCATAAACTCCCATCCGGCGGTCAATCATAAAGGAACCATCGGGAACCAACATTGTTGGGTACATATTTAACCGAGCTACCAGGCATAGATCCAGAATCAAGAAGATGCCTCGCTGGAACTCCACTTGATGGGCCAGAGCGAGGTCTCCGGTTGCTTTCACATAGGCTCGCAGCAAAACCATCCACCAGAGGCAGGAATCAATCGGCGTCACTCTACCGATTGCCTGTTCGCCAAAGTCGGCAACTAAATATTCTTCTCCTTCCCTCGATGCCACCTTAAAGCTAGCTGGCATCAAACCCTGGCCTGGCTTAAAGCACTTCATTTGTCTTTCACCGCTTTGGAGGGCTAGCGTCTCTACCAGAAAATTGCGCACGATCTCTGGTTTTCCCTGCATGAGAAAAGCCAGTGCTGAAGCAACAAAATCGCGGACAAAGCACTGGTTGTAGTTGAGTGCCTCAACTTCAGGGTCAAGAGCTGCCATCGTCCCTAGCGGACGTTCACGGTAGTAGATGATGGAGGCCTCCAGGGCCTTGCGGGCTTCTTCTAACAACGCACACTCTCATCCATTACTAGCCTTTTTTCAGAGGCGCACAAATCAACAGACTTCATAGGGGTTGTGTCGCAAAGATTTTCTATTAACGAATGATTCATATCGTTTACATCACATTAAGCAACAATTCCAAAGATGGCTTCAATAAACCTGGCTTGAGACACACTACTCCCTGCCACAACGTGATTGAAATAATCTTTCTACTCTTCTACAGCACATCCGACATCTTCGTTTTAACTCGTTCGTAGAATTCTTCCATAACGGCAATAAAGGATTCTTCTTTATCCCAAAAGGGGGGAAAGTCCCCCTGCTTTTTTACCAAAACGGCGGATACAGGGACCTGATGCGGGGGATGAATAGTATCAGGCAAACGCTTAGTTCCTAGCCAAAAGTCTTTGAGAGGAATGTCAGGGCCGGGAGAAACGGTTTCTGCTCGCGTATAGTAGGAGGTTGATTGCTGCAGAGCTTGGCTCCCTTGAGCATCCAGTTCTGCTACCAGAGCCAGACCCAGGGGAGATTTTGCTAATTCTTCTCGTAGCGTTTGCCGATCCAGGCCCCGGAGCTCAAAGAGTAGAAAGGGATCACGGTCGAGTTCAGCGGCGACTAGATAATAAACTCCAGCAACATGTTTACAGGGATTCCCCCAGTCAGGGCAAGAACAATTCGTCTTGAAGTCTGAGCAACTCCGGGGCAGCAGGTGCAGATTGAGCTGGCTAAAGGCAGCTTCGATGTTGTCGGGCATTTCGTTCATCAGCAGCTTCGACACAAAGCTGGCCTTCGAGGCGATATAGGCGATTGCAGCGGACCACTTGTCCTGGCTTAAGGGCTGCATCTCAATCTCAGTTGTGTAGAGGGGCTCTGTGTAAACTCCAAAGTAGGGGTTAACTGAGCCTCTAACCTGGGCAGTGACTGAGCTGCCCTTGATCTCAAAGCGGATCATTTTTTGACCATTGGCATAGGAGCGGCCCCGGCTTAAGCGTCCCGGATCGGTAATCTGTTCCAGGGCCTGGATAAAGCGTTGCCCCCACCAGGTCCGGCTGAGTTGTGCCATGGCTGTTTACTCCAAAATCGCGCTCTTGTTTAAGGTAATCAACTGCCGGAATGCCTCATTATCCAGCTCCGTCAGCCAGGATTCATCAGTCCCGACAATGGTCCCAGCTAGTTTCTGCTTGTCTTCAATCATCTGGTCAATCCGCTCCTCCAGGGTGCCAAGGGCAACAAATTTATGGACAAAGACGTTCTTCTGTTGGCCGATGCGAAAAGCCCGATCCGTAGCCTGGTCTTCCACAGCCGGGTTCCACCAGCGATCGAAGTGAAATACATGATTGGCTTTGGTGAGCGTAATGCCCACGCCCCCTGCTTTCAAAGAGAGGATAAAGACAGAAGGCTCCGTCTGGGGATCCTGAAACGCCGAAATTATCTGCTCCCGCTTCCTGCGATTGGTGCCCCCATATAGATAGTAGGTATTAGCCCGAAGGTTCGATTTGAAGTGCTTCTGAAGGGCCTCCCCAATCTCACTGAACTGAGTAAAGACCAGCAAACTTTCCCCTTCCGCCATGACCTCTTCCACCATCTCACAGAGACGGCTGAGCTTGTGGGATCGCTCTGGGGTAAAGTCACTGTTATCCTGAAGAAACTGTCGAGGATGGTTGCAAATCTGTTTGAGCTTGAGCAGGGTAGACAGGATCAAGCCCTTACGCTGAATCCCCTCTGCTGCTTGAAGCTGCTTTTCGATATCCTTGACCAGTGCCTCATAGAGGGAAGCTTGCTCTTGAGTCAGGTTGCAGTAGAGCTTTTGTTCAACCTTTTCGGGTAAGTCTTTAATGATTCCTGAATCGGTCTTCAACCGCCGCAAAATAAACGGTTCCACCAACCGCTTCAGTATTGCTGCCTGAGTGGGATCGTTGTTTTTCTGAATTGGAACTTCAAACCCCTGGCGGAACTGCTTCTCTTTACCCAGGTAGCCAGGGTTGAGAAAATTAAAAATCGACCACAGATCTAGCAGCCGGTTTTCCACGGGAGTGCCGGTCATCGCCAGGCGATGGGGAGCCTCTAGCTTCAGTACGGCTTTCGTCTGAGCCGCTTTCGGATTTTTAATATTCTGAGCTTCATCCAGAACAATCCGATGCCAGTCTATCCCTGCCAGCAGCTTGATATCCTTGCGAACCAGCGTAAAGGAGGTAATCACGACATCGTGCTCCCGGCATTTGATCTGAAATGCTTTCTGCTCCTGGAGGCGCTGGCTACCATGGTGAACCATGGGTTGGAGGTGGGGGGCAAATTTCTCAATTTCCTTCTGCCAGTTGCCGACGACAGAGGTGGGAGCAATCAGAAGGGTCGGGGGCAAGGAGCTGCCTCTATTCTGCTGAGCTTGTTCCCGCTCCTGGACCAGGCGAGCAATCACCTGCACGGTTTTTCCCAGCCCCATATCATCAGCTAGACAACCGTTAAGCCCTAGGCTTTCCAGATAATGCAACCAGGCAACACCCCGCCGCTGATAGTCGCGCAGAGTGCCGCGCAATCTGGCAGGATCAGGCATCGGTTCCAGAGCGCTTTTGTCCTTGAGCTTAGCCATCATCTCAGCTAGGGTCTGGTCTCGCTCAAAGTCCAGTTCCAGATCCTCTCCGGCACTGGCACTTAACTTCATGAAGTCCAGAAGGCCAATCTCTGGGGTTTTTAGCTGCTGGGTCTGCCAGAACGTCAGCATCTGCTGCATTTTGTCTGGGTCAAGCTCAATCCACTTCCCCCGAAACTGCACCAGGGCAACTTTGGCCTTGACCAGTTGCTGCCACTCTGATTCACTGATGGGTTGATCCCCGATAGCTAGTTCATATTCATAGTTCACCAGCGTCTCAAAGGAGAAATAGCTTTTCTGCTGAGCACTACTGGCAGCTCGCTGCGGGCTGCGAACTCGGAGGCGTACCTTGGCCCGCTGCTGTCCCTGGGGAGTCCACCAGGCCGGGACAATCACCTTGTAGCCAGCTGCTTCCAGAATCCAGGCAGTCTCCTTGAGAAAGTCAAAGGCTTCCTCCAGCGTTAAAACAATCCCTACAGGATGTTCCGTTTCCAATCCGGCCCAGAGTGGGGGGTAGACGCGGGCAGCGTAACCGAGGTTCAACAACAGTTGCTGCTCGAAATCAGCTCCCAGGGGCTTCCGTAATTGCTTTTGTTTGTTGGGGCGCGATCGCCAATAGTCTAGTAAGGATAACCGCTGGGAGGGATCTGCTTTGGGCGCTACTTGAAATTGCAGTTCCCAGGCCTCTTCCGCTTGGGCAGGAGCCTGGAGCTGGAAGTAGAGATGGAAAGGTGTTGCTAGCTGGGTGCGGGCAATTCGGTCTCGCCACGTCTGCCACTGCTGGTATTGCTGCAATGCTGTCTGGGTCGTCCAGGGCATCCCACTCCGCTGGGGGTTCAGACAACCGAATAGCACAGAGTCTGAGATTTTCTTCTCAAATGCTTGGGTAGAGGGAACATGGGTGACGATTTCGGTCAACAGGGATTCTGAGAAATGCCACAGCAGGGTTTCCCGGTCGTAAAGTTTTGGGGAATCATTGGGAGTATTGAAGCCCGCTGTACAAACTGCGGGCATATATTGGGCATAACGTTGGAGATCTTCCTCATACTGGTCCGAGATAATTTCCCAAGCAGGGTAAATCTCAAAGGAGGGGTGCTGGGCTTTTTTAGACGATTTGCCCTTTCTGGTAGAGGTCGTTAACGCTCGATACTGAAGAGCCGGAATATAGTGATCATTAAGAATAACCTGCTTAAAGGACTGGGTGTAGTGATACCAAAACAGCAGATCGGCTCCCAGTTGAACTTCCACCAGATCGTGCAAGGCTATGAAGTGCAAATCATTGAGTAAGCGCACTACATTGTTGACGGGCTGATAGGAGTAAGACCCAGTTTTGACGGCGGTCAGGGCTGGATAACAATCCACTTGCCAGAACTGCCATTCAAAGGTCTCTGGTAGATCTACTTCTAAATAGCGGGCCAGTTCCAGAGATGGTAGAGGTTGGTCTCCGGTCGTTGGCAGCAAAAAATATTTGGGAACAATAGCATCAGCTAACCCATTTCTAGAAGTTGCTTTGATCCCTAATTGTTCGGTGAGAAAGGTTGCCAGCTCTCCCCCGACAAGCTGCCAAGAATGAAGATTGCTGGCTTTTCGTCTCTGTTTTTTTACCTTTGCTGTCTCAACCCAGAGATAGAACCCGCCACTCTGTATAAATCTGTCCGTTGTCTCAGGGATCCAGGTGCCGTGGAGAATCTGCATGGGTTAAACACTGCTGAGCCCGTTAGTTTGACTTTAACAAAGAGCATTCACAGAATAAAGACAATGCTCATCAACCGAGCTAGAGAAACCTGCTGGAAATCAAAGTCGGCTTTAAGAAGCATGGATGCAATGCTAAATGCTTAGTACGGGACAAAAAGCTGGAAAAGCTAAAGTGTCAGCTTTCGGATCTTTGGATATGTAAACGATCGCAAACTGGGCCTTTTCTGTTCTTCTTTTCGCTAGGCGGCGAGAAATATTTCCTCCAACTCACGCACTACAGTTGTAGATAACTATTAGGGAGCTTGGGAACGCTTACAGTAATGATGGTAACGAGCAAGAGCTTGATGATGTCGTCGCCAAAAAGACCAATGTAGGATCGA
>CADCWO010000215.1:13446-27102 GCA_902806435.1 uncultured Synechococcales cyanobacterium | reverse complement strand
CGATCGCCCCTAAAACTAGAGGTAAGTGACGAATCTTTGTTAATGTAGCGCTCATGCTATTCAACCTCCGCCAGGTCTGAGATCGTTCCTCGCTGATGCTTCGTCATACCGCCCATCACCCCACCCATGATCCGCACCCGTGCCCATCTTGGCAGCGGCACCAGCGAGTATGTGAGTAGTTTTGACAAAACCCCAGGCAGTGACATCGATCGACGACCCAAGGCATTGAGGATGGGTAAAGCGATGTCCTCGGGCTTCAAAGCCATTCCCATCTGCATACCCGCGCGGGTGGCAAAGCCTGAATGGGTAGGTCCAGGGGCGGCAGCCAAGACGTCAATTCCCATGGGTGCGAGTTCTACATACAATGCTTCAGCCAATGCCTGCACATGCGCCTTGGTCGCTGCATAGTGGGCGGCAAACGGCATCCCCTGGAACCCTACAATTGAACTCATCAGCACTATTCCGCCACGACCCCGTTTAGCAAATCGCCGCCCAAAGTACCAGCTCAACTCCAAAAGCGCACGGCAATTCACGTTGAGCATTTCAATCTCTTGTTCTAACTGAGCATTGAGAAATGAACCTGAGGTACCAAAACCAGCCGCCGCTATCAGCAAACCAACATCCAAATCGTGCGTGGTAGCCTCCAGAGTTTTAACGCTACTCTCCAACGCCAGATCCAGTTCCATCACCCGAACCTGAGTACCGTGCTTGCTAGTGAATTCCGTTGCTATCTGTTCCAGCACTGCTCGCCGCCGCGCGACTAGAACAAGATTCAGCCCTGCTTCAGCTAGCTTGTATCCAATCTCACGACCGATGCCCGAAGAAGCTCCCGTGATCACTGCCCAGGAACCATACTGAGAATGCAAACGCTTCTGCCATCTCTTCAACAATCGTCCTTTCGTCCAAGGAATGCTGGTCATATATAACTCCAGTTCTAGACAGGCAGGGATGGCGAACCGTGTTCGGTTTGCCATCGCTCATTCTCCATAGCAAACTGTGGCAGAGGCGGCACGGGATGAAATTGCTTGCGCTCGAACCGATCCAGGTCATACCCAGGAGTGAATGGGACAAGATTGAAATTTACAAAGGCACGCAACCGATTGGCAAGCGTCTGTCGGGCAAACGGCAGCGCCATATAGCGTCGTGCGATCGTCTCAAAGTCCTCTGCTGGGCGACCTGTTAGCTCATAAACATCTGTTGTCGGGGCACCAAACTCAAAAGCACCGCGCTTGTGGTCTTCAACGTAGTAGCGAAAGCTGCTCAGAACAAATGGGCTAACACCCTGGAGGCGTGCGGCTCTGACAAACATCCACATCGGCAAGTTTACAGGGAAGACCCGGCTCCCAAGCACCTTCTGAATCGTTGCAGCCATATCGTATGCAGACAGCAGCGCTGGGCCAGTCGGACGATAACGCTTGCCTGCATGGCGGTCAGGATCGGTCAAAGCCACAACAACAATACGGGCAATATCTTCGTTGGACGGTGGTGCGTTGCGACTATGCCCAGTCAGCACGGGCCATATTCCTAGCAGAGTTGCAAAGTCAATCAGGCGCAAATAATTGTCCGCAAAGTAGCCAGGATTGACGTTCACATACGCGATGTTGGGCAGCATAGAAAACATTTGTTCGATCAGCCAAATTTGGCGCGTGTGCAGCGATGGATGATCGGGACTCGCTAACCACTGGCTCAACCCAACAATTGCTTCAAGCTTTGCTGCTTGGGCAGCGACAGCAAATGCAGTCGCGCTTTGAAGCGCATACGGGTGAAGGGGTGGGCAGTAGTAGGCGCGTGTGGTTCCCTGCATGGCTACTAACAGTTGATCGGGATCGAACAAATCAGCGACCACCGTTTCCACTCCAAGTCGATCGAGCCGCTTACTCCGCTCGTCGTGCGATCGCACAATAGCTTTCACGGGCAAATCTTGCTGACGCAGCTGGGTGATGACAGCGCTTCCTGTCTTGCCAGTTGCGCCCGTAACTAAGATTTTGGGTTGTTTGATGTTTATACTCATTTATTTTTATTCAAGTTTTTGAATACAATAATTACGGTATACTCAAGAAATTGAATATGTCAAGCCTATTTTTAATTCTTTTCTGGTTTTTCTATGGCACTCAAGCACACCATCCTGGCATTCCTCTCTCGTCAATCCCTGAGCGGCTACGACGTTGCCAAAGAGTTTGCTGAAGGGTTTGGCAGTTGCTTTTGGAAAGCCAGCCAGCAGCAGGTTTACGCTGAACTAACCAAGCTTGAACAGCAGGGAAAAGTCGCCTATGAAGCAATTCCTCAACCGGGACGGTTGGATAAAAAAATTTATTCCATCACAGAGCAGGGGCAGCAAGAACTGCTCGACTGGCTGACACAGCCCTGCGAACCCAGTGCCATTCGTGAAGATTTAGGAGTGATGGGGTTGGCGGGTCATCTAGTTTCCCCTCAGGTCGTCATTCGCGAAATTGAGCGACGACGGCAGCTACACCTCGAAACGCTGCAACAGGTGAAAAAACTAGATGAGCATTTTGCCAAACATCGTGATTCACTAGAGTTGAAAGATCTCTACATGCATCTGATTATTCGTCGTGGCATTCGCTATCAGGAGGAGTGGGTGGCGTGGTGTGATGAAGCGTTGGGGGCGATTACACAGGCTGTAAACCGATAGATGATTGAGCAGAGACAAGAGGCGATCGCCAATCATCTCATAAATTGCTCTAACAAAAATTTGAAATAATTTGGCTCTGAACGTTGACCGACCCCATTCTCAACTACTGCCCTGACTAATACTAAGCAGCCCAACATTTAAGCTAACCGGACGGAAATAAACTTTGCAGCCCAACACATGGTCTATGCCCTGTTCCGGTTCAGCGCAATGTTAGGCACCTTCATTGAGACTACAGACCATCAGATAACAACGTCCGTATATTGGTGGATGATACTCACGTAAGATGTGAAATCCAGCCTTTGCATAGGCTCACTGTGCAGATAGATTCTGGATGCTAGGACTCAGACCTACCAACGGCACATCTCCTCTCTGGCGGAGCTGCGATACCAATACCAGAAGTGCTTTCGGTCCAATCCCTTGACCCACAAACTCCAAATCACCAATGAGCATATCGACATCATCGGATTCCATAGGTGAACTGCGACTTCTTCTGCCTAAAGTTGCTGTTCAGCGGCTGCTAGAAACCTTCGTAACCCAACCGGTGACTTAATTCAGTTCGCTTCAACAGCGTTGTTGGGCATCATCTTGATTACGGGTATCGCGTAAAGTGAACAGCGCGATCGCTCCTACTTTGGGGGAGGGAAACACAAAGGTTCAAGATCAGGGTTCTCAGGTCGAATAGATTGAAGTAGGGCCTGTAGCTTGGGAGTGCAACTAAACCAGCGCTTAGCGCCTGCCTTGGTTCCTTTCCGCCTAACTAGCTTCCCTGACACCTCTAGAATGCTCTCTTGAAAATGGTTCGTGAGCAATCATCTGTCACGTATCCCCAGCGCAAACCAACTGCCTCACATGGTCTACAACCCGTCCACAACAGAAACTTGACCAATGGGGTGTAATGGCGGTAGTTCAACCCCGGTCTAGAGTCAGTTTCAAACGCTGCAATAATGCGATCTCGCTCTTCAATACTGAATGCCATTGGAGGGTTAGACTTTGTTCCATCTAATTCTCGATACATCCCGTCCAACGAGTTGGAGCTAATCAAGCCACGCTTGACTCCCCACCTGCAAGCTGCCTGAAGTTGCATCAGAGCCCGACGGGTCTGAGATTCTGTCGTGACTTGCAGCAGTTGCATTCGAAACTTCACCGCATCCTTTAGACCATCGGCTGAGCACTTGGCTAGATGTGCAGCTACTGGCTCATAAGTTCCGTTGATAGTCTTGGGGGATGAATTAGGGGCTTTGTACTCAGTGTACCGTTGCCAAAGATTTTTGAGCTAAGTTCTGGTTCAGTTGGGGTAATTGGGGTAATGGCAGTAAGCGTTGATTGAGGCTTGTAATTCACTAAGCTGGCGTCGAAATTCCTAGAAAAAATGCCTAGCTCGCTGTTCCGCATGCTTACGTTTAATCCTGTTATCTGGTAGCCCCAAGCTCAGATAGTATCGCTTCCCAGTGTAAGAGAAGACTAGCTGTAGTCTGTCGTTTGAGTTCTTGATCTGTACAGAACCCTTAGAAGCCTTCCGGGTCATTGCGGAGAACATTAGGTAATTTCTTGAGGTAAGATATCGAGTGCTCTACTTGATTTACCCCAAATATACCTAATATGACCTCAGCTTTTAGGTGCAAAGTTAAGACAGAGAGAACAACTAAATCTCTGTAACCCTTGAAAACCCCCTAAATTGGTTGATTTATCTAGAAAGCCGATGGCGGGATTTGAACCCGCGACCGCTCGATTACGAATCGAGTGCTCTACCACTGAGCCACATCGGCATACATTCAGAAGATTCTTAGTATACCAAGCTCAGGGTTAAGGTGGGTCTAGTCTTAGATGCTAGTGGTAAAAACCATAGACGATAATGGGGTTAGTCTATCGAGCCAGGTTTTAAGTGGGTAAGCCATCTTTGGATCAAAATCCAAATTATAAATCGCAGGGTTCTGTTAGTGAAGAAGTACTTTCTCGCTTAAGAGCAGAAGCAAAGACACCCTACCGGGGATTAAGGCAGTTTATTTATTTAACGTTTGCGGCATCTACTTTAATCGGTGGATTTATCTTTTTCTTCAAATTGCTAGCTGGTCAAGAAATTAATTCAACTCTGCCCAATTTTGCCTTACAAATAGGTATTTTTACATTGATGGTGTGGTTGTTTCGTCTGGAGCAGCGCAAACCCTAGAGTTTCACAACATTTGTAAACTCTAGAGCTTTACAACCTTTAGGCTAATCTATTTTCAATTGCCCAGCGAGCTAACTCAGTCCGGTTACTGAGACCAGTTTTTCCCAGCATATTGCTAACATGGCTTTCAATAGTTCGCTGGCTGACTAGAAGCTCATTAGCAATTTCACGATTAGCCATACCCCGCGCAACAAATTGCATAACCTTAATTTCTGTTGGTGTTAGCTCAACATCAAAGGGTACCTGAATGGTTGGCTTACTACCTGTACTTTCACCCTGATGCTTGATCAGCCGCGTTGTCTGCTTTACAGAAGACTCTATTTGAGCTACAAGTTCGTCAGGCTCAAAAGGTTTGACCATGTAGACGTCAGCACCCGTATTTAAGCCTTTAACTCGGTCCTGACTTTGACCTTTAGCAGAGAGAAATAGTACCGGAATCCAGTTGGTCTTGAAGTTTTCCCTCACTCGTTTGACAAAAGAATAACCATCCATTTCTGGCATCATCACATCGCAGATGATCATATTAGGAGTATCTCGCTCAAGCAGCTTTAATGCTTCACGACCATTGCCTGCTGTGATTACTTCATAACCTCGAAGCTCCAAATAATCCTTAACCAAGAAGATTAGATTAGGATCGTCATCTATCAATAGCAGTTTTTTCTGCTCCCCAACACCACGTTCTTTCATCCTGTAGCATCCCCCCGACAACAGGTAATTGAGTTTTAATTGCCTGAAGCAATTTTTTGCTCATAGATATTTCAGTATTATCACTGAACTAACGGTTAATTATTTCAGTATTAATACTGAACCCAGGGCAAATTCCCCTTTATGAGCTAGCAAAATATGATGCTATTTTTAGCTACGAATATTTGATTCTGATTTGCCAGATATAAACCATAGATCTGCGACTGTTAGATCAACTCTATATTTACTTGGCTACGTTCAGGTTTTATGCCAAAAGAAGTTCTCAAGCCGGGATTTGCTCTAAAAGTGAAAAATATACTTGAATATTTTATTGTTGAAACTCTTTCCAAAAGCACTGTCAGAGTGCTTAGGTTGGCAGCATTATCTACACTAAGAACCCCATAGGCCAAGCGTTAGTAAGCTTAAAACCTATGGGGTCAAGGCCAAACAAAAGTTGCGTTAGAGTAGAAAATCCATTTAATCAATTCTCCAGAAACTCTGAGCGATCGCGCCTGAGAAAGGAGAGTACAACCTGATCTATGACTATTTTTGGGCAATAGCGGGAGCACGGTAAACTACTTCTGCCTGAGCAAACTCCTGGTGAGCTGGTGCTCGGGCAACCAGGGTAGGAACTGACTGGCGAATCCGAGCAACGATCGCTACTGTTTTGGCGTCATAAACTTGGGTGAGCATTTTTGGGTACAGCCCAATGCCGATAATTGGCACTAGCAGACAGGCAATAATAAAAATCTCACGTGGTTCGGCATCAATTAAAGCTTCATGCGCCGTCAGTTCCTTATTTTCCTCACCATAGAAAATCTCTCGCAGCATGGAGAGCAGGTAGATAGGAGTTAAAATCACACCTACGGCTGCTAGGAATATAACGATTACCTTAAAAGTGGAGTTGTAGGCATCGCTGGTAGCAAAGCCGACAAACACCATCAGCTCTGCTACAAAGCCGCTCATTCCGGGTAGGGCAAGGGAGGCTAGGGAGCAGGTCGTCCACATCGAGAAAATCTTTGGCATCTTCTGGCCCACACCTCCCATCTCTTCCAGGATCAGGGTATGCGTACGGTCGTAGGTTGCTCCTACCAAGAAGAACAAGCTAGCCCCAATCAGGCCGTGAGAAACCATTTGCAGCACAGCGCCGCTCAGCCCTAAATTGGTAAAGGAAGCAATGCCAAGTAGAACAAATCCCATATGGGAAATGGATGAGTAGGCAATCTTGCGCTTCAGGCTGCGCTGGGCAAAGGAAGTCAGAGCTGCATAGATAATGTTGACAACCCCTAAAATTGCTAGAGCGGGGGCAAAGTAAGCATGGGCATCGGGTAGCATTTCTACATTCATCCGAATCAAGGCATAGCCACCCATTTTTAGCAAGATACCAGCTAAGAGCATGTGGACGGGAGCTGTTGCTTCACCGTGCGCATCGGGTAACCAAGTGTGGAAAGGAATGATCGGCAGCTTCACGCCATAGGCAAACAAAAAACCGCCGTAGGCCAGTAGCTGGAATGTTAAAGAATAGTCTTTAAGAGCTAGCGATCGCATGTCAAAGGTCACTGGGCCACCACCGTAGAAGGCCATCGCTAGCGCCGCCAACAGAATGAACAGTGAACTACCTGCAGTGTAGAGAATGAATTTTGTGGCTGCGTACTGCCGCTTATACCCTCCCCAAATTGCCAACAGCAGATATACCGGAATTAGTTCCAGCTCCCAGGCCAGAAAAAACACCAACATATCCTGGACTGCAAAGACGGCAATCTGACCACCGTACATCGCCAGGATCAGGAAATAGAATAACCTTGGCTTGAAGGTCACCGGCCATGCTGCTAGGGTAGCCAGCGTAGTAATAAACCCCGTGAGCAGAATCAGGGGCATTGACAAGCCGTCTGCTGCCACTGACCAATTCAGGCCAAGCTGAGGAATCCAGGAATACCGTTCTACTAATTGCAGCTCAGGATTAGCAAAGTCGTACTGGGTGTAGAAGGCATAGACAATCACGGCAAAATCAATTAAGCCGATCACCAGGGCATACCAGCGGATCGGTCTGCCTTTCCCTTCCTTGTCCGGAATTAAGGGAATTAAAGCAGAGGCAGCCAGGGGAAATAGAATAGTGAAGGTCAGCCAGGGGAAGTCGGCTATGTTCATATCAGGTATACCTTATGGGCTTGAATGCTATAGCGACTAAACAGAAATCACAACAAAAGCCAGAACGGCTCCAAAAATTACTAGGGCATAGAATTGTGCCCGGCCATTTTCAAAGTACTTGAAAGTCTCACCTGTTAAAACAGCGGCTAATCCAGCTAGGTTGACAACGCCATCAACAACATTGAAGTCTACTTCTAAAACCTGACGGGCTAAGCGACGGCAACCCCGAACAAAGACATTATGGTAAACATCATCGAAGTACCACTTATGGAGGGAAAACTGGTATAGAGGTTGAAATTTCTGAGCGATCGCGCTGGGGTCAATCTGACCTCTCAGGTACATCAATGAGGCCAGGGTAATGCCAATTAAGGCAATGCCCACGGAACTGCCAGCCATGATCAAAAACTCTGTCCAGTCAAACTCCGCCGCGTGTTCCACCACCTCTCCTGCCGGGTGGATAAAGGCTTCAAAGTTATTAGCGTAAGGGACGCCTGTAAAGCCAATCGCCACGGAAGGAACCGCCAGTAGGAGTAGGGGCAAGGTCATAGTCAGCGGTGACTCATGAGGTTGACTGGCGTGGTGAGCATCATCTTCATCGTGGTGGGGATCAGCCATTGTCAGTTCCTGGGGGTTCATCGCTCCGGGCCCAAAAACGGGAGCTAGCGTCTCACTGCCCGCCTTCAGTTCCTGGCGGAGCGCTGTTTCGTTACCGCGGAACTTACCTTCAAAAGTAGAAAAGTACATGCGGAACATGTAGAACGCAGTGATCCCAGCCGTAGACCAACCCATAACCCATAACGCAGGATTAGCGCTAAAAGCAGAGTTGAGAATTTCATCCTTAGACCAAAATCCGGCAAAGGGAGGGATACCTGAAATTGCCAAACAGCCGACTAAAAAAGTCAAGGCAGTAATCGGCATGTAGCGCCGCAGTCCTCCCATCATCCGCATATCCTGGGCCAGGGCCGGGTCGTGCCCCACTACCGCTTCCATACCGTGAATCACGGAACCAGAACCTAAGAACAACATTGCTTTGAAGTAGGCATGAGTCATCAGGTGGAATAGTCCAGCGCTGTATGCCCCCACACCCATTGCCATCACCATGTACCCCAACTGAGAAATTGTGGAGTAAGCGAGTCCCTTCTTAATATCATTTTGGGTCATGGCAATGCTGGCACCCAAAAAGGCGGTGAACGCCCCAGTCCAGGCGATCACGTTCATCACGCCGGGTAAGCCTTCGAACACTGGGAACATCCGGGCAATCAGGAAGACGCCAGCCGCAACCATCGTTGCTGCGTGGATCAAGGCAGAGATTGGCGTTGGGCCTTCCATGGCGTCCGGCAGCCAGACGTGCAGCGGGAATTGAGCTGACTTGGCGACAGGCCCAAGGAAAACCAGGATCGCAAATAAGCTAGCTAAACCAACGCTGAGAGAACCAGAGGCAATTAACTCCTGAAGGCGATCGCCAATCACCCCAAATTCAAAGCTATTCGTGGCCCAGTAGAGGCCCAGGATACCCAACAGTAGGCCAAAATCGCCAACCCGGTTAACCACAAAAGCCTTTTGGGCGGCCTCCGCTGCCGGTTTGCGGTCAAACCAAAACCCAACCAGCAAGTAGGAACACATTCCCACCAATTCCCAGAAGATGTAAATCTGGACCAGGTTGGGGCTTACCACCAACCCTAGCATCGACGAACTAAACAAGCTCAAGTAGGCGAAAAAGCGTACATAGCCGCGATCGTGAGCCATGTAACCGTCGCTGTAGATCATCACTAGGAAAGCGACGGTTGTCACAATCACCAGCATTAAGGTCGTTAAGGGGTCAATGATGTAACCCATTTCCAAGTGGAAATTACCTGCTGCTGCCCATTCAAAAGTTTGAAGATAGGGGGGATGGCCATGCCACTGGCTCCAAAGCAAGCCAAAGGAAAGGACCATTGTGGTCCCCAGTAAAGACACAATAAAGATTGCCACTGCCTGCCGTAGCGAAGTAGTGAGCTGACTAAATGAGAGCAGCCCCAAACCGACAATCATCGCTCCTGCGAGTGGTAGGACTGGAATCAGCCAAGCGTTCTGGTATAACAATTCCATGACTCACGCCTACTTGAGAGTTCTTTGTGTTGGCAAAACCGTTAACATTGTGACACACTCTAGCTTTCAATTACCTTGGTACCCTAGACCGTCGTTACTTTCTGTTTCTGTAGTACCAAAATCTATACTGGGGAGTTACTTCTAGTTTCCCTGAGAACAGCTCAAACTTTATATTGTCTTCAAAGCTTAACTGCGATCGCAAATTGGAAGGCATCAGCATCCTGCTGGGAGGGTTTTCCTTAAGCTATTTGCCAGAAGAAAGTTTGAGATATGAAACAATAGATGTGTTGCTAAGCTATGTGCGTTTTCACAACTTGACTATGGCTAAGACCTACACCGTTGAGATTCAACACCAGGGTAGTACCCATACCATCACTGTTCCAGACGATCAGACTATTTTGGAAGTTGCTGCTGCTGCTGGGTTAAATTTACCCAGCTCCTGTACGGCTGGTGTCTGCACCACCTGTGCTGCTCAAATTAGCGAAGGCACAGTAGAGCAAGGTGAGGGAATGGGGATTGGTCCAGAGGCGATCGACCAGGGATATGCCCTGCTCTGTGTCGCCTATCCCCGTTCGGACTTAAAAATAGAAACTGAAAAAGAAGAGGTCGTCTACAATCTGCAATTTGGCAAGCCTTGATTGCTGTAGCGTTTCTAACGACTAGTCTTGATCGAATGGTTGAAAAGTGCTCAGTAGTAGGCTCAAACCTATATAAAAGTAACAGATCAATTTAGTGAACCTGGGAGGTACTACTATAGGCAAAGTCAAATTTCTGCTCAAAGGTGAATCATCCCATGATCGGCCAGTTGCTAGACGGGCGCTACCAGGTAGTGCAAGTTTTAGGTAGTGGGGGATTCAGCAAAACTTATATTGCACTCGACAACCGGAGACCAGGTAACCCCAAGTGCGTTGTCAAACATTTAAATTCTGCTAACAGTGATCCTCAACTGCTCCAAACTGCTCGACGTCTGTTTCAAGTTGAAGCTGAAACTTTAGAAAAACTCGGTCATCACGACCAGATCCCCCAGCTTTTGGCTTACTTTGAGGCTGATCACGAGTTCTACCTTGTCCAAGAACTGGTTGAAGGACATCCACTCAGTGCTGAATTACTGCCGGGCCAGTCTTGGCAAGAAAGCCAAGTAGTTGAGCTACTCCACCAAGTCTTGAGCATTCTGGAAGTTGTCCACAGTTATGGGGTCATTCATCGAGATGTCAAGCCCGATAATTTGATTCGCCGCCAGCAGGATAACAAACTGGTCCTAGTTGACTTTGGTACAGTTAAGCAAATTCGCACTCAGTTACTAAGCGCTTCAGGTCAGATGAGCGCCACCATTGCTATTGGCACTGTGGGCTACATGCCAACGGAGCAGGGGCAAGGTAAACCCCGTCCTAACAGTGATATTTATGCGCTAGGGATTATTGGCATCCAGGCGCTGACGGGGCTGAATCCACTGCAATTTGCAGACAATCCGGAGACAGGAGAAATTTTATGGCAACACCAGGTTCAGGTTAGCAAACCCCTAGCTGCTGTGTTGACCAAAATGGTTTGTTACCACTTCAAAGATCGTTACCAATCGGTAACAGAGGCCCTGCGATCGCTCCAACCACTGGTTAATGAGCAACACGTGCTGCCGGCTGTAGCTCCACCTGAATACGCCCCTACGCAGTTTAAGCCTGCTCCTCGATATAGCCCCACCCAACCATCGACTATTCCACAAGTGCTTCCCTCTAGTCCACAGCCTCTACCATCGGAGTGCATAAGTAGAAATACTCAAAATCAGCATTTGGAGCCACAGCGAAATCAGCCAACAGGTCCCTCTTCTATTCGTAACTCAGCTACTAAACAGCTACCGTTGATTGGGGCAGGACTAGTAGCTGTGTTAATTGCTGTAGGTGTGGCGCTGGGAATTAATCGTCCAGCAAGTAATACAACAGCTCAGCCAGACGGAGCAATTAACTCTTCAGCAACTACGACCCTACCTCCTAATCCAGGCTCCAACCCTGGCGGAGTAACCTCATCACCACCTGTTAATGGTTCTAACCTGGGGATAAGCCCACCCGTAACTGGAAAGGGTACAAATACTACCCCAGTCTCACCCTCTCAACTAGGACCACCTGGTGCAGATAGAACTGGCGCTCCCTCTGTAGCAGGTGGTGGATCGAATAAAGGTGAAAGGCGACCATCACCTAGTCAAAGTCCAGATCTCCCTCCCCCTGATCCAAGTCCAGATCCCCCTCCTCCTGAAGTTAAACCATTAGTTCAACCAACCGCTCCACCAACAGACCAGCTGATTACTTCCTCTCCGGAACCGTCTGTTTCACTGCCCCCCGGTCCGGAACCGTCTATTCCACCGGGAGATTCGCCGCCACCTGTAGCACCCTCGCCAGACCCGGGAGAAGGAGCAGATTTAGTATGTGCTCAGTATGACGAGCAAGGCGGCTGTCTAGCCTGGGTTAGTTGCGCTGATCCTGAAGGTCAGGGTTTAGCTGAGTGTCAGCCTCAGTAACTTAACTTTTCCTGACCAAGTTGTTAACTATTGGTAGTGCTTGAAGCACTATCCCTTAAATTGGTTTGTTGTGAAGGTAGACAATATGTCACTCAAATCTGAAAAACTGGCTCAACGGATTCAGGAAATTCAGAAGTTTGTAGCTGACAGAATTAATCAAGCTGCAACCTACAAAACGGTTTGTGAGGAACTTGCAAAGATTAATGATGTACTGAAGACAGGCAAACTCTCCGTTAGAATTGTCAGCAAAGATCCAGCTCTCGCTCAAGTATTACAGAATTGCCTTAGTACTCGTGACCTAACTGAATTTTATGAGTTTGGGGTATCTAGCTTGCCGGACGTGAAAGAGCAACCTGAGCCAGAACCCCTTGCTGCTCTGGTTTATGAAAGTTCTACTAACTGTACCAAGCCAAGCCAGCTCCGTTATAAGCTGCCTGCAACTCAGAAAACACTGATTGGCCGTCATCCTGAGTGCCAGATTTTATTAGATAACCGGCTGACCCTAGTTAGTGGACGTCATGCGGAGATTCAAACCACTTTAACTTCTAACTCTCCTAGCACAGATGTAAGCTGGCAGATATGTGACCTCAATAGTAAGAATGGCACCTACGTGAATGGTACCCAGTTAAGGGGATGCCAAACTTTACACCAGGGCGATCGCATTACGCTGGCTGCAGAATCTGCCAATGAGTCTTCTCCAGAATTCATTTTTGAATACCAATCCAGTGCAACCGCTCAAAGTAATGAGTGTTATGCACAGCTAACAGATTGTGATGTTTTATGTTTGATTGTTGATGCGGTTCAAATGTTGACCGCTCAAGAAAAGGCATTTATTGAGGAAGCTAGTAAAACACAAATCACTAAGTTAGTTGTCGTTATAGATACGTCCAATAGCAGCCAGGATGTTCAATTAACGAAAAACAAGAAGGCCGAACTTGAGAAGTGTCTGAATCAAAAGGGTGATATCCCTCTCGAACTAACTGTGATAAGACTGTGTGATTTTTATCCCGATATCTGCACAGAGATAGACTCAGCCTCTCAACAAGAACTTGACAAGTTTCGTAAGTCGTTAGAGATGATGGTCAAGCGCAAGCCCGAAGATATCTTGTTAAAGCGGCTCACTGCCAAGGTGCTATTACAGCTAGCCGTGGTTGAGAAGGGTTTTGAGGCTCAAGAGTTAGCTTTAGTCAAGCAAACTGAGCAAGACACAAAAAAGCTCCAAGCAGTAGGGCAAGATGACTTAAAGGAGCAAGCAAAAAAAGCATTTAAGAAGGTTAGTGATGATAAAGATAAATTCTTTAAACAAGTGAAGACTGAGCTTAGTCAATCAAAAGCGGCTTTACTAGATGAATTTAGTAGAAGAAGTATTGTTTATAGAATTCAAGTCTTTACTGATGGCTTGAAGCCTGT
>CADCWO010000215.1:0-13436 GCA_902806435.1 uncultured Synechococcales cyanobacterium | reverse complement strand
GTTGTCACTAAACGAGGAGGCTTTAAGTATATTCAGCTGGATTTAGAAAGTGTAGGAGATAGTAACGATGTTCACATGGTGATGAATCAGCTTTGTCAGGGCGAACTAAGCCGGTGGGCAACTGAAGAGTGGAGCCAAATCTGTAATTTATACGCTGAAGGAGGTTTCAGTGGGTTACTCGAGAGAACTTGTACCACATTAAACTTCATTCCATCTCTGAACTTAGCGCAGTCCCTACTCCGGCCTAGCCAGGACATCAATTTTCAAAAAAGCTTCCAAGATGCGGCAGTAGAAATTCCTTGCGAAGTTCTTTATAAAGGTACTTCTTTATTTGAGTATGCATTAAAAAGCATAAGGTCTAACTTCATGACATTTGGAGTTATTGCTGGGATGTTAGTAGCACTTAATATACCACTTGGTAACAAACAAGCAGTTTTGGGACAAATATTAAATGGGTTAACTGATTTTATTAATAGTTTTATATCACAGAGATTCATCTCAACAACCCTAACCTACTCTGTTATTTTTGCTCCTTTATTCATTTTTGTCACTAATAGTTGGCTAGATGAAAAAACCTTAAAAATGCAAGAGGCAGCAGCAAAATTGCGCAAGGAAATGTGTACTTATTATCAATCTCTTAGCAAGAATCTTGTTGAGAAGCTTGTTCAGGAATTCAATGTAGTACTGGAAACAGAAGAACGACGTTTTAAAGAAACCCTTGAAGCGATTACTGAACAATGCACAGCTTATATTAGTGAAGTTGAAAAAGGTCAACTATTAATTAAGAGTAGCCTAGAGAAGCTCAAGCTTCAGCAGAAAAATTTAGACAAAGAAAGGTCTGAGCTGCAAAAGCTTAAGCGGCTCTAGACCTCATCTAGTAGGGATACCTGCTAGTAAGCAGGCAGACCTTAAAACTTATTTGTCTTTCGTGATTGTGAGGTTATCTTCAAGCTCAGCCGCTTGAGCCTTGAACGCTTCGTCTTGAACTTCAAGCTGAGCATTTTTAACTTCAAAATTTGCGGTTTTAACCTTTAGCTCTGCTTCTTCAGCTTTAATCTCTGCTTCTTCGGCTTTGATCTTAGCTGTAAGTTCAGTCTTAGCTTTCAAAGGGCTATTTTGTTGATCCATTAGTTAAGTCTCGCCCAACATTTACAAAATTTACGGGATAGTGCTTCAGGAGGTGTACTGTCAGATATTCAATATCAATCTTCATAACTCCAGGTTATCGCTGGTGATACTCAATGTAATAAATCAGGGTGATAACACAAGCAAAACATTAAGCACATATTTCATGCAGGCTTAATCTATAAGGTTAAATAAATCTATTAAGCAACTCCTTGACTTCTGCAACTAAACCTAGTGCTGTTTCAAGCCCCGCGTTGGTTGTTTTTGCTCCATCTACTAAAGTGTCTTTTGCCGTGACGACGGTTGAGCCTCCTTTATCAATCAGCTCACTGAGCCGTTCCATCATTTTTTCTAGCTCTTCGGCCATATTCATTAATTCACCAAAAACCTCTGCTTGAGTCTGTTTGAACTGGTCAATGGCACCTTGAGCTGAGGTTTCTGTTGACTCCTGTAGCTCTTGGGTCTTCTCGCTCAGTTGTTCTACTCTCTCTTCAACCTGAGTGGCGAAGTCAGCAACTATCTCGGAAATGGCTGGGAGTGACTCCTCAGTAATGTAAGCTTGCAAGTCTGAAGCTCTTTGCTCAAGCTCCGCTTGGTGGGCTTGCACTTCGCTAGAGACTTCATTTTGTAAGTGGTTCTCCCGTTCGGAAAGCTGCTGCTCTAGTTCTGACTCGACTTCTTCTACTCGCTCTTTAAGGGCATTGAAAGAATTTCCCACTTCTTGAAAGGTGTCTTCAAGCTCTGACTTGAGGGTTTCCAATTCCTCCCCAAAAGCCGTAATTTCTGACTGGGTTTCCTCTTGCTCTTGGTTGGTTTCCGCTTGTAGAGTTTCTACGTTGCTCTTGAGTTGGGTTAACTCTTGAGTGATAGATTCACCCCCTTCAGTGAGTTCCTCTTTGGCACTGTTTGTTCGCTCTAGAAGGGACTGGGCGCGATCGCTCAAGGTAGACCAATCCGTATCAATTTGGGCTGTAATTTGTGCTAGCTGGGCTCGTACTCCTGCTAAGCCTGATTGGGCTTGCTCCGTCTCATCGAGCAGCGTGGTTAATTTAACTACAGTTTCCGTGGCAGTTGTCTCAAAATCGGCCATTGCAAATCTCCCTGTAAGTCTTACGTATACGATTCAAATTACTGAGTGGACGCGGCCCAAAGGAATTATTTGGTCATTAAAAGTCAATGCCAACTGTACTGGCGGCCCGCTTCAGACCGTCGATGCCCTCTTCAATCGGGTCAAGGAAGCCCTTAAGCTGATCAAAGAGCGGTTCTACTGTCTCGCGCTCAGAGGATGCCTCCTTACTTGAATCAGAGATTTTATCGCTCATCTCTTCAATTGTGTCTGTTACTTGTTTCACAGCCGCTCCGATTAGCTCTTTAAGTTCGGTCTCAATTTGCTGTTGAGCTTGATCCAACAACTCATCTGTTCCACCCTTGACAACATCTGTACTAACTTCACTTAGCTTTGTTTCAAACTCTTCTTGCAGGCTGGTGAACTCGTCTGCCATTTCTTGAATTTTGCTGGCGACCTCATCTTGAGCCTGCTCCATTCCAGCAGTGAACTCTTTAACCTGCTCGCTCATAGCAGTATTAGCCGCCTCGAGTTTCTCCCGTAAGGCTTCAACTTCTTGATTCGTTGCCTCTAGAGCTGAACTTAACTGTTCTTGGCCAGAGTGAATTTTTTCTTGTGCTGCTGTTAAGGCGGTTCGGGCTGACTCGCTTACCGATTCCGTGGCAGAGTTGCCGTCATCTAGTTGGCCTTTGAAGTCTGACATTTTGTCTTGGGTTGCCTGCACCGCTTCACCCAATTGCTCCTGGGCATCCGACATAAATCCCGTCAGGGAGTCAATGCTGCCTTCGAGCTCTGCAAGCTCTCCTTCAATCTGTGTTTGTTGGCTTGCCACTCCTTCTCGGAGTTCACTTAGTGCAGTTCGAACTTGCTCCAGAAGCTCTGCCACTTGGTTTTGTTTATCTTCAACTGTCGTGGCTAATTCACTTGCTTCTGATTGAACATCTGCTGCTTCTTGAACCAAGCTGCTCAGTTTCTCGGGAAACAGGGTAGCCATTTGAGATAAGGCTTTTAATGTTTCGCTGAATTGCTCATTCATTTCTTGATCCTCATATTCGGAGTGGGTAGAAAGTTTAGCTCAAGTCAATTATTCATTTGGAGGGAGATCAACCAAAACTGAGCGCATCCAGCAGGTTATTCACGGTTCCTACAACGGCTTTGGCAGCTATTAACTCTGGCAAGATTGGACTTAAGCTACCGGTTACAGAGGAGCCGATACCCATCATCGTGATGTTTTCTGCAACCTCAGAAATCATTTCTTTAACGGCATCTTCAATCGCATCGCTAAAAGAATCCTTTAGCTCATTAGCCAGGGTTTCTGCCGCATACTCGCCAGTGTCTTTCAAGATTTCTGAGACGCGCTCTTTTAGCTCATCACCTAAGCCTTCAACTTCTTGACTGAAATCGCTGAACAAATCGGTGAATACAGTTTCAAACTGATCGAAACTGGATGTGATTTGTTCGAGTTGATCACCAGTCAAGCGGTCGCTGAAGTCACCAAAGCAAGTTTCAATATCTGAGGTATAGGTATCGCTGAGGTCATTATTGACTTCTTCAAAACTGGCTTCGGTTTCTGATTGAAATGTTTCAACTTGTTCCCGCAGGTTAGCGATCGCCTCCTTGAGAGTATCAAAGGTTTCCTGGGTTTCAGATTGGCCTTCGGATAGGGACTCTTCCTGGGTTGCGATCGCTTCTGCCAATTCAGTAAACGTCTCTTTCAGCTCCGCTAAGCTCTCATCTAGCTCTGACTGGCTATTGTTGACCTCTGACTCAAAGGTTGTCTGTGCTGTTTCAACTGATTCCGATGCTGACTCTAACTTGCCTTGCAGCTCAGTCAATGCTTGCTGCAAGGCGTCCAGTTCTGAAGTTGTTTCTGATTCTGTGTCGTTGAATTCATCCAGCTCCTTTTGCAGAGATTCTGTCAAAGCTTCAAAGCTGGTTTCTACACTTTCCGCTGCTGCATCTAAGGTCTCAGTTTCCGCTTCCAGTCCTGAGCACACCTCATCCATTTGCATACAGGCGTGATCCAGCAAGCCTAAAAGTTCATTAATTTTCTGACTCGCCTGATCAACGTCCTGGCCTAAATCTAAAACTTGTGTCATCGCAACCAACTCCTTTAACTGGCAATTAACTCGTACAATCTGTCGATAAAGTTGCTTGGCAGAATCTCGAAATCTTAAATTTCAAGCGCTTCAAGGCCAACTGGGATGGGGCAAGGCGTTAAAGACGCTATCAACCAAGAATGTCTTGAACCATATCCAGAACAGGTTTAATGTCCTCGATAATGTCAACTACCTTGTCAACCTGATCAATGATGTCGCCGAGCTTTTCATCCAATAGCTCCCGAGACTCTTCCCCAGCTTCTCGTAATGTTGATGTTGCCTCCGTCAATTGCCCGGCTGAATCTGACAGCTCACCAAGCGCTTCCTCAACAAACTTTTGGCTGATCGCTGCGATCACATCACCAGAAGTAGTGTTCAGGATGTCCTGCACGGTTTCAAGCTTGCTACTACCCTCTTCGCTAACGCTAGAAAAATCACCTGTCAACGATTCCAGCTTGCTCCCTAACTCTGATTCCAAGGCGGCGAACTGTTCCATTAAGGCAGCTTTGCGATCGCTGAAGCTGCTAGTAGCCCCATCTACCACTTCTGTAAACTCTTCGATACCGCTCTGGGCAGTTTCCAGGTGCTCTCCTGCTTCCGATTCAATCGCCTGAGCGTGTTGAAATAGTTCTTCTAAACTCGATCTTGTCGTTTCCGATTCTTCATTGATCGCAGAGCTCATCTCTTCTTTACGACTTTTCAGTTCAGCCAGTTGGGTTTTAACCTGACCTAGCTTTTCTTCCGTGTGGCTTTCGAGTTCACTTGTTTTTTCCTGCAAACCATTCAAGCCTTCCTTGGCACTTGCAAGCTCACTTTCTAGAATTTGCTCGGCTTCCTCTAACTTGCTGCTTAGAGCTTCAAAGCTGGCTTGAACTTCTTCACTAGCAGCCGTAAGGTTTGCGGTTAATGTATTGGCAAATTGCAAAATCCGGCTAACTTCTTCAGAGGCGCGATCTGCTTCTTGGGAAAGCACCTGCGCTCTTTGGTCACATTGCTCAAGGAGAGCATTAATATCTTCTGCCATAATTAAAAACCTGAGTAAAGGTATGACGTTGCATCGACATTGAACTTAGGCAATGCCAGAGGGAGAGAAGCTTTTGCACCTGTGGTAAGAACTTAAAGCATCAGCCCTGATTTAACTGTGGGAAAAAATCATAAAAAATCAGGTATTTTACTAGCGGTCCACAGGTACTAAGCATCCACCTGGCTCAGCGTTATCCAACGGTTTGTCTTGTATTTACTGGGGAGCGACCTGAGTTTGACCTGTCTGAAGTGTTTGTCCTGGGGCATCAGGTGAGGGGAAGCCAACTTTGCCCCGAACCATGGTACCGATCTGATTACCTGTAGTCATCAGGGTTTCACTGCTCGTCACGTTATACAGGTCGTGTTGCCCGTTGTTGCGAATAATGTTGTTACCAGGATTGGTGGTGGTTCCCAAGTCTGGTTGGGCATCCGAGATCGCCACTACACCAGAGCGCATATTGTTCTCAATTATGTTTTGCCGCAGCATCGGACGAGAAGTATGGGAAATGACAATGCCGTCCTTGTTCTGCATCACTTGATTTCCGATCACCGTTGGAGCTGAGCTGTCTCCAATCGCCATCCCGAACCCGGTGTTCTGAAATACATTGTTGCGGATCTCTCCTTGCGCCTCACGAGCGACGGAAATACCGTTTGCAGTGTTCTCAGTGAAGACGTTGTTAGTAATCTTCGGAGCAGCCGACCCAGTCACAAAGATGCCCTCTCGTAGACTCTTGATGAAGGTATTGTTCTGCACTGTGGGATTTGTTGATTCGATCCACAAAGCTGTACCCCGCGACTTGGGGTTTGTAATCGTTACGCCGCGAATTTGGCTATCTTTCTCAGCCTGCACGCTAATGTTTTGCACCCTAAACGTCTGAGTTTGGTAGGCGGCGCCACCACTAATCAGCACGTTTTTACCAAATGTTGATTCATTGCCCCGCAGAATGACTCCCGACTTAATAACGATCGGAAAAATTTCACCGCTCTCTTGGGTGTAATTGCCAGGCGCAAGCTGAATCAGGGTGCCAGGTTGGGCTTGCTTAAGGGCATAGGTGAGGGTGCGA
The DNA here is from genome assembly GCA_902806435.1 of uncultured Synechococcales cyanobacterium. Taxonomy (GTDB): domain Bacteria; phylum Cyanobacteriota; class Cyanobacteriia; order Thermosynechococcales; family Thermosynechococcaceae; genus CADCWO01. The sequence goes on along the minus strand of CADCWO010000215.1, from coordinate 7,059 downwards.
TAGGGTGCCGCCTCGCTGGTACCTCTAGAGGAGGTGTCAGTGCCGAGGGCTGGGTTGACATAAAGAATGGTTTTGGCCTGAACCGGAGTTATAACTGGTTGCAGGGCAGGACTTAGCCCCGAATTAATAGACGCAGCTATAGTCACAGGGGCAGAACCACCACCAACGCCCTGGGTTAAATTTTGGCTAGTTTGCTCTGGGTTTACTGCGGCAATGGCAGCAGAGGTTTGATCTGGCTTTACCGTGGCAATGGTATCAGAGGAAGTGATGGCTGGTGCTTGCCCATCATTGACCAATGCTTGGTAGATGGAAGCGGCAACCTCTGCCCGCGTAGCGGTGCGATCAGGATTCAGCTCAGTAGCGTTGGGATAAACAATCAACTTTTTCTCAGCAGCAGCAGCAATGCTGTTGCGAGCAAACTCAGGAATTGCCGCAGAGTCCTTGAAGCCTTCTAAAGCTTTTTGAGGTGAACCACTAGTCGCATACTTGAGGCCATTTGCCAAGGAAAGCAGCACCTCGGCACGGGGAATTTTTTGCTCCGGCTTAAAGATTTTGCCAGGATATCCGGATAAAAAGCCAGCACCACTAGCTGCCTGGATCGCACTCAAGGCCCAGTGGGTTTTTGGCACATCGGCAAACGCAGCCCCATCGCCAGCTTTAGGTTTCTTAAATGCTTTGAGGATCATGGTGGCGTACTCGGCTCGCGTCACCGGAGCATCAGGCCGGAAGCTGCCATCGTTAGAGCCTTTAATTATCGCTTTTTGGGCTAGTGCTTCAATAAAACTTTTAGCCCAATGGCCTGGCTTGACATCGTTGAAATTGATCGTTTGGGCCGCAGCAGGTGTAGGCATGACCACGGGTGCAACTGCACTAGCCGCTACTCCTAACGCCATTATTAAGGCCGCTCTAGAGCGGGCTCGCTGGTAATTAAGCATAAAAAATTCTCCCCACAGTGGTAATGGATAGTAGTTGGCTATAAATCAGTGATAGGGGCAGGTCAATTGCATTATGCAATGGCGTCAATTGAACCTAGACCAGGTGGAAACAAACTGAACTGCTGACCCGTCGTTATAAGATTAGGCCATTGGCTTGGGCTTGGCTGTGGGAAAAAATCATAAAAAATCAGGTATTTGCAAAGGATGCTTTAGCTAACGAGGCTGTCAGTTAATCTCTTGCTGCTAGAAACTAGCTGAAAGCCACTGTATCAATCAGCGGCATTGGCTTCGACTTAGTACAATCCGCCTACAAGGTCAGCGTCACCGTCACATTTGCTGTTGCTTTGCCACCCTTGCCATCATCAATCGTGTAGCTGAAGCTATCAGTTGTGCCAGCAGCAATTCCTTTCTTTGGGGTGTATGTGATGGTATTGCCAGTAGTGACTTTAGCCTCGCCATTGGCAGGCTTTTTATCGATTGTGAGCTTGAGCGTAGACCCAGCAGGAGCGCGATCATTGCTCAGTACATCGATGATCACGGGTTTCCCTTGCTGAACTGTTGCTGGGTCATCAACAGCATCTAGAGCAGCTAGCTCTACAGTGACAGTCACAGGCGCAGTTGTCGTATTTCCCTTGCCATCACTAACCGTGTAGCTGAAGCTATCCGAGGTGCCAGCGAATCCAGGATTTGGAGTATAAACAACGCTTTTGCCAGCATTGGCGATCGCCACCTTCCCATTGCTAGCTGGAGTTACAGCACTGATGGTAAGACTAGCCCCAGCAGGAGCACTGTCATTGCCAAGAACATTAATCGTCACAGGTTTGCCCGCTGGAATTGTTTGAGCATCAGCTTTAGCAGATAAGGGTGATGCAGCTCCAAGTGTGACAGCAACGTTGGCTGTTGCCGTTACCCCTGCCTCATTGCTAACGGTGTAGATGAACTTATCGGTAACACCTGTGACACCAGATTTGGAGGTATAAGTGACGCTCTTTTTGTCAGCAGCGATCGCAACGGTGCCATTACCAGGGTTAGTCACCTGGGTAACTGTCAAACTCGTCCCCTCACCAGCAGTGTCATTTTTCAGCACATCAATTGGGACAGATTGTCCCGAGGAGGCTGTAGCAGTATCGTCCTTGGGTTGGGGTGCGGCTGCTTGCTTAAAGCTAACGGCAACGTTGGCGGTTGCGGTTCCCCCCTTACCATCGCTGATTGTATAGGTGAAGCTATCGTTAGGACCAGTAAAACCAGCTTTTGGCGTATAAGTGACGCTTTTCTTGCCGGCGGGTATTGTAACCGTTCCATTGCTACCGTCAGTTACATCAGTAACCACAAGCTTCTCAACCTCTGAAGCTGTGTCGTTGGCAAGGACTGTCACTGTGACAGGTTTTCCGGCTGAAGTTGTGGTAGTGTCATCCTTTGCCTGGGGTGGGGATGCTGGGGCTGGTTTGAAGCTGAGGTTAACCTTGGCAGTTTGTGTATCTTTACCATCGCTAACTGTATAGCTAAAGCTATCAGTAGTAGTACCAGAGAAACCAGCGTTTGCGGTATAAGTAACGCTTTTTTTGTCAGCGGCAATCTCAGCTTTGCCATTGCTGCCCTGAACAACTGAGGCAACAGTTAGCTTAGTGGTATCTGCGGCAGTGTCGTTGTCTAGAACTTTAATCGTAACGGGTGTAGTGGACTGAACCTCTGCTGTATCGTTATTAGCTTTGAGGGCGGTAGAAGTTGTTCCCCCGCCACTACTCCCAGCTCCAGTGGCAGAAGTTGTTCCCCCGCCACTACTCCCAGCTCCAGGGATAAAGTTGGATGCGAGCGCTGGAACTTCCCCAACACTGAATAAAGCTTGGTAGATCGAAGCCGCCACCTCGGCGCGAGTCGCAACGCGGTTGGCATTAATTAAATTGATATCCGGGTAGTTTACAACAAGGCGCTTCTCAGTCGCAGCAGCAACGCTATTACGGGCAAACTCAGGAATGCGGGCCGCATCACGGTATGAAGCTTGTAGAGCTGTTGGGGAACCGCCGGAATAGCCTAGGCCATTCGCTAAAGAAACTAAAACCTCGACCCGTGGGATATTTTGATTCGGTCTAAAAGCGTTGCCAGGGTAACCTTTAAGAAACCCAGTTTTATTAGCCTCTTGAATGGCACTAAAGGCCCAGTGGCTTTGCGGTACATCAACAAATGCCACTTGATTACCGCCTTTTGGTCTCTTAAACGAATTCACTTTCAGGATCATCGCGCCAAACTCGGCCCGCGTTACAGGGCTGTCAGGCTTGAAGCGGCCATCCGGAAAACCTTTAATGATCCCCTTTGTCGCCAGCGCTGCAATAAAATCTTTGGCCCAGTAGTCGGATGAGACATCACTAAAATTAGTCGTTTGGGCAAAAGCAGGCGCAGAGAGCACGATGGGTGCAGCAGTACTGGCGGTTATTGCCACTACTGCCAGTACTGCTGCACTGGTCTGCCATCGACTGAAGTTAGACATCCAATATATTCTCCACAAACATCACACAGGAATTGGCAAAAGACTAATACAGTTGCTGAAAAGCACACTGGAAGCTAGTCGGGGACACATCAATCCGCCCTCCTGCTGAAGGTAAGCTATTAATTCGCAGTTGTCTGTGAGAAAAAATCATAAAAAATCAGGTTTTTCCAGCAAGTAACCTGCTTAAATGCCAAAGGGGGGCAAACAAATACCACTGGGGGTTGATGGATGCCTGCTGACGAAGTACTCGCCATTCTAGATACGGCTTTGAAACAAGAAGTCTCTCTGAGCGATATTCAGGAGGTGGTACTTTGCCAGTGCTGGCAAGGCAAGACCTATTCCCAGATTGCTGAAAGCTTTGGCTACGACGACGACTACATCCGGGATGTTGGCTTTCGGTTGTGGCAGACACTTTCCAGAGCCTTAGGTGAAAAGGTGACGAAAAGTAATTTTCAGTCTGTTCTCAGACGGCGCCAATCCTCGCCAGAGGGATCAGTAGATGTCCCTGTGCACAAACCTCTGCAACCGCATCGCAGAAGTAGTCGTAGACCTAAGCTGCTGAGAGCAACTGCACCTATAGCTGCTCCTGCGATCGCCTCTAAACGCCAAGATTGGGGAGAAGCGATTGATGTTTCTATTTTTTATGGTCGTACAACCGAGCTAACCACTTTAAGCAAATGGATTGTAGAAGATCGTTGCCGCCTCGTATCGGTAGTTGGTATGGGTGGAATTGGTAAAACGGCTTTGTCTATCAAACTCGCGGAGCAAGTTCAAGAGCAGTTTGAGTACTTGGTATGGCGCTCTCTACGCAACACTCCTCTAATTGAAGATATCCTTACTGACTTGCTCCAGGTCTTATCTGATCAACAAGCAACCCTGCCCAAAGATTTGGAGGCTCATGTCACCCAATTAATACAACACCTACGGGATTCTCGCTGTCTAATCGTCCTTGATAATGCGGAAACAATTCTACGCGCTGGGGACAGTACAGGGCATTACCGAGAGGGCTACGAAGCCTATGGGGAGGTACTCAAGCGAGTCGGTGAGGCCTTTCACCAAAGCTGCTGTGTCTTAGTTAGCCGCGAGAAATTTAAAGAAGTAACCTTGCTCGAAGGGGAAAAGCTACCGATTCGCTCCTTTCAACTTGCAGGCCTGCGGCCGGCAGCGGCCCAGCAAATCTTTGCTGCTAAAGGAAATTTCTCTGGTTCCGAGGCGGACTGGAGCGAACTTGTTGAGCACTATGCGGGCAACCCTCTTGCCTTAAAAATAGTTGCCCCTACAATTCAAGAATTCTTTGAGAGTGATGTTGCTAAGTTTTTAGCGTATCTGCGGCAAGGCAGCTTAGTGTTTGATGACATTCGTAGCCTTTTAGACCGGCAGTTCAATCGCTTGTCCGATTTAGAAAAGCAGGTCATGTACTGGTTGGCAATCAATCGCGAATGGACTTCCTTAAGTGAGCTACAGGCGGATATTTTGTCCTCTCAGAACTTAGTAGAAGTCTTACACTCACTGCTGCGGCGATCGCTAATCCACAAAAACGCGATCGGTTTCACTCAGCAACCAGTAGTGATGCAATACATGACCGAGCGCCTGATTGAGCAGGTTTCAACCGAAATCACAACTGGCAACATTAATCTTCTGGCCAGCCATGCTCTGCTCAAAGCCCAAGCCAAAGACTACATCAGAGACGGCCAAGGGCGGATGATTCTCCAACCCTTAATCGAAAAGTTATCTGCCCACTTGGGAACCAATCAAGACATTGAGCGCCAACTTCGGCAGCTCTTGATCAAGCTGCAAGCTGCTCCCTTCGGTGGCTATGCTGGCGGTAATATCCTCAACCTGCTGCGCCACCTCAATAGCGACCTCTCAGGCTATGACTTGTCCGGTTTAACGATCTGGCAAGCTTACTTGCAGGATATAACTCTACACCAGGTCAACTTTGCAGAAGCCGACCTGAGCAAGTCTGTGTTTGCTGAAACCTTTGGCAGCATCTTATCCGTAGCCTTTAGTCCAGATGGCAAGCTCTTGGCAACCAGCGACACGAATGGTGAGATCCGCCTGTGGCAACTCGCTGAGCGCTGTGGCGGGGCGGAGCCCTTTGGTAAGCTTCTGTTGAGCTACCAAGGGCATAGTAGCTGGACCCTTTCTGTCATTTTTAGCCCCGACGGTCGTACCCTAGCTAGTAGCAGTGTCGACCAGACCGTGAAACTGTGGGATGTCGACACGGGAAAGTGCCGTAAGGTCTTCCAAGGGCATGATAACTGGGTGTGGTCAGTGGCTTTCAGTCCAGATGGTCGTACCCTGGCTAGTAGCAGTTTTGACCAGACCGTGAAGCTTTGGGATGTCGACACAGGAAAGTGCCTGAGAACTTTTCAAGGGCACACCAGTCGGGTGTGGTCAGTGGCTTTCAGTCCAGATGGCCGTACCCTGGCTAGTAGCAGTTTTGACCAGACCGTGAAGCTTTGGGATATTGTTACCGGGCAGTGCTTAAGGACCTTGCAGGAGCAGGCACACTTTAGCTGGTCCTGTGCCTTCAGCCCTGATGGGGTAACGCTTGCCAGTATCAGTAAAGACCATGCTGTGAAGCTATGGAATATTGAAACGGGTAGCTACAAGATGTTGCAAGGGCACACTAGTTGGGTGTTATCTGTAACCTTTAGTCCAGATGGGTCTAAGTTAGCGACGGGTAGCAACGACCACACTGTGAAGTCGTGGGATGCCCGCACCGGAAAGTGCTTGAGAACTCTAGCAGGACACACCAATCGGGTGTGGTCGGTGGCCTTCAGCCCTGATGGGGTAACGCTTGCCAGTAGCAGTGAAGACCAAACGGTTAAAATCTGGAACACGCAGACAGGTCAATGCTTGCGAACCCGGCAAGGCTACACCAGTCGTATCTCCTCAGTGGCGTTCAGTCTTGACGGGAAAACGCTTGCCAGTGGTAGTGAAGATCGAACTGTAAAGCTATGGGATACCCAGACCGGCAAATGCTTAAAGAGGCTGCTCGGGCACAGCAGTTGGGTATGGTGCGTCATCTTTAGTCCTGACGGGTACATCCTCGCTAGTAGCAGTGAAGATGGAACTGTAAGAATGTGGGATGTTAGCAGTGGAGAGTGCTTGCGAACACTAAATGGTCACAGCAGTGCTGTCTCATCTGTGGCCTTCAGTCCAGATGGCCGTACCCTAGCTAGCAGCAGTGTAGATCAGACCGTGAAGCTATGGGATGCTAGCACTGGTGAGTGTGTAAGGACACTGCGAGGTCATAGTAATTGGGTACATACAGTCAGCTTCAGTCCCAATGGTCAACTGCTAGCTAGTAGTAGCGAAGACCAAACCATCAGGCTCTGGGATGATAGCAGCGGAAAGTGCCTACAAATATTACATGGCCATGGTAATCGTGTGTTTTCTGTCGCTTTTAATCCGGATGATCAAATGTTGGCTAGTGGCAGCCAGGATGAGACAATTAGACTTTGGGATACTAAGCTGGGCAAATGTGTGAAAACACTAAGAGCTGAAAGGCCTTATGAGGGCATGAACATTAATAGTGTGAAAGGATTAACGACAGCTCAAAGATCAACACTAAAAGCTTTGGGGGCAGTTGAAGATGAGCTAAGCGCTCGGACAAGTAGGCTTGTTTCTTAA
>CADCWO010000214.1 GCA_902806435.1 uncultured Synechococcales cyanobacterium | reverse complement strand
AAGCAAATCCTCACGCTGCCCATCATCTTTAACACGAGCGATCGCCTGTGCTTTTGTGTAAGCAATCTTGCCTTGGCGCAGAGCCTCTAGAACATCTTGAGGAAGATTGAGCAATGGAAGCCGATTATTTACAAAGGACTCCCAGGTCATTGCCCCCAGTGCAGCAAATACTGACTGAACGGCCTTATCCTCATCACTGCCCATAACGTTATGGGCAACATTTCCTTTCGCCTCGTGCTGCATTCGGTAGAGAAGCTTAGGCACATCAGATGTAGGCATCTGGAGCTTGAGGGATAGAAGTTGCAGAACTCCTTCCGTCTCCTCAACCGGGGTGAGATCCTCACGCTGTAGGTTCTCAATTAGAGCGATTTGAATAGCCTGCTCATCGGATAGCTCACGAATTACAACAGGTATTTCTGTTAAACCTGCTTCCTTCGCAGCGCGATAGCGCCGCTCACCTGCCACCAGTTCATACTTGTCCGAATCTTCAAGGCTACGGACAAGAAGTGGCTCTAAAATTCCGTGCTCTTTGATGGAAAGTACAAGCTGCTCCATCTTTTCGGGATCAAAATACCGCCGAGGTTGCTGCTGGGGGAAACTGATCTGGCTAATTGCCAGTTTCCCGGGCAATGTCAGAGTTTCCACATCAGCAAATAATGCTACTGGAGCCGTAATTTGTCCTCCAAAAACTCGCTCTCGCTTCCGGGTCATGCTAATTTCTCCAGGTCTTTCGCCAATCCATCCAATATTTTCTTAGCAGGGTGTTTGGGACTATACACTGCTAAGGGAACTCGTTCCATTGAAGCATCTGCAAACACGGTTGACTTAGGGATAAATGGAAAAACTTTGGCAATTGGGGCAAGTTGTTCCCGGATTGCCTCTAGGGTCAATCCATCGTGGGAGTTCCGTCCGTCGTACATTGTAGGGATGAAACCTGCTATTTGTAGCTTACGATTTGGCCTGGCTTTTACCTTTTGTAAGGTTTGCAAGAGCATATCCGTCCCTTGAAACGCCTTAAACTGAGTTTGAATAGGAACCAAGATATAGTCAGAGGCCACCAGCGAGATATAGCTCAGCATCCCTAAGCTCGGCGGACAATCAATCAGGATGAAATCGTACTGATCCCGAACTGGCTCCAATGCATCTTTCAGCCGTGTATCCCGCATATAGGCAGTTACTAGCTCCTGCTCTGCGTCTGAAAGCTTCAGTTGAGAGGGCACTAGATCCATCCCATGAATTGCTTTGAGGATAGGCAGCTCCTCCTCAGGCACGATCGCGTGATAGACGCTGCGATCTACTTGCCTTGGGTCGATTCCCACAAATGTCGTTAACGACGATTGGGGATCCATGTCTACTAGAAGTACTCGGCGTTTTCTTTGGGCTAAGCTATAGCCTATGTTTGAAGCTAGAGTGGACTTTCCAACTCCACCAGCTTGGTTGAAGAGTGAAATAACTCGGCTCACTAGGATGTATGTTTTAGAGATAATTTTTTGGTTTGTCAGTCTGCACTAGAAGAAGACACCTGGTCAGATTGAATACGTGATACTAAGAGTTTACGAGATAAGTGAGGAAGTAAACCCAAATTTTGACCAGATTTTGATGGGATGATGGCACTATAAACTGTTGAGTCACGAACGTATAGAGCTTTAACCGTAAGCGATCGCCCACTTTCAATGCCCGAAAATTATGATGTTTTCCTGCGTCACCTCAAGGAACGCATCCGAACTGCTCAGGTCAGAGCTGCTCTTGCCGTCAACCAAGAATTACTTCTCCTCTACTGGCAGATTGGGCGCTCTATTCTAGAACAGCAACAACGGGAAGGTTGGGGCACTAAAGTTATTGAGCGTTTGGCAAAAGATTTGAAAAAAGAATTTCCAGAGATTAAAGGATTCTCCCGCTCAAACCTAAGCTAAATGAAGGCTTTCGCTGAGGCATACCCAGATGAGGAAATTCTCCAACGCAGCGTTGGTAAATTACCCTGGCGGCACAACATTGCTTTGATCAGTAAGCTAAAAACTCAAGAACAGCGGCTTTGGTACGCTCAGAAGGCGATCGAGAATGGCTGGAGCCGAGACATATTGGTTTACCAGATCGAGAGTAACTTACTTCAACGACAGGGTGAAGCTGTCACTAATTTTGATCGAACTTTGCCCCAACCTCAGTCTGATCTTGCCAAACAGCTGATTAAGGACCCTTACAGTTTTGAATTTTTATCTATTCAAGTGTGTGAATCGTAAACATGGTTTACAAGCACCAGACCTTTCTAGGTTTGCCAATGTCAAAGCGATAGTCGGCATGACGAATCCGCTCCTTGGTTGGCTCATAAGCAGCCCTAACTTGGCTCCAACCAGGAGTAGTAGCAGCCAACTGCTGCCATTTTTGCCAAGGAGCTTGATTCAATGAACTGTGCCGTCGGTGATGGTTGTAGTATTCCTGCCACTGCTGTAGCTGCACAGGCAGATCTGCTGCTTTAAGATCTACCAAGCTATAGAACTCTTCTAGATCAGTCCGTTGCGTCCGCTCTACCTTGCCATTGAGATGAGGAGAACGGGGTTTGGTGGGACGGAACTTAATGTGCAACGCCATCAGGTGCCGCTGCACAGCATAGGCCATAAACTCTTCTCCTCGGTCGGTCTGTATTCGTTGGATAGGGAAGGGGAACTCACTGATGAGCTGGTCAATAAAGCTCAAGGTATTCTCAGCCTTTTTGTTGGGGTAGAGCCTGACGATTTTGAGCCGAGTACAGTCGTCGATAGCGGTGTACTGATAAAGCTGGGGAGCAATTTTGCAGACGTCCATTTGTACCCGCTCACCAGGAGTATCTTTCTGATACCGTTTTCTACCTTTACGGGGTCGACGAGTGGGCTTGAGGTTTTTTTGTCCCAGTTGGGTGAGGACTTTGTGGATGGTGGCAGTCGACAGGGAGAACTGATGCAGTCGGATTAGTTCACTTTGAATCCGCCGCGGTCCTAGTCTGCGCTGACGCAGGCTGACAATCCACTGCCGATGCTGCTCCAGCACTTTAGGGGGTGGACAGTTCTGAGGACGACGGCTTTGGTCTTGCAAGCCTTCTAAGCCCTGTTGCTCATAGCGTTGGCTCCACTTGCGTAGGGTAGGCCTAGAGATGCCACAACGTCTACAGGTCACACTGGCATTCCCAGTTTTCCGATATAGCTGCACCCACTGCAGGCGCATTTTCACTTTCGCATCCATGTCAACTTCCCAGTACTGCCGGAACATTAACATGGAAACTATGTTTGTGATTCACACATACTACGCAAACGAGTTAGATTACCGTTTGCATGAGGAGCCGCCTGAGCTTTCAAGTATGACAGTCTCTAAGCCCTGTTACACTCCAGGGCTAGGGCTACAGGGTGTTGCAGTAGGGAGGAACAGTTAATGCCAACTGAGTGGCAATGGTATGCTCTGTGCGATGGCCTTTCGCACCTTAGGTGCGACATGAATGGCCGGTCTTTGACCATCGCATTAGAACGCTAGCTCAACTTCGATACTGCGTTTATGATTTGTACATAAAGGGGGAATTTTTGTTCTTTGAGGCTAAAAGCTGTGATAACGAACAACAAAGACTTCTTTATATCATGGATGCTGAAGGTAACTTAATATGACCAATGCTAGAGAAATACCTTTTGAGCAGATTCGTACTTGGGTCAGGGCTGAGCATGAAAAAGGCCGACCTATGAAAGAAACTGTTACTGAGCTTGCCACCCGTGATGATGTCACTCTTCTTTTTGTGAAGGATAGCCCGGAGGTGACACGACAGAAGCTCAATGACTCGATCAAGGCTGTTGGTTAACGCTTTCAACTCTACGTCAAGCCGGGGATGGGGTTTGGCTCATTCAACACGGCTGTCCTAATAACCTTGACGGCGGCCTTTATCTACGGGCTACTTGGCCAGCCGTGCCGTCACCGGTAACGTGCCGTCTTTGAGTGGCCCTTCGATCCGCACCGGCTGGCCAAGTTCCACAGGTCCCTTCATGAGTACCTGTGGATGGGAGATGGTTTCGCCGGCTTGTTCGACCGAGCCAGCATGCTTGCCAACAGCGACGCTCAGGCTGCCGAGGCCTTTGAGAATCGGTATGCCCGCCGCTGCCCCGGCTTGCTCGACCGACTTAGCGTGAGTTCGAATAGACGCATCGAGGCGAGGCGTTACGTCATTCAACACGGAATGAACGCCAGAGACGAGGATGATGCTAGCGATGACGATGCCTGCGGCGAAGATTGTGGCAGCTAGTACGATGTTGCCCTTCATAGACGGCTCCTAAAGATTTAAGGTCGTCAATATTCTGCCTGACATCAGATCATAATCAAAGTCTAGTGGTATATCTGAAATTCCGACATGCAGTTGTGATCTTGTCACTTCTTCTACAGCTTCAGTCCGAGCTTCTCTGTGTTGTCGAAACGTTACCCATGGGTAACAAGTTCTCAAATGTTGCACTTGGGGAAATCAACTCATCAACCAGGCAGCTGAATTCGCGGTCGCTAAGCTTGCCAACCAGATAGGCTCGGTAAATGCTGTCTAGCTTTGGATCCGAAACATCCAAGTGCTGTTCTGTAGCTCTAGACAAGCCTTGGGTTTGGTTTTGAATGGCGATTACCTCTGGTTGTAAAGGCATAAACTTTTTATTTCTAGTGGTGCTGCTTTACAGTTCATACGGGTATTAATTCGACTAATGTAATAGCCAGACTGAATATTTACCTATATTCAATGGTGGTTGTAACGCTGTGGCTCAGCACAGAAGTGCAAATGGTTTTAGGTTGTTTTGATAATCACGCTACCGCGGATCCCCCTCGTGGCTATCCACGCATATCTCTAGGCGCATACGCATTAACTGCACAGGTGAGACTGCTTTCATCGATTTAATCTCCTAGCGTGGTTTGAAATCAGCAACCGGAGCTAGAGAGTTGAGGGAAATGTTTCTGGGGCTTCCCCCGTTCCCTGGTGAGGAGCCCCATCAAGAGGTTCTACTGCCCGTGTGTCATCAATATGGATGATGGCATCAAACTGATCCGGCAAACAGGCATAGGAGTAGTGGCTGTAGCGTTCAGTGTCAGGACGATAAATGACGCCGATTGCCCGCTCTAAGCGGTTCTGTCTCAGTTCAACAATGGCTTGGTTACTAGCCCGCAAGTTCAGCAAAAATCGGGGCAACCCTGTGCTATGAAATAAAGCCTCATAGCTGTCTGGTAGTGCTGGGCGCACTTGTTTAAGTTGAGGAGGTTCGCCCCAGTTCGAGGCTGCCGTCACGGTTCCGGTATAGGTTGTGAAACCAACCAGAACCGTCTGTTTCCCGTAGCGTTCACGCATCAACTGCCCCACATTCCACTGACCCGCTTTTCCCATATCGGTTGCCCGAGCATCCCCTAAGTGGGAGTTATGTTCCCAAACCACTAACTTAGTTTGAGTGCCTTGACGATCCATCTGAGCCATCAATTGCTCAAGCGTTTCTGCCATTTGGCGATCGCGGACATTCCAAAAATTGACTCGTCCTTGAAACTCTGAAGCTGCACCTGTGAGTGGATAAGTCACCTGCCGCACAGTATGAGCAATGGTTGTGTTTGTGGTGTTTGGCCTCATTTCTCCAATATCTGTGTTCCGCAAGGTTTGACGGTTGCTGATACTCTCTTACCAAAGGGGTGGGTACTCCTGCTTTACAATTTGCCTCCACCAGGACTGGCCGCATGAATCAGGTCTGGTTTTTCCTCAGTCGGAGGATGTTGAATGGTTTGCTCAGCAGCCGGATATTGGTCGCGCTCGAGGTTATTCAGCTGCACAAATGTACCTTCCTGAATCGAGTGGTACAGAGCGCGAATAATGCGAACATCATTTAATCCTTCCATCCCCGATGGCTCTGGATCTTTGTTCTGCAGGATGCAGTCCGAGAAGTAGGTGAACTCGGCAGCGAGTTGACTGTGTGGTGGAAAGGTTTTCTCCTGCGCTTCACCGTTTACTGTCAAGTAATGCTTCAATTCTCCATACCAAGCATAGGCAGGATCTAACCGCAAATCACCTTTGGTTCCAACAATCTGATAGGTGGAAACTGGGGCTGCACCAAAGCTGACAGTAAAAGTTGCCAGTCGCTCGTCAGGAAATCGTAGAATCGCGCTGGTCATTTCGTCTACTTCAGCAAATCGCTGTTCGCCTTTGTTTGCTGCAACGGCAAACACTTCAATCGGCTCATCCTGGAATAGATACCGTGCCGCATTGATGCAGTAAATGCCAATGTCATCGATTGTGCCGCCTCCAGTGATATCTCGTAGGCGAATATTGCCCTCGTCCGTCACCTGTTGGGTAAAGACCGAGTTGAAGATACGTGGTTCACCAATCTGTCCTGATCGCACCACTTCAACCGCCTGCATATTCGCCGGATCAAGATGCAAACGGTAAGCAATCATCAGCTTGACACCATTGCTTTCGCAGACGTGAATCATCTGCTCACATTCAGCTTCCGTCACTGCCATCGGCTTTTCGCACAGCACATGAATTGCCTGATTTGCTGCTCGAACTGTGTATTCACAATGCAGATGGTTGGGCAGCGCAATGTAAACTGCATCCACTTCACCACTGGTTAGGCAATCCTCATACTCCTCATAGGAATAGGTGTGCTGTACCCCATACTTCTGACTCAGTTCCTTTAATTTGGTGGGATCATCAGAAACGAGTGCGACTAATTCTGAATTTTCTGCTTGAGCAAAGGCTGGTATTGCTGCTTCTTGAGCAAACCAGCCCAGTCCAACGACTGCATATCGGATTTTGCGGCTGCCATTTATGGGTGAAGGTTGAGATAAGGTCATTGAGATATCTCCAGTAGAATGGGCAATGAGTTCTAACTTGAATGACTAGCTGTGGTCTGACAGTTTGTAGCTTGCTTGAGCAAATTACACACTTGCTCGTCGGTTGTTTGTGAGAAATCCTCGTACCAAAGCCCGACGCTAAAGAAGTGATGTGGGGTTTCGGCACACACAACTCTGTCTGCTTCTGATTCGAATTCACGACAGGTTCCAGGAGCTGCGATCGGAACTGCGACAATCAGTTGTGCTGGATCTTGTTGTCGCAATGCTCGGACTGCCGCTCGCATGGTTGCACCTGTTGCTAACCCATCATCAATCAGGATGACAATACGATCGCGAATCTCTGGTGCAGGGTAATCATCTCTGTAAAGGCGTTCCCGTCGCTCTAACTCTTGTTGTTCTTTTGCCGCAACTTTCTCAATTATCGTATTTGAAAGATGAAGGCTCTGCACAACGTCATCATTTAGGACGCGCACTCCTCCAGAGGCAATTGCCCCCATCGCCAACTCTGGTTGTTCCGGTACGCCTAATTTACGGACCAGAAACACATCCAGGGCTGTGTCCAGCTCCTTTGCTACTTCAAATGCAACTGGAACACCACCCCGTGGTAGAGCCAGTACAAGCACATCAGAACAGTCTGCATAACAAGATAACTGTCCAGCCAGTAGTTGCCCAGCTGCGGTTCGATCTTTGAACACCATGGTTTTGACTCCCGACTACTGGCAGCTACAATGCAAAGCAGTTAACCTGCTGAGGAAATCTCTCTAATTCACTCCCCACGCAACCAGCCTAAAGGTCTAACCCCATCTTTTCCTCTAACTCTTGATGTACTTCACTTGCAGCGTTCTTAAGCCTTTAGGTGGAGATTGTGTAATGCTTACAGGTAATGAAAGTTACTCAGCTGTAGCTCTGCTGGCGATCGCCTAACTGTACTGCTCTATCGGGCGTGTCTGCAAACTCATAACCAAAGACGAATGGCACAAATCATGAGCATTGCCAGATAATTAATTGCATACTTTTCATACCGGGTTGCTATGCGTCTATAGTGCTTGAGCCGATTGATGAGTCGCTCTACCCGGTTGCGCTCCCGGTACAAACCCCGATTGAAGCGCCCGCGTCGTTTCTCGTTGTTCCGCTTGGGAATGATAGGAGTTGTACCAGAGCGCCGCAGTTGTTGACGAATCTCCTGGCTGCTATAGGCTTTGTCTCCTACCAGGTAACGACTACGGTGCTTTGGGCGACCTCGTCTTTGTCGTTTTACCTTGCCACCCTTGACCATCTCTGGGAAAGCAACGACTTCATGGCGTTCTCCACCAGTCAGGACAAATTTGATTGGCTTACCAAAACCTTCTGCTTTGACATGCACCTTTGTGCTAAAACCACCAACGCTACGTCCCAAAGCCTGTCCTTGTGGGTCCCCCCCTTTGCACCCGCAGCATGCTGGTGGGCACGGACAATCGTACCATCCACAAAGTGAACTTCCCAGTCTATTCCTCCGGCTGCATCAGCTTGTTGCATCAAGCTTGACCAAATCTGTTGCCAAATGCCTGCCTTTTGCCATCGATAGAACCGACTGGAGATCGTCCGATGGTTGCCGTAGCGTTCGGAAATATCTCGCCAAGGAGCACCCGTGCGATGCAGCCAGAAAATACCGTTGAGAATTCGGCGATGGTCATGGGCAGGTTTCCCTGTCCGTGCTTTCTGTGGCGGTAACAAAGGTTTAATTTTCGTCCACTGCTCATCAGACAAATCTGCTCTGCCACCATCATCTCGCCGCTTCATCCACTTATTACTTCAAACTCTATATCTCTAGGATATCTAGTTTGCAGACATGCCCTATCCTCGCCATCTACCATTCGAGTTGGATCGGTACCCATCACT
>CADCWO010000213.1:25236-27897 GCA_902806435.1 uncultured Synechococcales cyanobacterium | reverse complement strand
TGACTGACTTGATGGCTTTGGTGCGAAGGTCGTAACTGTAGGGGGCGGGCATGGTCATTCCTGAACTCGCTTCTTCCTCTACAATAACGTCCTTACCTGTTTATGTAGGGCTATACAACGCCCCGACTGGCTAAGCTTCAGCTTGCACTTGACTTAGCTGTTGCTAAGGGCAAGAAAACTCAAGCCGCGATCGCATCCACTAGACTAGTCCCCTCACATTTAGTGGACTTTCTCTCGCCACGAGACAAACTCTCTCCAATCCAAACGGTGGAGCAATCGTCCGACATTTTCGTGGAGCCTATAACCCTCGCCATATCGTTGATAGCCCCAAAATAATTATCTCAATTCCTAGCCTGAAGTGACCCAAAATGAGCCATTCAAAGGCTACTATTGACAATGCACGCGCCATCATAAGGATACTTGCAAATGTTAAAACCCTCTTTAGCACAGGGTTTTAAGAGATGGGCGGTGAGGGACTCGAACCCCCGACGTCTTCGGTGTAAACGAAGCGCTCTACCAACTGAGCTAACCGCCCGGTTTAATCTATCGACCGGTTCTTACTATAGCAAACTAGCCCAGCATCTAGAAAGCTCTTTGTTTAACGGATTCAACGCGAGAATTCCCTTTGCTCTATAGCTGGGGGATGAGAGCGTTGTTCTCATGTCCCTTGATGTATTGCTTGAGAACTTCTAGTGGTGCTCCACCTGACGAAAGAACGCAATAGGAATGGTGCCAAAATACAGGTTTCCAGTAAATCTTGTTTAGGTGTTCAGAAAACTCTTTTCTAATAAGTCGACTAGAAGCTGATTTCAATGTACGAACTAACTCAGAAATAGAAATCTTAGGACTGAAATCAACAAGCAAGTGGACATGGTCGGTGTCGCCACTAAATTCCACTAGTTCGCATTCTTGTGTTTGGCATAAGTAGCTAAATATTTCTCTAAGTCTGGTGAGTATTTCATCGTTGATTGCATCTCGCCTGTACTTGGTCACAAAAACGATGTGCAAGTGAACCATAAAAATTGAGTGCGAACCCTTCCTGAGCGTGTTCATATGGCATACAAGTGAGTTACACTTAGATATGCTAACACGACGCATTACCTTTAGAATGTACCCGTCCAAAGCTCAAGAAGCTAAGCTTTTTGACTGGCGACGCTTGCATTGCTATCTCTATAATTCAGCGGTTGCTGATAGACGAGATAGCTACAAAAAGCGTTGTGTTTCAGTTAACTACCTTGACCAACAAAATCGTCTACCTGCGTTCAAAGAAACTTGGGGCGAATATAAAGAGCTAGGTTCGCAAGCTTTACAGAACACCTTGAAAAGAGTAGACCTTGCTTATCAGGGATTCTTCAAGAGGTTACGGGGTTACCCTAAGTTCAAATCAATTAGACATTACTCAGGTTGGACATATCCAGCTAAGGCAGGGTGGAAAGCAGAGACAGACGGTAAGAACGGGCATCTCAATATTTCCAACCTGGGCAGGGTTCAAATAACAGGACAAGCAAGAACGTGGGGCACCCCTACAACTTGCACCATCGTTTGCCGAAATGGTAAATGGTATGCGTCAATAACCGTTGACTGTGAACCACAACGTGGGACTGGTGAAGGCGCTATCGGACTAGACTTCGGTTGTAATCACGCTGTTGCAACGAGTGACGGAACCTTAATCGAAAATCCCCGATTCTTAGGCAAATCCTTAGCTAAGGTACGTTCGCAGTCTAAGCAGCTACGACGTAAAAAGAAGCGTTCAAGGAGATGGAAAAAGGTATCGAAAAAGGTATCAAAGTTACAACGTAAGATAGCAAATCAAAGGCAAGACTGGACTCATAAAGTAGCAGCAGAGATAGTCAGGAGTAATTCCCTCGTTGCCACTGAGAAACTCAGTCTAAACAACATGACTCGCAAAGCTACGACTAAAGGCAAGCAACAGAAAGCAGGTCTAGACCGCTCTATTCTGGATGTTGGTATTGGTGCTTTAATCAGCGCCATCAAATACAAACTGACAGAAGTTAATGGAGTGTTTGTTGAGGTTCCAACTCAGCAAGTGAAACCATCCCAGACCTGCCCCCAATGTGGGAACCAGGTAAAGAAGACCTTAGCTGAGCGAGTGCATAGTTGCATAAAGTGTGGATATGTTGCTGACAGAGATGTAGCAGCAGCTAAAGTTATGCTCAATTGGGCAACGGGGTTAGGAACTAACCTCGATAGATGTGGATTAGATAGCTCTACCAACCGCGCAACTGGAAGGCAACTAGCTAAAACGAAGCGTCAGAAACTCCTAGCTCTGTAGCTAGGGGTAGTTCATTAGAGGAGGTTCATGCCTGCCGGACGAATTCACGATCGCATTACATTGTGGAGCCTGCCTTGGGTAGCAGGTTGCAGTTTCGCTTTTAGTCGTGATAGCAAGCTGACATTACTGCTCTGTGGGGCATTTCTGTTTGCCGGCCTAATGTTTGGTCCTGATCTTGATATTTCCTCGCGTCAGTTCAAGCGCTGGGGTTGGTTGAAATGCATCTGGATACCTTACCAGAGAACTATGCGGCATCGTTCGTTTCTATCCCATGGGCCTGGGGTCGGGACGGTATTACGCTTAGTGTACTTGGGGGCTTGGATGAGCATGCCAGTTATCCTAGGGTTAGCTGTCGTAAGTCAGTTTCA
>CADCWO010000213.1:0-25226 GCA_902806435.1 uncultured Synechococcales cyanobacterium | reverse complement strand
GAACAGTAGCGCGATCGCTTGGAGAACATCGAGCGGAATGCTTAGTGATCTGGATTGGATTAGAGTTGGGGGCAATGAGTCATTCCCTTAGTGATTGGGGAGGCTCATTCCTGAAGCGGAACCGCAAAAGAAGCTAATCCGCAGAAGCTGTCTAATTGATCTTGGTGTCGCACATAATAAGGAAAGTTTTTGCCTGCTCCTATGTCAAGCCTTCCTCTTAGACAAGTCGGTTTACAGGTGCTTACCGCTTCAGCCCTACTCACCCAGTCAGAAATTACGCTTACTCCACCCCTGCTGATTACCCAGGTTGACTCAGCGGCAATTGTTCGCCAGCTAGCGGCGATGCTACAAGCGCACTTCCCAAATCACTACCCTGTAAGTTTGCTAGAGTTAGCCGCGCCACAACCAAGCAGTACAGAAATTACATTAAATGACTTGGGTCAGCAAAGTTCCCTCTCCTATCCGGTAAATGTTTATCTACCAGAAATAAGCTCCCCCGCTCTAGCAGCAGTGCAGGCGTTAGTTGAAGTTGTGGCGCAGTTGAGATCGCCGCAGGGCGGTTGCCCCTGGGACCTAGCCCAAACTCCTGAGAGCTTAGTGCCTTATGTAATTGAAGAAGCCTATGAGGTGGTAGATGCGATTCAAAGTGGTGATCAAAAAGCGATCGCGGAAGAATTAGGGGACTTGCTGCTGCAAGTCGTTCTCCAAGCCCAAATTGCCAGTGAGCAAAACGAATTTACCTTAAGTGAGATTGCTCAGGGAATTACGCAAAAGCTGGTGCGACGGCACCCCCATGTATTTGGAGAAACTGTCGCCCAAACTGTCAATGAGGTTCATCGTAACTGGGAACAAATTAAAGCCATGGAAAAAGGTGATTCTCTACTTAGCCAGAAACTGAGTCGTTATGCCCAAAGCTTGCCACCCCTGATTGCAGGAATGAAGATTTCTGATAAAGCAGCCGCCGCCGGATTTGAATGGCCCGACGTTAATGGAGTCTGGGCCAAGTTCCATGAAGAGCTAGCAGAATTTCAACAAAGCCTAGAACAAGATGACAAAGCCGCTCAACAGTCAGAATTAGGGGACTTGCTATTCACGGTGATCAATCTCGCTCGTTGGTATCAAATCAACCCCTTTGAAGCATTACGCGGAACCAATCAGCGGTTTATTCAACGCTTGGCCCAAATGGAGGCGATCGCAGACCAACCTTTGTCTGCCTACACCCTAGAGGAACTGGAAGTAAGATGGCAACAGGCTAAACAACAGCTGAAGCAATCTAACCAAAAAAACGAGCAGGCTAACCGAGATTAAGCGATTAATCCTGCTCTACCGCTAGGTAATGCTTAGCCAATCTCTTTACATAACTTGCTCGACTTCAGCAATTTCAGGAATAGACTCACGCAACTTACGCTCAATACCCATCCGTAGAGTCATCGTAGAGCTAGGGCAAGAACCGCAAGCTCCCTGTAGCCTTAGTCTAATGATCGGACCATCTATTTCAACGAGCTCAACGTTACCACCATCAGCCATCAGATAGGGGCGCAGCTCGTCTAAAACAGTTTCGACATTTGCAGAAGTTAGATCTAATGTCTCAGGCATACTTCACCTTTTGATTGCTTCACTTCAATTTTAACGGCACTAATAATAGGATGGCCGACCTCTAAGAATACGTCTAAAAAACATACAGCCTGGAGGTCGGCCTCTAGATTAAGATCTATATACCGTCAATAACTAAGAAACAACCAGTTCTTCGTCTTGGGGTTTTAGACTAGGGAAGAGAAAATGGTTCTCTTCGACATACTGAGCACCAAATAGCCCTTTCTCAGCCCAAAAATAGCGATCTGTCGTGTGCTCATTCCGTTTGACCAGTAATAGAGCGGGTGGAATAATTCCCTCAGATTGAATAAACTTGCGCGCTGCTGTAACAGGTTTATCCTCACCACTTTCAATGCTGAACTGAGGAATATGCTCTAGAATTCTCCGACCCTCTTGACGACGACGACTTTTCCGCTTACGTCTCCTTGCCAACCTCATTACCTCCTTTTGCGCTCAGTAGCTGTAGTGGTAGTTACATAAGACCGCAGCAAGTATACTGATTTGGCTCAAGAACTTCAACTTTTTTTAATCTTCTGACACAAACTGCACTAATCAATACAGTTTCTCGTTATTTGAGTCGCTTTTACATTAAGAAGTATTAAGATTCCGATTTCAAGTCATGAAACTGCGACCGGCTAGGTTTAGACCCGTTCAGGCTGGTTAGCTCTTTCCGCAGTTTTCGTAGACTAACCGCCTCACTCGCCCGCCAGTTACCTTTTGCAAAATATTTGGCCTTAGCTAGCACTTTTAACTTAGAAGGGAGAATATGTTGTCTTGCACAAAGCCATTACGGCTATGGACACAATGAAACACTTTAGGCTAGCGAGTATGATCGTTTGGGTAACTTTGGCTTCCTAAGGGAGGATAATCGAGTGCAGCTAATCTACAAGACGGCTATGCGTTTTTGCTGATTTGTCACTTGATCTAAATCGTGTATTTCCTGAATTAATGAGAGTTAGAACTATTGTCAATCAACGGTTTAACTCCCTTCAACTCGAGAGCGATACTCACTTGCCGACAGAGCATCCTCAGCTTCACTTGGATCATTCAACTGCACCTTCATCAGCCAACCGGACTCGTAAGGGTCTTCAGTTAACTGCTCTGGTGAATCAATCACCGCATCATTGCGCTCGACAACCGTACCGGAAACTGGAGAATAAAGGTCTTCAACGGCTTTGACCGATTCCACAGTACCAAAAGTCTCACCTTTGGTGACAGTAGCGCCGGTTTCCGGAACTTCTACAAACACAATATCGCCGAGTTGGTCTACCGCAAAGGCACTGATGCCAATCGTGGCAATATCTCCATCGACTTTGACGTATTCGTGAGAGTCCAAAAATCTTAAGTTTTCAGGATAAACCATCTTCATCTTGCTGCCTCACTTCTCGGTTGCATTAGTGCCATAGGTGGCTGCGGGAGTATTCCAATACTGAGTCTAGGGGAATACTGCCACCAAAGGGTATTATCCGGGTTGATGGCTCGGTAGTTTAAGGATTATCAACTAACAAGCTTACTGGGACGCCGGTAGAAAGGACGTTGGACAACAAGGGCTGGATAAGGTTTGCCACGGATTTCTACCTCCAAGGCCTGGCCAGGCTGAGCAAACTGCACAGGGACGTAAGCCAATGAAATCGCCCGTCCGATGGTTGGAGCCAATGTACCACTAGTAACGACTCCCACCGGCTGACCTGCAAAAAGTACTGGATAGCCATGACGGGCGATGTTCCGTCCTTGCATTTGTAGTCCTACCAGTTTGCGGGTTACTCCCATTTGCAATTGGTGTTCCAAAACCGCGCGCCCTACAAAATTTCCCTTGTCTAGGTGAACG
The DNA here is from genome assembly GCA_902806435.1 of uncultured Synechococcales cyanobacterium. GTDB lineage: Bacteria > Cyanobacteriota > Cyanobacteriia > Thermosynechococcales > Thermosynechococcaceae > CADCWO01. The sequence continues at coordinate 21,805 of CADCWO010000213.1, read as the reverse complement.
ACCCAACCTAACCCAGCCTCTAACGGCGTTGTAGTTTCATCAATATCTTGACCATAAAGGGCCATGGCTGCTTCTAGGCGCAGGGTATCACGTGCACCTAAACCGCAAGGCGTGACCCCCAGTTCTAGGAGCGATCGCCACAGTTGCCTGCCTACTTCTGGTTCTACCATTACCTCAAACCCATCTTCCCCCGTGTAGCCTGTGCGAGCAAACCAGGCAGGCTGGTCCAGAATAGTTCCCGCTCTATGGCCGAAAGGTTTGATCTGGGCCAAGTCATCTGGGGTCAGCGTTTGAAGCTGCGCCACCACTTGCGGACCTTGGAACGCAATTAAAGCTTTTGCGGTTGAGAGATCTTGTAATTCAACTTGAGTTGTATCCAGATGGCCAAGGAGCCAGGCTTTGTCTTTGGCAGTTGTGGAAGCGTTAACAATCATCAGCCCACGTTCCTGACTCTCAGCGTCTTGCCCCTGGTAGTAGAAAATAATATCGTCTAGAATGCCCGCTTGCTCATTCAGTAAAACCGTGTAGCGAGCAGCTCCAGGTTGCAAGCGACTAAGGTCTGATGGCACGAGAGATTGCAGCTGCTCTATTAGATTGTTACTGCGCACAGCAAACTTACCCATGTGGGAAATATCAAACATCCCCGCTCGCTGCCGAACAGCCTGATGTTCTACAGTGATTCCGGCATACTGAACTGGCATCTCCCACCCGCCAAAACCCATCATCCGGGCGTTCGATTCTTTGTGAAGGTCAAACAGAGGAGTGCGCTTCAATATTGGAACTTCAGTTGCTGCTTTAATCACAACCCCTTCTCCCTGCCAACAATGGTTGTGCACTACTCAATTTATCCCAAAATAGTCTGCTCAAAGCCTGAAGGAAGGTGTTCGGTGCTACTAAGATTTGTAATGGCAAAACTAAACTAGGCAGCAAATGAAACAGTTAAGGCAAGGTTAGGGAAGGATTGCAGGACATGATTCTGTCTCAGTATTGTAGAGCTTTCAACTTTCCAAATCACCCGCCGCGGATAACCTCAAACGCCTGACCGATAATACCTCTGAGCAGTCGGTGTGCATTGGGGTTGTTATGTGGAGATCGCTTACTGACAGAGATACTAAGCAAGTTAGTCTGTTTTAACAAGCGTAGTGATTGCCTTGAAAGCCAAGGGCAAGTGTCAAGACAATTCTATCTACGTCTTTTGACAAATTTCATCTCTCCTTTGAAGTCTCCATCAGATTCAATACTAACTGGAATCCAGTCGAGATGCAGATAGAAACCGTAGGCTCTCAAGCTAGGGTCGTTGCCTGTGACTAACCAAATCTCCTCAATCCCCTTGGACCACAACCAATTTTCAGCAGCTTGTATTAAGGCACGTCCAACTCCTCGGCATTCAAAAGCGGGGAGGACGAATATACCAAATATCGTTTTTTCTGTGGCATTCACAATTGAGAAGCCAATCGGTCGATCGCCAATCTCAGCAATCCATGCACAACAGTCTGTTTCTAGCATTTTGGCAACTGACTCTGGAGTAATGCCAAGTTCAGCAATCTCTTCGCGGGATTGATGATTTTCGACAACGCTGGTTCTAATCTCAAAGAGAATGTCGATATCGTCCTGTTGAGCAATTCGGATATTCATGCCGTCCTTACGGTTAGTAATGCTTGCTCCTTCCTGGGACTGGTCATTCAAGTTGATGCCCAAGCCAATCTCCAGGTTCTGCTTTACTCACAGCCGCACACCAACCTAACCCGGAAAAATCCACAGGAGAACTTTCGGTCACGCCCTCGCCGAGAACCAAGCAACATAACATTATTAGCGGGCTGCAAGCCTCTAGTTATCTGGCTCTAGAACCATGACTTGAGTTTATCTTCTTGGCATGGTTGAAAATAGGGCAGGTACTAAACAGCAGCCAAATAGCATTAAGTTTTGTAAAATAGTTAAATGTGGTTGTTTCTCCTCATTTGAGGAATGAGTGGATTATTAATGTCTATGTCCTCGCCAAAGACTGAATTACCCGAACCCATAAAAGTTACTACTCAACCCCAGCCCTCTTCACCGTCATGGCAGATTGAGCTGCTATATGACGGTGAATGTCCGCTGTGTATGCGAGAGGTCAACTTCTTGAAAAAACGGGATGCAGGTCGAGGTCTGGTGGTATTTGTGGACATAGCGGACGATAACTACAGCCCTAAAGAACATGGAGATGTTGACTTTGAAACAGCCATGGGGCGCATCCATGCCGTGCTTCCTGATGGCACTGCGATCAAAAATGTGGAAGTTTTTCGCCGCATCTACGAAACCCTGGGGATGGGATGGATCTATACGGCGACTAAGTGGCCTATTATTGGTCCTATTGTAGATAGGTTGTATGAAATTTGGGCGGATTGGCGGCTCACCCTTACGGGACGACCAGACTTGGAGACAATTGTTGTCGATCGCTACAAGCGCATTGAGTGCAAGACGCAGGGGCGCTGCCAACTACCTGACGCTGACGATTAACTCGCTGATCTTTTGACACTCGCCACCCATCAATGGGTGGGATTCTTGGCTCTACGACACTAGTTGCTGAGACTGAATTGCAAGGCAATAAAGTGAGTGAATTATTCATCCGCTTTTTGCCGCTTCAACCTCAGTAGAGCTAGTTTCTCCCCAAGCGTTACTCGGATCTAGCCCGAAAGTTCCCACATGCCCTGTGGTACTCAATCCCCGACTCAGAATATTTCTAGCAGCATTATGGTCACGCCCTAAACTGCACCCACAGCGACAAACATGGGTCCGAGTGCTGAGAGATTTCTTGACCACAGTTCCACAGCTAGAGCATTCCTGGCTCGTTCCTTGTGGTGGAACAGCAACGGTGACTTTCTTAAACACCTTGCCAAAGTATTCCAGCCACACTCGGAACTGAAACCAGGATGCATCGTTAATTGACTTGGCGAGGCAGTGGTTCTTCACCATATTCTTAATTCTCAAGTCTTCGTAGGCTACCAGATCGTTAGATCGAATCACGGACCTTGCTAATTTCACAGCATGATCTTCTCGCTGCCTACTTATCTTGAGATGGCGTTTTGCTAGAACCTGCCTCGCCTTGCCTCTATTCTTGGACCCTTTAACGCACTTTGATACGCGACGTTGAGCCTGTTTAATTCTCGCCTCCCCTTTGCAAAGGAAACGAGGGTTATCTACTGTCTGAGCATTGCTATCGGTGTAGAAGTCGTTGAGTCCTACATCTAAACCAATAGCCTTACCCGATGGCTCTACCTCCTCATCGCGGTTTGCTTTTATGCAAAACTGTACATAGTATCCATCAGCACGTCTCACCAGTCTGACTCGTTTGATTTGGTCTAGTGGGTAGAAGTGCAGGTCACGAGTCCCCTTTAGCTTAAGGGTTCCAATGCCTTTATGGTCGGTGAACTTGATGGACTTTCGATCTTCAGATAGCGCCCAGCCAGTGGTTTTATACTCGACAGAGCGGTTATCTTTCTGAAATTGCGGATAACCTTTCTTTCCAAGGACTTGGTTGCGACAGTTTTCATAGAACCGAGTGATAGCACTCCATGCTCTTTCAGCACTGGCTTGACGCGCCATAGAGTTAAGTTCTTTGGCAAAAGGGAACTCACGAGCTAGTACAGCACATAAGCGCTGTAGCGTTGCTTGTCCCACCTCTTTATTGTCCATCCAGTAGCGGATGCACTTATTGCGGATAAACTGCACAGTCCTGATCGCCTCGTCAATGGCGCTAAACTGTGGAGCTTTGCCGTATGCCTTGAACTCTAGGACTATCATTCTTATATTATAATTTGCAATATAAGCTATTAAACTAATATTTCTCATCCCATGGTTTAAACCGTGGGCTTTCGTTTGCTGTAACAGCTCAAGGGCAAGCGCTCTAACATTAAATCGTATGTTGTTCTCAATTAATAGTTAGAGAGGACCAAGGGTTGAGCGATCAAGCGATAGAAGAACAAGCGTGGGATGCACTTGAAAAGTCCATTATTTACTTCCAGGGACGGCCAGTTGGAACCATAGCCGCCTGCGATCCAGATATTGCAGCACTCAACTACGATCAGTGCTTCCTTCGAGACTTTGTTTCCTCAGCACTTGTCTTTTTGATTAAAGGCAGGCCTGACATTGTTCGCAATTTTTTAGCAGAAACCCTAAAATTACAGCCTAAAACAGGGCAGCTAGATTGCTCAAAACCTAGTCGTGGCTTAATGCCAGCTAGCTTCAAAATTGTGTCTGTCCATGGGCAAGAATTTATCAAGGCTGACTTCGGTGACCATGCGATCGGCAGAGTTGCACCGGCTGATGCTTGCCTGTGGTGGATTATTTTATTACGGGCCTACGTTATTGCAACCCAAGATACTGCTCTAGCTCATCGAGACGATTTCCAGGAGGGCATCCGAGTAGCCCTAGAGCTTTGCCTAGTCACGCGGTTTGATATGTATCCTATGGTGCTGGTTCCCGATGCAGCTAGTATGATCGATCGCCGCATGGGATTATACGGACATCCCTTGGATATTCAATCATTGTTCTATGCGGCTCTACAAGCCAGTCTTGAACTCTTGATTCCTAATCAAAAGAATCAAAACATCATTCAAGCAGTGCATAGTCGCCTAGGCCCTTTGCTTAAGCAACTGCGAGAGAATTACTGGTTAGACACAGACCGCTTGAATGTAATTTACCGCTATCAGGTTGAGGAGTACGGAGAAGAAGCCCTCAATCAGTTCAACATTTATTCAGACTCTATCCCGTTCTATCGCCTGGCAAAATGGCTGCCCGAAGCAGGCGGCTACATGGCTGGCAATTTGGGCCCCTCGCAACTAGACTGCCGCTTCTTTGCTTTAGGTAACTTGATGGCGATCATTTGTTCGCTAGCAGATGAGTATCAATCTCACAGGATTTTGAATTTGATTGAACTGCGATGGAGCGATCTGATTGGTCATATGCCCATGAAACTTTGTTATCCAGCTCTAGAAGACACAGATTGGAGAACTGTGACTGGAGCCGATCCTAAAAATCGTCCCTGGTCATATCACAATGGTGGAAGTTGGCCGGTCTTACTTTGGATGTTGACGGCAGCGGCTAAAAAAATGGATAGAGGCGAATTAGCTCACCATGCTATTTCCGTTGCAGAACGGCGCTTAATACTGGATCATTGGCCGGAATACTATGATGGGCCAGATGGTCGGCTGATTGGGAAAGAAGCACGGAAATATCAAACCTGGACGATTGCTGGTTATTTATTAGCCAAGGAGTTAATCGCGAATCCCGATCACCTAAAATTAATCACTTTTGATGCCGAAGCTTGATTGTAATTAGAGTCTTTGGCATCATCTGAAGCCCCATTAAAAGCCTTCTCTGTGCTCGTCGCCAACCAGCAGGAACGGTTTTGTCTAAGCGCGATCGCTTTTATTGTGTGGTTGATGGTAATCATTTGGTAATAGTGCGGCTGTTTATTACCAAGCCTAGGATAGCAATCCTGAGCAACCATCGGCTGATCTAGACTAATTCCCTTCTAAACCCAGTATTTATGCCAAAGCTGATCCTGTGTAGGGAACGGGTAGAGGGAACTTTCGTGCTCTCGCGGGCCTTAAGTAAAATTACAGTCATTCAACATGAAGACATCGCCATTCGATCTAAAGCCAAACGGCACTTCGAACAGTTCTGTGATGACCACTAAATCAGCTTCGATGACATTAATTTGTCACCAACGACATTAATCTGTCATCGGCGACAAATAATTAGTCATTGCACAACATCTACGGGACTGACGGGGCTCGAACCCGCAACTTCCGCCGTGACAGGGCGGTGCTCTAACCAATTGAACTACAGTCCCTTATTTAAGGCGATCTCCATGTTTGCAGATCATAGAGAAATTTGTCAAATCCCTCCAGCCTTTTGATCGCCGTTTCCTGTCCTCATGTTACTCCACTTGAGGGTTGAGTTACGCGATCGCAACGCTCATTAGCCGTCACCTTCAATTTTGAGCTTGCATAGCGCTTTGCTCTGCCGTAACTAAGGGTGTTTGAGGCAAGGGAAGAGAGCCTAGTCTTACGATCTAATTTTTGAACGGCCATGTTCTGGTATTGAGATAACGACTTTGGAGAATTGCCCAAACTCACTTATATTGGTCCTGCTGATTTAAGTTCAACCGCTATCATGGTTTTCAGGCTTACCTACGCAGAGCCCCCATAGGACTTCTATACCGTAAGCTGGTCAAAGTTAGAGGAGCATTATGAAGTTCTTTTAACTCCTACTAGCAATGAATTGAATCAGCTCTTGATTGATTTTGGTGGATGTTGCTGCAAGACCTGTTTGAGGTATTGCCCTGTAAAGGAGCGAGAATTTTCTGACACCTGTTCTGGGGTCCCGATCGCAACGACTTCTCCACCGCGATCGCCGCCCTCTGGTCCTAAATCGATTACCCAATCGGAGCAGCGAATTACATCCAGATTGTGTTCAATCACCAGGACAGAATTACCTTTATCGACTAACCGCTGTACAACATCTAGCAGCTTGTGCACATCGTAGAAAGACAAGCCTGTCGTTGGTTCATCAATTAAGTAAAGGGTCTTGCCGGTGGCGCGGCGAGATAGTTCCGTTGCCAGCTTCACCCGTTGAGCTTCCCCGCCAGACAAGGTTGGAGCCGTTTGCCCTAAGCGGACATACCCTAATCCGACATCTGCCAGGGTTTGCAACCGGGCGGCGGCTTTGGGAATATTCTGGCAAAACTCCAAAGCTTCTTCTACGGTCATGTTGAGGACATCGGCAATTGATGCACCCTTGAACTTCACCTGGAGGGTTTCCCGGTTGTAGCGAGCTCCCTTACAAACTTCGCACTGCACATAGACATCTGGCAGGAAGTTCATTTCAATCACATTAACACCCTGGCCGCCGCAGGCTTCGCAGCGTCCACCCTTGACGTTAAAGGAAAACTGGCCCGGCTTATAGCCCCTAGCTTTAGCCTCAATGGTTTCTGTAAACACCTCCCGAATCACATCGAAGACACCCGTATAAGTGGCAGGATTCGAGCGGGGGGTGCGACCAATCGGTGACTGATCGATCACAATCGCTTTATCCAGGGCATTCAATCCACCTACCTCATCCAAGTCCTGGGGATGGGGGACTTTGCGGCCAAAGTGGTGTTGCAGGGTGGGGTAGAGCAGTTCATTGATCAAAGTGGACTTGCCGGAGCCGGAAACCCCGGTGATGCACACCAGCTTACCTAGGGGAATATCTACGTCAATATGTCTCAGGTTATTGCGATAGGCATTTTTGATCTGCAGCGATCGTCCATTTCCCGCTCGCCGCTGTGCTGGGGTAGCAATTGTTTTGCGGCCAGAGAGATACGCCCCGGTTAGAGAGTCTGAGGCCGCCAGCAGCGTTTCCAAACTGCCCTCGGCGACAATCCGCCCGCCGTGAATCCCAGCAGCCGGACCAATATCCACCAAGTAATCTGCCGCTCGGATCGTTTCCTCATCGTGCTCCACAACAATCAAGGTATTGCCCAAGTCCCGCAGTTTCGTCAATGTCTTCAGCAACCGACCGTTATCCCGTTGGTGCAAGCCAATGCTTGGTTCATCTAGGACGTAAAGAACGCCAGTCAACCCGGAGCCAATTTGAGTGGCTAAACGAATTCGCTGAGCTTCACCCCCGGAAAGAGTCATCGCCGTACGGTTTAAGCTGAGATAGTTCAGACCGACATCCAGCAGAAATTGGAGCCGTGCTTTGATTTCCCGCAGCACCAGGTCCCCAATTTGGGCTTGGCGATCGCTCAGCTGCAATCCATTCACCCGCTCTAAGCACTCTCGGATCGAAGCCCCGGTTAGGTCTGTGAGGCGGTACTGCCCTAAGCGGGTAGCCAGTGCCTCTGGTTTCAGGCGCGTTCCTTTGCAAACTTCACAGGGTTGGTTGACCAGGTACTGTTCTAGCTTTTGTTTGTAAAGCTCGGAACTCGCTTCCTCGTACTGACGTTGCAGGATTGGTAATGCCCCTTCGTAGCGCCCGTGATAGCCTTGACTTTTACGGTAACGGGAATCGACTTCGATAAAGATTTTTTCTTCAGTACCGTAGAGAACTGTGTGTTGCTGCTCTGGAGTTAGTTTTTCCCATCGCGTCTGGATATCAAAGCCGTAGGCTTTACCAACGCTGTAGAGCAGAGAGAAATAGTAGGTATTGTCTTTTTCTGACCAGGGCGCGATCGCCGCATAAACCGGCAAAGTTGGATCAGGCACCACCAACTCTGGCGAGAAAGTGCGCAGGCTGCCCAAACCATGACACTGAGGACAAGCTCCGTAGGGGGAATTGAAGGAGAATAGTCGCGGAGAAAGCTCATCCATTACAGCCCCGTGTTCCGGACAAGCAAAGTTTTCCGAAAAAACGAGTAGGGAGGATTCCGAGGGCACCGCCTCTAAAGGACGATCATAGCGTCCCCCACTTTCTGCGGCGATTGGCAGGTTTGGTGTCGGGACTAATTTCAACCCTGCTCTAGCAGCTTCAGCATCCGGTTGAGACATCACCTCAATCATCGCAATTCCCCCAGAGCGCCGGAGGCAAGTTGCTAAGGAATCTGCCAGTCGTTCTCCTAATCCCTCTTTTTTGACTAAGCGGTCAATCACCACCTCAATGTTGTGCGTGTGATTTTTATCCAGTTCGATCGCATCACTGAGTTCCCGGACTTCCCCATTGATCCGAACCCGCACAAACCCCTCAGCAGCTAGACCGGATAACAGTTTCTGGTGGGTACCTTTTTTGCCTCGCACCAGGGGAGCTAAGATCTGGAACCGCGTCCGATCCGGCAATTCCATAATCCGATCGCTCATCTGATCAATGGTTTGGGGCGTGATCGGGCGATCGCACAGTGGGCAATGGGGCTCTCCAGCACGGCCAAACAACAGGCGTAGGTAGTCGTAAATTTCTGTCACTGTCCCCACGGTGGAGCGTGGGTTATGGGAGGTAGATTTTTGATCAATAGAAATGGCGGGGCTCAACCCCTCGATCGCGTCCACATCTGGCTTGTCTACCTGCCCCAAAAATTGCCGCGCGTAGGCGCTCAGGGATTCCACATAGCGACGCTGACCTTCTGCGAAAATGGTGTCAAAGGCCAGGGAGGACTTGCCGGAGCCAGAAACACCCGTAAAAACAATCAAGCGATCGCGTGGGATCACTAAATCGATATTTTTAAGATTATGCTGCCGCGCTCCCCGCACTCGGATTACATTTTGGCTATTCAGGGTTGAATCAGAATAATGTCCGTTTTGCCTCTCATCCCTCTGGCAGTCAGCAGTCTTAGCACGTTTAACCATAGGAGCAGAGCGAAACACCGTTAATAATTCTATCGCTCCCTCTATAAGGACTGAAATTCAACCCAGGAAAGTGCTATTCAAATCACAGAGAGCAGTCATGAAAAATAGACAGACTAGAGACCAAGCGTTATTCCATAACCAGTGGAATGCAGAACTCTACGAGTGTAATCATGCCTTTGTCTCCCAGTTGGGAGCCGACTTGGTAGAACTGCTGTCACCCCAAAAGGGAGAACGGATTCTTGATCTAGGCTGCGGTACGGGTCATCTTGCTCATGCGATCGCCTCTAATGGCGCAGAGGTAATTGGCATTGATGCCGCCTCAACCATGGTTGAGAAAGCCCGCAGCTATTATCCAACCCTCCACTTTGAAGTGAGGGACGCCACAAACTTACAATTTGTCGAAGAATTTGATGCGGTTTTCTCTAATGCTGTCCTTCACTGGATTACCGCAGCTGAGCAAGTTGTGGCTGGCATCTGGCAAGCTCTAAAACCTGGCGGGCGGTTTGTGGCTGAGTTTGGGGGCAAAGGGAATGTTCAAGCTATCGTGAAAGCGCTCGGTGAAACGATTCGGGCTGCTGGTTATCCTGTCCATCTCTCGTGGTACTTTCCCAGCATTGGTGAATACAGCAGCTTACTGGAAAAGCACAAGTTTGAAGTCACTTTTACCAGCCTGTTTGATCGTCCTACCCCTCTGAATGAGGGTGAAGAGGGGATGCGGAACTGGATTGAAATGTTTGCTCACAGCCTTTTTCAAGAAATACCTGCAGAGCAGCAAATAGGCATTATGACTAAAATTGAAGACCAGTTGCGGCCAAAGCTATACCAAGATGGTATTTGGTTTGTTGACTACAGGCGAATTCGCGTGGTAGCCGTCAAAGTGTAGAACCCTAGACGGTTTGAGCCATCAAGTTTTTTTATCCAAGCTAACCTCAACTACAATTGCATAGGCTTTAGTGTCGTTGATGTCTGGCTACATATCCTATCTGCAAGAGGGCATGGAGCATTGAGACGTTGGGGGTTTATGCAAATTTATGCGGTAGAACCAAGTTCGATCATCCAGCTAGTAGTCATCGCAGCACTGCGATCGCTAGTGTCTCTAAACTAGGTTATGAACGATTTTAGTGAATTACTTGCTCAGAAAACGGATACAATTGTCGCCCAATGGGTTGAGGCGGCACGTCAAGACCAGAAGATTGAGAGCAATGAACAATTACCTTATCTAGCCATCCGCAATAGCCTGCCCCGCCTCCTCGAAGCGATGGCAACAACCCTCTCGGAGTCACAAGGTGATGATGTCCAGTCAATTGTGCACACAAGTTTGGAGCACGGCGTGCTGCGGGCTGAGCAAGGTTATGAGCCGACCGAGATAGCGCGAGAGTATCATCTACTGCGTCAAATAATCTTTTCAGTTTTGGAGACAGGGCTGCTACAGGTTTCAACTGCAGAAGTGATCCGCGCCTTTCGGCTAATTGATGCGATGCTCGACGAAGCGATCGCCCAGTGCTTCAAAAGTTATACAGAGGAGCGGTTGCGGGAACTTGCTCAACTGCAAAGCCAGTTGACACTGAACAATCAGGAACTCACACGCTTAGTGCGCGCTAATCAAGATAACCTGGCTCACCTCACCCACGAACTTAAAACTCCCTTGACGTCGATTATCGGTTACGCCGATCTATTTTTGCGTCAACAACGCCGGCAGCCTGGAACGCCCGACACTTCTGGCAGCCTGGGATACGTTGAGCGCGTGCTAGGCAGCAGCCGCCAGTTACTGCGCCTGATCAACGATGTGCTTGAGATATCCCGCTACGAGGCGGGCAAGATGCGCCTACAACTAACACCAACTGATGTGCGCTTCTTAATTAAAAGTGTCGTAGAAGTTTTAGAGCCCCTTGCTTGCGCCAAAGAACTACAGATGGTTGTGGAGTTCAGCTATGCCCCTGACCAGGTACTGACAGACGCTTTTCGCTTACAGCAGATCATTATAAATCTGCTCAGCAACGCGATTCGCTATACAGAGACTGGTTCTATTAGGCTGAAGTGTCAGGTGCTACCGAAGAACCAGTGGTTAATTTCGGTGACAGACACTGGGGTTGGAATTGCTCCAGAAGACCAGCTCCACGTTTTTGAACCCTTTTTCCAGGCTAGTGCCAATCATCGCCCCCATCCTGACAGCACGGGCTTGGGGCTAGCAATTGTCTCCCAACTAGTGAAAATCCTACAAGGAAGCATTGAGCTAGTTTCACAAGTTGGCGTGGGCTCCACCTTCACCGTAATTTTGCCACTAGAGCTACAACTAACTGAGGCCGTAGCTATCGAATCACCCGGTTAGTTTTCCTGCTGCAACTTATACTTGGTCTGATAGCTCTATCGGAAGATGCAGCTAAAAGTCTAGGAGGTACTACATAATGCCAGTGAGTTCCGCTGAGGAATGACTTGCAACTAAGGTCGAGCCGTCAGCTCAACCACTCCAAATTGCCACAACTACCCACAGGAGATCTGGTGATGGCTTTTCAAGGCGTGATTTTAGACATTGATGGCACCCTTGTCCTGAGCAATGATGCCCATGCCCAGGCCTGGTGCAAAGCTTTCGCAGAGTCGGGTTATAACATCCCCTTTGAGCGTGTACGTCCCCTGATTGGCATGGGCGGTGATCAAGTCATCCCAAAGCTAGTCCCAGGCCTAAACGATCAAGAAGGGGAAGGCAAAATTATCTCTAACCGGCGCAAAGATTTTATCTTAAACCACTATGCACTAACCCTAGCCCCAACCAAAGGGTCGCGGGATTTAGTTTTGAAGCTCAAGGGGGATGGGTTGCAGGTGGTAATCGCTAGTTCCGCAACTGAAGCAGAACTGGACATGCTATTAAAAGTTGCCCAGATTGAAGGTTTAATTTCAGAAGCAACAACCTCAAGTGACGCTGAAGCCTCTAAACCTGCCCCAGATATTGTGGCAGTAGCCTTGAGTAAATTGCAGATAGAACCAAGCCAGGTGGTGATGATTGGGGATACCCCTTACGATATTGAATCAGCAGGTAAGTGCGGTGTTGCAGTGATTGCCGTTCGTTGCGGCGGTTTTGATGACAGTCAACTTGCCGGTGCTTTAGCGATCTACGATGACCCAGCAGATCTAGTAGCGCATTATGATGACTCTCCGTTGGGTAAGGTATAGAGATTGCTGGCAGCCAACGTAGGTAATTGGGATGAGCTACAGAATGGATCGCCGAGCTTACGCCGAAACCTTTGGGCCTACCGTGGGCGATCGCGTGCGACTAGCGGATACAGAGTTGTTGATTGAAGTCGAGCGTGACTACACCACCTACGGAGATGAGGTAAAGTTTGGCGGCGGTAAGGTGATCCGCGATGGTATGGGTCAATCTCCGATTTCCAACGCCGAGGGAGCTGTAGATTTGGTGATTACCAACGCCTTGATTTTGGATTGGTGGGGGGTTGTCAAGGCAGATGTGGGAATTAAGGCAGGTCGGATTGCCAAAATTGGTAAAGCAGGGAATCCTCATATTCAAGACAATGTAGATATTATTATTGGTCCAGGCACAGAGGCATTAGCCGGGGAAGGCATGATCCTGACCGCTGGGGGAGTGGATAGTCACATTCACTTTATCTGCCCCCAGCAGATCGAGACTGCGATCGCCTCTGGGATTACCACAATGATCGGTGGAGGCACTGGACCCGCTACGGGCACTAATGCCACAACTTGCACCCCTGGCCCTTGGAATATCCATCGCATGCTACAAGCGGCAGATGCCTTCCCGGTCAATTTAGGCTTTTTGGGTAAAGGTAACAGTAGCCAGCCAACTGGACTTGTTGAGCAAGTGGTCGCCGGGGCAATAGGACTAAAACTGCATGAAGACTGGGGTACGACTCCAGCAACAATTGATACCTGTCTTGGGGTTGCGGAGGACTATGACATCCAGGTAGCTATCCACACTGACACTTTGAATGAAGCGGGATTTGTGGAAGAGACGATTGCTGCCTTTCAAAATCGGGTGATTCACACCTACCACACTGAAGGGGCGGGTGGTGGTCACGCCCCAGACATCATCAAGGTTTGCGGTGAGGCCAACGTTTTACCGTCTTCCACCAACCCCACTCGGCCCTACACCAAGAACACGCTGGATGAGCACCTGGATATGTTGATGGTCTGCCATCACCTTGACCCTGACAGCCCTGAGGATGTAGCATTCGCGGAGTCTCGGATCCGTCGGGAAACGATTGCCGCCGAAGACATCCTGCATGATATGGGAGCCTTCAGCATGATTTCCTCAGACTCCCAAGCCATGGGCCGTGTTGGTGAAGTGATTATCCGCACCTGGCAGACGGCCCACAAGATGAAAGTGCAGCGAGGCCAACTGCCGGAAGATACGGAAAGCGACAACTTTCGCGCCCGTCGTTACATCGCCAAGTACACAATCAACCCAGCAATCACTCACGGCATTGCTAAGCATGTTGGCTCAATAGAGGAGGGCAAACTGGCAGATCTTTGCCTTTGGAAACCCGCGTTTTTCGGGGTCAAGCCAGAAATTGTGCTGAAAGGTGGGATGATTGCCTGGGCACAGATGGGTGATGCCAATGCCAGCATCCCTACGCCCCAGCCGGTGTACGGACGACCTATGTTTGGCAGCTTCGGGAAGGCTAGAACCGCAACTGCACTTACCTTTATTTCTAAGGCAGCAATGGAAGCGCAAATTCCAGCTCAGTTAGGTTTACAAAAACCTGTGGTTGCCGTTTCTGGAACGCGTCAGCTGGGCAAGCAGGACCTAAAACTCAACAATGCGCTGCCATATATGGAAGTCAATCCAGAAACCTATGAAGTTAAAGCGGATGGAAAAATTTTGACCTGTGAACCAGCAACCATTTTGCCACTGGCACAGCGATACTTTCTATTCTAATTCTGCAAAAATCGAATACTCCCTGCCCAAAAAGGACAAGGAGTATTGTTCAGATTAAAGTTTGAAGCAAAGCCGTACTAGAGTAGCTCAAGCAGTAGTGGTTAAAGATTGATCGTCTAGGATGACGCACCATTGCGAGCTTTACGAGTTCCAGCAGTAGCGCCAGCAATCGCTGCAAGCAGACTTAATAGGGAACCTAGTGCAAACCACCAATTCCCTCGTGCCACATTGCCAGCAGCTTGAGTAACTTGTCCAGGGCTGATATTTGGGCTTGGTACACCAGATGGTAGATTAGCACCTTGGCCCAATGCCCCACCAGCAGCATCTCCAGCGGCGGAAGCCAGTACGCCGAAGGCACCAGATACTCCACTGGCTAGCAACCAAGCGCTAGCAACTAAGACTGTACTCCAGAGAATTGCGCCATTGATGAGTGCACTCGCCCGGCTCATAGGGCCACAGGCACGGGCTGTGGCATAACCGCCAAGAAATAGAGCGATTAGAACACTAAGAACCGTCCAGATCCCAACGCCAATCCCAACATCTCCTGCCTGAGCACCACCAGAAAGGGTAGACAACCCTACAGCAGCTCCTAAAGCACTTAAAACGAGTTGCAGGCTAAGGGAAGTTACAAGGCCGCCTAAAATTGGGCCCCAGCGTACACGGTCATGATACTCAACTACCTGACTTACAGCAGTTGGGGCGCCCCCGTAGCCCGGTTGGTCATATCCTGGTCGGTCTGTATATCCCATAGCCTATTAACTCCTCAGTGTATATCGTCGATTTTCGGGTAAGGTTTTCCCAATTTAGTCACTATAAAGTAACCAGTAATTCGGCTTCTCTATCGCTAGGGGGAAATGTAGCACAGGCAGATCACAAAAAACATAAAGAAATTGCTGCGATGTCATTAACAAACTTAATTTTTCGGCAGCTAGCTCTCTATACTTGTGTTAGTCGTTACTACAGCCTTTTTGGGTTTCAGAATGACGATTTACTTCTATAAAGTAAATGAGCCCTATGGTTGTTTTTCCAACTTTTCGCCGCACAGTATTTACCTTAAGAGCCGCCTTTGGCCGACAACAGAGCACTACTACCAAGCACAAAAGTTTATTGGTACAGAACACGAATTTTTAGTCTTCGCAATACTGCAAGCACCAACGCCGGAGGCAGCAGCGGCAATAGGAAGAAACCCGAAGCATGCTGTTCGCTCTGATTGGCAGCAGGTAAAGAAGCCGGTGATGCGTGTAGCTGTACTAACAAAGTTTTTAACGCACTTAGACATTCAAGCAATTTTACTGGCAACCAACGATCAGCTGATCGTGGAAAACTCTCCAACTGATACTTTTTGGGGTTGTGGGCTTGATGGGACAGGTGAAAACCAATTAGGTAAAGTCCTCATGAGCGTACGTCAAGAAATTTTGTTGAAGGTTTTTAAGGCTTATCAATCTGGGCCCCAATCAGAAAGTGATTCAGCTCATTGAAAGTCGATCATTGGTGTTAGTAAATCGCTGCCAATCGAAGTGAGCGAGTAGGGGGTCGACCTTTCGGTGCACAATCAAATCAGAAAGCAATTTGGCAGTGACTGGAGCTAGGAGAATGCCATTACGATAGTGGCCTGTAGCAATAATCAAATTGTCGTAGGGGCTGAGGCCCAAAATCGGACATTCATCCGGTGTGGCTGGCCGGAAGCCCCACCAAAATTCTTGCACTGGGAAATCTTGTAGGCATGGATAGAGGGCGATCGCCTCTCGCAGTAAAGTCTGAATTCCGGCAGGCGTGTTGCTCGGCGTAAATCCCACGTCCTCAACAGTAGCTCCAATCACAATCCGTCCATCCTGACGGGGGACGATGTAAATCTGAGAACCAAACAGCACTTGTTGCAGCGGTTGAGCCGTTCCTTCAAAGGGGGAGGCTTGAACTGATAGCATTTGGCCTTTGCGCGGGCTGACTGGAACAGGTAATAGCTCAGCTGACCAGGCACCTGTTGCCAAAACATATTGCTCCGCTTGCCACTCTCCTAGCAACGCTTCAACACCAATCACGCGACCATGCTGGTGGTGGATGGCCTCAACCGGAACACCCTCACATAAATTCACACCAAGTTGAGTCGCTGCGGCCCAGAGTACTTGCGCCAGCGCTCGGTTATCTACTTGGGCATCTTCTGGGAACCACCACCCTCCGACAACTTTCGGGCTAAGTCCAGGCTGATGTTGCTGAATTGCCGCTTGATCCAACCATGGGCTGCTGGGGAGTAGTTGGCACTGATCAGGGGGAGTGAGGCCGTTCTTAATATCTTCAGCAAAGGCAGGAGCCAAAATCCCACAAGGCCAGTAGCCTGTGTCAATGCCAGTCATTATCTCCAATTTATGCGTCCAGTCTGGGTAAAGCGAGCGACTGCGTAAGCAGAGATCTAGCATTGCACCTGAGGACAGTGCCTCTGCTTGGGGAGCCAGCATTCCAGCCGCGGCATGGGCTGCAGCCTGCTTAAAGTTACGGCTGAGGACAGTGACGGCTGCTCCGCATAATCTCAGTTCAATCGCAACTGAGAGGCCAATGATACCGCCACCAATGATTAAAATGTCAGTTTTGTTCATAACCCAGCGACTGGACTCACCTCAAATTGTAGATAATCTACTGAGTTCCCTCTTTAAATTTCTTATGCCTTCCAAGTAAAGCTTTTTCTTGCACAATTAAAAGGTAGGTCTGCTGCATCTAAATTCTTTGTGACTATTCAAACAAAATCAATTGAAGCGATCCTAGACCGAGCACTAGCGGGGGCTGATCTCTCCCCTCAAGAAGGGCTGATGCTATTGCAGCAGACTGAACCGGAGCAGATTGAGATAATCCGCCAAGCCGCTGATCGCCTGCGCCAGCAGCAGGTGGGCGATACGGTTACCTATGTGATCAATCGCAACATCAACTTCACCAACATCTGTGAACAGCACTGTAGTTTTTGTGCCTTCCGACGCGATGAAGGGGAGGTCGGAGCTTACTGGCTAGGAGCAGCTCAAATCTTAGAAAAGACAGCCGATGCTGTCCAGCGAGGGGCAACGGAAATTTGTATGCAAGGGGGGCTGCACCCCGGTGCCAAGCACAATGGTCAATCTTTGTCCTATTACCTGAAACTGATTAAGACGATTAAGGAGCAGTTTCCGCACCTGCACCTGCATGCTTTTTCCCCCCAGGAAGTGCAGTTTATTGCGCGCGAAGATAATTTAAGCTACGCACAGGTAATTTTTGCCCTGCGAGAAGCTGGTGTTGATTCGATGCCAGGAACCGCTGCCGAGGTTTTGGATGATCAAGTGCGACAAGTTTTATGTCCAGAAAAGATCGATACAGCCACCTGGCTAAAAATTGTTGGCACGGCTCACGAGCAGGGGTTACCCACCACTAGCACGATGCTTTCTGGCCACATTGAAACCCCGGCACAACAAATTCATCACTTCAACCTATTACGATCGCTGCAGCAGCGAGCACTTGAGCAAGGATATCCAGGTATTACGGAATTCATTTTGCTACCCTTCGTAGGCCAACTCGCTCCCAAATCCCTACGACGACGTGTAGGACGAGATCAGCCTGTCTTAGCTGATGCGTTACTGCTGACGGCAGTTGCCCGCATATTTTTAGGCCGCTGGATTGTCAATCATCAACCAAGTTGGGTCAAGCTGGGTCTATCAGGCGCAATAGAAGCCTTGACTTGGGGGTGCAATGATATTGGTGGCACCTTGATGGAAGAGCATATTACGACAATGGCAGGGGCGCAAGGAGGAACCTGTATGCAAGTGGAAACCCTGAAATTAGCGATCGCTAATTTGGGACGTCCTGCCCGCCAACGCAACACCCTATACCAATTCTGCTAGTCCCAGTCATATCTGTAGAGACTTGCTTGCTGCTGCATTCTGTTGCAAGGCAATTCGTTTTACTTTTATTGTCGAGAGTGCCTCATCCTTCACGATTGGACTTGCTATGGTCAAGAAAAAGCCTCAATCCCTATTACTCCCACTTGGTGCAGTCGCACTTCTAATGGTCGGGGGAGGTGCTGCCTACTGGGTGCTAACGCAACGAGATGCAGTAGGTGTTGTCCCTGTAGGTGCTGAGATCCTGCCTCAGTCCTCTCTGCTCAGTATTTCCGTATCAACCAACCCCAGCCAATGGCAAAGGCTGCAAAAATATGGCACCTCAGAAACCCAGCGTATTTTCCAGCAAAGTTTATCGGATCTCCAAACTCGCTACCTTACCCGGAACGGCTATAGCTACAAAGACGATATTCAGCCATGGGTTGGAGATACAGCAACCGTTGCTTTTTTGCCCTTAACGGGACAGTCACCGCTCCTGGCTAACCAGCGTGCTACCGTTTGCGTACTGCCGATTGCCAACCTAGAGCGGGCTCGACAGGTCTTAGAGAAGGTAAAAGGCTCCCAGACTGGCAGAATTTCTGAACGGCTCTATCAAGGACTGAAAATTCAAGAAATACGCGGCACATCTCAGAATTACTGGGCAACAGTTTTAGATAAGCGTCTGGTAATTGCTTCTACATCCCAAGCAATCAATCAGGTGGTCGATACCTATCGTGGGGGCGCATCCCTAGCCGCAACCCCTAGCTATCGAGCCGCACTCAATGAAATTAAAGCCAGGCAACCCTTTGCACGAGTGTACGTTAACCTACCAGCATTGGCTTCTACAGCGATCGCGGGTTCAGGACGGCAGCTTTCTCCAGAAACCTCTGCCAGAATCAAGCAAACGCAAGGACTGGGATCAACAATATTGTTGGAGCCGCAAGGCATCCGGTTGAAAAGTATTTCTTGGCTAAAACCTAACAGTAAGACCAAGCAGCTAGGGGAAACCACTGCGGGTAGTCTTTCTCAGCGCCTACCCGCAGATACCTTAATGGTGGCATCTGGCGGTGATTTTGAGCAGTTTTGGCAAGCTTACAGCCAAGGTTCAGAATCACAACTGATAGTACCCTTCAACCCAAAGCAGTTTCAGGCCAGTGTCCAGTCGGCAACTGGAATGGATTTTGAGACAGATTTTGCGAAATGGATGGATGGAGAATTTGCCTTGGCGCTACTCCCCGCTCAGGGAAAATCCCAAGGCGCAGGGCTAGCGTTAATAGCTCAGACGGGCGATCGCCGTGCTGCAGAGCGTGCTTTTAAGCAGCTCGATCAAGTTATGGGTAGCAAGTTCAACTTAAACGTCAGTACAGCAAAAGCGAACAACCAAACCTTGACCACTTGGAAAATACCACCGGGCTTGCCTGTTGCAACGCATGGCTGGTTGGCAAACGATATTGCATTCCTAACTGTAGGTGCCCCGGTTGAAGGGGCAATTGTGCCCCAGCCCAAAGTAACCTTAGCCAGCGCAGAACTATTTCAGGACACTACCCGTTCTGAGCTAAATCCGCTTGGTGGCTATTTCTTTGTTGATTTAACCCGAGCCCAAACCTTGCTAGATGGCAGCCCTTTACTGCCACAATTAGCTCCCACTACTCGCAAATTTGTGTCTGCCATTCGGGCGATCGGCGTTACTGCCGCTGCCAAAAATGATCGAACTACCCGTTACGATGTATTGCTTAAGTTACAGAAAGCTAGTGATCAAGCTATTTCCTCTAAAATGCTCCCCTGAACAAGATAACTCTCCACAATTTGTCGGATACGTTCTGCGGCTTGACCATCCCCAAATGGATTGATTGCCGTTGCCATTGCTGTATAAGCGGCTTGATTACCCAGTAACTCAGTTGCAATGGCAACAATCTGTTGCGGGTCAGTCCCAACTAGTTGGGCTGTTCCGGCGCTAATGGCCTCAGGCCGCTCTGTCGTCTCGCGCAGAACTAGCACTGGCTTGCCTAAGCTTGGTGCTTCTTCCTGAAGACCACCGGAATCCGTCAGCAGTAGGTAAGAGCGCTGGATGGCTCCGACTAAATCGGTGTAATCTAATGGCTCTGTCAGAAAGATACGCGGATGGCTTCCCAGCAACGCTTGTAAAGGTTCACGAACCCTAGGGTTACGGTGTAAGGGTAATAACAGCGCTGTATCTGGAAACTTATCTAGAACTCTTAGAAAGCCTTGAGCAATATCTTGCAATGGGTCTCCCCAATTTTCCCGGCGATGCACGGTAGCCAGAAGAACACGGTATTTTTCCCAGTCCAAACCGGAAATATGACAAGGGGGATTTTTGCTTGCCACGCTCAGCAGTGCATCAATCACCGTGTTTCCAGTGTGATAAATATTGCCAGTGACACCAGAGCGTTTGAGGTTTTCGACGGCTGTAGCAGTTGGGGCAAAATGCAGTTGTGTCACCTGGGAAATCAAGCGGCGATTTGCTTCTTCCGGGTAGGGGTTAAATAAATCATCAGTACGTAAGCCCGCTTCTACATGCCCAATCGGAATTTGTTGGTAAAAGGCAGCTAGAGCAGCCGCAAAAGCAGTGGTTGTATCCCCTTGAACCAAGACAATTTGGGGCTGAATTTCTCTGAACAATGCTTCTAGCCCTTGCAAGCTCCGACAGGTGATGTCTGTCAAGGTTTGATTTGGCTGCATGATTGCCAAATCTCGATCAGCACTGATCTGAAATAATTGCATCACCTGCTTCACCATCTCCTGGTGTTGACCTGTGAGAAAAACCTGCGTATCAAACATTGGAGATCGTTTAAACGCCTGAATCACAGGGGCCATCTTGATCGCCTCAGGTCGGGTTCCGAGGGTAATACAAACTCGAATAGGTAATGACATTGAAATTTAGTAGACCAACAATCCAGCAGCTTTCAAGAGCAATACAGTACAGCTTAAGTGTGCAAGTCTACTACTGTATGCACTCGGTCCAGGCTATGCCTCCGATGGAAACGTCGTGTTTCAAGGCAGGCTCTCCAGACAAGAAAGGGGGACAGGGACACTATAGTTGATGCCAGGGAAAATTGCTCTAGTCGTGCCAAATTCTCATCCTAGAGCCTTGGTTTAGCCGTGCAACCTTCCAACCAAAGAACTTTAAAACCTAAACAGCCCGGTTTGCACCGGGCTGGAAGGCCATTCGAGTTAATTCAGTCACCAGCATCTAGTACTTCATATCACAGGTTAAGGGACAAGCAGCATAAATAGAGGTATGTAAAGACTTTGCTGGATCATTCAGCCAACTTAACCAAGTCACTTCATGGGGATGAATACCCTTGAATGTCAAAATGGCTGCACCAGCAAAAATTGCTAGAACATTCGCACCAATCAAGCTGCCTGCTACGAGCAAGACCGCACTAATCGGTAAAACGGACTGCAAGGCGATCGCTAATAAAGCTCCAATCGTAGCCATTAAGGCAATTAGGGGAAACCCAACCACTAAAAAACAAACGATTAGTGTAAAACTCCAGATTAAAAAACTTTTAGCTAATAGTAAAAAGCTTGGCTTACTAAAGCTTTGGGTTTCAGCAAGTGCCATATTTAATTCTCCTAAATTCACAAAATATCAATCAGAAAGCTGTTACAAATCAAGTTCCATCAGTATAAGGAAGACTCGCGAGAATTATGATCGAATGTTTACTAAAATTTACAGTTAGCGGGAACTTTTTGTGAGTTGGCTCTATAACTAACGGACGATAGCCAAGGTACTAAGACAG
>CADCWO010000212.1 GCA_902806435.1 uncultured Synechococcales cyanobacterium | reverse complement strand
TTTCCAGGGTTAGGGCATAGGCAACGATTTCTTGAGGAGTGGGTACTGACCCTTGGGCGTAAGCAGGGGCAGCAGGGGCAAGGAACAATCCAAAGAAAAAGGACACAATCAGCACGGCGGCTTGAGCAGCGGCTGTTAGACGGTGGAGGATACGCCCGCCAAGTACAGCTTTACCTATCCGCTGCGTCGCTGAATCTAAATCGGTTTTCATAGTTAAGTTACTCCTGAGGTTAGGCAACGAGCGCCCCTGTGATTGGGTTGTTGAGTAGGTTCAGGGAGCTGACGATCGCTACAATTTGTTTGGGTGTGTACAGCTCATCGTAGGGCCTGCCCTTAAAGGGGTTGAGCTCAGGCACCAGCTCTGCATCTGGTACTGCGCGATCACTATCTGGCTCCGTGGCAGGCCGCTGGAGTAAGGCGCGGGCTCCAACAGCATGGCGCGCTTCCACAGACACAATTGAACCAGCAGCCAGGATATAGGTCGGATTCTTTAAACTTGGTCCGGCACCATTGTAGGCATGAACACCTGTATCTTCTAAAGAGACTGCTGTTTTGAGAATGGTGTCATGATCCCTTGTAATCGCGTCTAAACCAGGCCTGTTAAAACTGAGGTCTTTAGTGGCAAAGATAGCATTTTCAGCAAGGACACTACGCAGGAACCTCACGTGCTCCGCTTCGTGGCTGCCTAAGGCTGTGAAATACTCCACTTCTCTAGGATCAGTAATCTTGCCAGACTTCAGCACAAATGCGTAGAAAGCTGCTTCCAGTTCCTCCAGCAAGAGTGCGAAGTTAAGAATGCCGACATCATCAGCATTAAATGTCAGTGTCTTAACACCACTACTCATCTGTGCCGTTAACCGCTTAGGTATGCCTGCCGCAACAGCAAAGCCCAGCCCAGCCAGACTCCATTTCAGGACAGTACGTCGGGAGGCGGACCCCTTCCTTGTCTTGATCATTAAATGTCTCCTAAAGTCACTTGTGGCGCGGCTAACTACAATACTGGTTTGGTTTTCTTCAACAGGGTGCCTACACTCCAGGCACCAAGGGCTAAAATCCCCAATACAGAAGAGGGTTCAGGAACAGATTTAGTTTCGGTTTCGGCCCCCGTCAAGGCAATGGTGTAGCTGCCCCCAGGCTCCAAACGGGCACCGTCAAACCCACTCAAAACTGATTCACCCCCTGGACCTGTAGGCCCAGCGACGGTATTAAATCCTGCATCCGGAAAATCAGCAAAAATTTCGCCGTCAGGACTAACCGGGTCGTAGTCGAAGCCAGAGATCCCCAGGTAATAGGTACCCGATTTTTCAGGTGAAAAGCCACCTATAGGCAAGGCGGATTGGAAAGAGGCACCATCGTTATCGTTACCGTAGACCCCCTTTCCACCTGAATCGAATAGAAATAGCTGGGTGTCAAAGTTAGCGCCACCCGTTGTCGTTGCTGAGAACTTTTGATCACCAGTCATGGAAAGTCTGAACAAGTCAGCATCGCCAGAAAGAGTTCCAGAGATTGATTCTAGGGGCTGCGATTCCGGTGAGACAACTCGGACAGCGTTGCTTAGAACCTCTCCAGCATCTTGGGTCTCAGTAAATGTAGCAGCCTGAGCGTGGCCTGAAGACAGCACTATAACTAATAATGATATCGGGGCCACCCATGCAAATTTTTTCATTGGGTACTCTCTTCATAGCTGAGGATAACCCTGCTGAGTAAGCCTGGCGTTATCCCCTCGTTTTGCTAGTAGTTTGGCCTTTAGAAGATTGACTTACCAGCCCAAAAAGTACTCATTTACTGCTCATTCTGAGCAGCCATTAATTTCCATCTGCCACAACCTATCAGTGAGGCGTTCAATCCCAGTCTTTAAATGACGACGAAAGGTACTGAAGGGGATATCTAGTAGCTCAGCCGCCGCCTCTTGGGTGGAGGTAGGGCGAATGTAAGTATGAAAAAGTGCCCAGTAGAACTTTTTGCCCCGGTGCGAGGACTGGAGGGCTTCAGCTACCTCTTGAATTAAGCTCTGTAAGGCTTCAACCTGCCCGGTCTTAGCGTTATGGAGAGCCATTCGTTCGATTACTAACCGCGATCGCACTAATGGATTAGCTTGCAGAAGATGGGGATGAGGAAAATTGTGGAGGGCATCCCGGACAGCCTGGGCAAACTGCGCTTGATTGAGGACCACCAACTTGTTGACGTCCACAGAAGCAGCAATTTCCCTTTGCGCCAGTAGCGCTTGCCATGTCTTGGGTGGTACCACCCGCCAGTCATGCCCGTACACTCCATACCGTTGCCCATCGACCTCGAAGTCGGCTGCCGGAAGCCGCTCTAGGTGTGCATAGGTGAACAGGTTTGCCCAAAACTCCGGTTCCGCACAAGGGAAAAATGTAAATGCCAATTGCCCAGTAGAGCGATGATGCTGCATAAAATTGATAAAGATCAAGCTTTGCAGGGGTGAAACGGCTTGGTAGGTATCCTGTGCCATCCAGAAACGCAATAGGGTTGCACCTTCACCCGCTCGCAAGGGTGCCTGTTGTTCGAGATAACGCCAGACGGAATGTACACCAGGGTCAATGCTTCGATCTTCAGCAGTAGCCTGGTGCAAAGCAATTACCAGGACAAATCCAGCAGGCTGTTTTTCGCTGTCTCGGAAGACTAGCACACCCTGCGGCTGTCGCTTTAACCAGTAACCCACTAACTGAGCAGACGCTTCTCCTTCGTGCTGGCTGGCTATTGCAGCTAACGCAGGTGGATCAGTCTCTCG
This sequence comes from uncultured Synechococcales cyanobacterium, assembly GCA_902806435.1. Classification (GTDB taxonomy): domain Bacteria; phylum Cyanobacteriota; class Cyanobacteriia; order Thermosynechococcales; family Thermosynechococcaceae; genus CADCWO01. The sequence continues at coordinate 89,064 of CADCWO010000212.1, read as the reverse complement.
CAGGATATCAGGCAAGAAGCTGGTGCTAGGTTGCCAGGTAAAGTAAGGTCTGACAGCAGCATTATGCCGATGTAGGAAAATGTAATCCAATAAAATACGCTGCTGTTCCCCGCCCTGAGACTGTTGCAGGCGTTTTGTAAAGTAATTGCGAGCCCGCTGGTGAAGTTCACCGTAGCGATCAGGATTGCGCCAGCGCAGATTCGCGATCAACACTTCTCGGGTTAGATCGTGGGGAAATAGTCCTTGCTGCCCTGGCTCAATGAATGACAACCTGCGCAGCCATTCAAACAATTCATGAACATCGGGTAAAACTAGCATCTCAGCTAAAAGTGCCTCAGTCGTCAGGCGGACTAGAGAACAAGCTTCCAATGCTAGCCGGTGAGATGGGCTGGGTACGGCATCAACCAGTTTTTCTAGCAGTGTCTTGACCACATCGGCTGCTGTTTCCGGTTGAAATTGGAGATTTTCTTCTTGGGCAAATAAATCGGCAACCAGGGAGAGAGCAAGGGGATGGCCGTGGGTAAAGTCAAGAACTGGCTGATGCTGTGCCGCGGGAACTTTGCAATTATCAAGATAGGTCTGGCTTTCCTCGGAACTCAAGTTGTGGAGAGGAAGCAGGTGAACTAAGGCCTGCCAACCTGGATCGGTTCGCCACTCTTGCTGCGGGAAATGACGACCCGCTAGAACAACCAAAGTGGTCTCCGCCAGTAGCGGTAGAAACACCCGGCGCAGCCATTCATCTAGAGGAACAAGAGTTTCGTAAGTATCGATTAAAACAACATGGCCTGCCAGTTGGGTAGCTAAAACGGGCAGCAAAACGTTCGGATGATTTGGTGTCTCTTTAAAGGGCGTTGAAATGGAAAGCTGTCCGAACATAGACTGCAAGGTACTCAAAAAAGCTACGGGTGAGGGTTCCGTATGCCGTGCGTCCAAGTAGAGTGCGGGGGTTTGTACTTGCTCACAGCTATAGGCAAACTCTCCCAGCAGGCTTGTCTTGCCCACACCGCCAGATCCAAAAATATGTAAAACATGAAAGGGGAGTTTTGGGGCAGCGATCGCGCAACGAAATAGCTCAAGCTCAAAGGTACGGCCCATAAATTGGCGGTGTCGTGCTGCGCTCAAATGCTGTGCTAAATACGATTGCATAAGCCTCGTCTAGACAGGGTAAAGCAATACCACGTGGCTCAATCGCCCCCCTCTAAAATACCTAGATCTGCCTGGAGAAAGCTAACAAATTGCCGTGCTGTCCGCCCGGAGCGGCCATTGTGGTGGGTGGCCTATTGAAGAGCTGAGCTTGAAGCTGCGGCGCGATCGCCCTAAGTCCTTCAGGTCTGCTTTAGCAACTTTAACTAACCGAGGGCCAAGATCGTAATGCTGTACTATGCAGCTAGGTTATTAATCAGGAGATATCGAGTATGGAAGAGTGTGTATGCACGGTCTGCGGATACGCATATGACCCAGAGCAAGGAGATCCAGACTCTGGAATAGAACCAGGTACCGCCTTTAAGGACATAGGCGAGACCTGGGTATGTCCTGTTTGCGGAGCTACAAAAGATCAGTTTGAACCGAAGTAGCTTAAGAAAATAATCGACACCTGTTGGAGAGACCTAGTTGCAAGCCTTACTTGCAGCTAGACCAATAAATTTATCCTATGAAGTTACTTACAAATAACTAAATTAATGGGATAGCCTGTTAATTTAACTGTGTTTTACTAACTGCTGATTTTTTGTGGCACAGCCAACAAGAATTAATCTGCTACTTCGGGTGCAACATTAGCTTTAGTCTCTCGAAGCTGACTACCAAGTTTCTCTAGTTTCTGATCACTCATACACTGGCGTACTTTGGGGAAGAGATCATTCTCTTCTTCATCCAAATGATTCAGCATAAACTCCTGTAACTCCCTAACTTTTACTTTGAATTCAGATTCATTGGGGCTTATAGATTGAATCGCCAGAACCATTTCATCGCCTTTGTCATGCTCATGGCGACCTTTATCAATCAGTTCAGCAGTACCTTCGCAATTGCGTGCTTCCGGGTAGAGGACTTGCTCTTCGGCTTCAGCATGTATGGTTAGGATGTTACCGAGCTTGTCAAAAGAATCCTGTAGTTCCTGAGGATCAGCAGTACTCTCAAGCTCTGAGAAGAGGCTTCTAATTCTGCCATGATCCTTTTCTAACAACTCAATACCTTCCATCTTGTCTTTGCTCCTTTTTGTTCATTATTTTTCTAGGCTACCAGACGCTCCTTTGATAGAAAGGGTAAAGCAATACCACTTTGCTCAATCGCCCCCCAATGAAATACCTAGATCTGCCTGGAGAAAGCTAACAAATTGCCGTGCTGTCCGCCCGGAGCGGCCATTGTGGCGGGTGGCCCATTGAAGAGCGCGATATTCCAGCTCCTCGCGGCTCAGGGGAATTCCTGCTGTGGTAGCAAGGTGTTGAACCATTGCCAGGTAAGTATTCTGGTTGGCGGGTTCAAATGTCAGGAGCAAGCCAAAGCGATCGCTCAAGGAAAGCTTCTCCTGCACGGTATCCCAGGCATGAACTTCTTCACTACTGGGCCGGGGGCGCTCACCAAAATATTCTCGAATTAAATGCCGTCGGTTGGAGGTGGCATAGACCACAACGTTTTGAGGTCGAGCGCTTAGACTGCCTTCCAGTAAAACTTTCAGGGATTTGTAGGCCGTTTCATCCGCTTCAAAGGAGAGATCATCGACAAAGATAATAAACTTTTGCGGCAGAGCTTGAAGCTGCTGCGCGATCGCCCCTAAGTCCTTTAGATCTGCTTTGGCAACTTCAACTAACCGCAGACCGCGATCGTAGTACTTGGGCAGCAACGCCTTGACCAGCGACGATTTTCCAGACCCGCGGCTGCCATAAAGTAGAACATGTAATGCTGAATAACCTGCCAGCAAGAACTCTGTGTTTTTCAAGAGAGCCTCTTTCTGAGGCTCACAGCCTACCAAGTCCCCTAATTGAACCTGATCAGGGTGGGAGATACCTTGCAACTCCCCAGATTGCCACCCTAAAGCACCATAAGTAAATAACCCAGTACCCGATTGGCGGTAATAAGCCATTAGTTCTTCTAAGGCATCAGCCCAGTTCGCTACCTGGCCGAGTTTCTGTCGAACGTGATGCGGGTTACAACCTTGAAAAATCCCTACTGTAGCGGGGTGAGCTTCCACGCTCCAAGGGACTGGGGCAACGGGTAAGTTGGCTGCCTCTTGCACCCAGTGGCTAAGTTGAGTACTGCTACAGGTATAAAGATGCTGTAAGGTGCGCAAATCCTGCTGTGCTGCTGCCACTAGAGCTGGCGGCATATCTACTAGCTGCCGTTGGGCTTGGCGGGTAAAGGGGTTGTCTGCTGTTAGAATTTTCGTGATTAGATAGTCTTGCCAGCTTTCCCCTCTGCCAGCTAGGGCTTTAAACCAATCGCCGTAAGCTCGCAGACAATTTATTCCCCTACTGTCTGGATGTTGAAGCGCTTGCAGCAGGCTTAAAAACGCATGTCCTGCTTCCCCCACTAAAACGGACTGGTACAGCAACAATGATGCCGCTTGGCACTGAAGTAGTTGGATTGAATCAGCTTGAGCATCCATACAGAAATCGGAATTAGAAGGTCGAACTTAGAATAGCGCCAGCCGAGACGAGTTAGGCTTTGAGCCGGGCAGTGTTCATTCGCTTTGTCCTTGTTTGATCTGAACAAGCGATCGCTAATCACACTAGTAATCTAGACCTATGCATACTCGACGGTAGGTCTAGCCGGAACACTGGCAACAGTGGTCAAAGTCACGTTCTTGATCAATACTCCCCTACTGGTATAAGGTCCCCTTTCTTATTGTCACTGGTAGGGCAGTTGTGTGCCTATCAATGACGTCATCCGGATGGTGGCTGGGAATCAAACCTGGCTTAGTCATTGTTCTGGTATTGTCGATGGTGGCGTTGATCTGTTTTGAGAGTGAGGATTATGACTTGTCTAAGAACAGCTTGGTTTTGGCAAACAGTTGCACCCGTTTTGGCTGTTGGCATCACCCTGCTCATCCCCTTGAAGTCAATCTCGGAACTCTCAACTCTAGATAGCAAGGCACAAGTGATTGCACCTTCTAAGCAAAATGTGCAGCCACTACGTACGCTAACTGGGCATTCGGGTTCAGTCATTTCTGTAGCAGTCAGTCCTGATGGACACACACTAGCTAGTGGCAGTTTTGACAGCACAATCCGCTTGCAAAATCTACTAACCGAAAAACGGCAACGGACACTTTTTGCTCCTGCGGCTCCTGTTTTTGGTGTTGCTATCAGTCCTGACAATCAACTCGTTGCCAGTGGTCACGCTGATCAAACGATCAAGATTTGGGATATTAGTAGTGGCAAAGTGCTGCGCACTTTGCCTGGACACTCCAGGTATGTTGTTGCTGTTGCTTTTAGCCCGGATGGGCAAACTTTGGTTAGTGGCAGCGCTGACCAGACGATCAAGGTATGGAATTTCAACACTGGTAAATTGTTACAGACCTTAACTGGACACGAGTATGCAATTACTTCTCTAGCGATTAGCCCAATTGGACAAATTCTAGCTAGTGGCAGTAGCGATAACACGATTAAGGTGTGGGACTTAGGCAGCGGCAAGTTGCGTTATACCCTTTCTGGACCACCGCAACAAGTTTGGTCCGTTGCCATTAGTCCGGACGGACAAACCCTGGCTAGTGGTAGTAATGACCGGACAGTAAAGATTTGGAACCTGCGAACAGGCAAATTGATCCGCTCTTTAACGGGACATGCGGATGCTGTGAGTTCCGTTGCTTTTAGTCCGCGGCCGATCAATGGGTACCCTGAAGCGATCGCCAGCGGTAGTTTGGATAAAACGGTTAAAATCTGGAATCCTGCTACCGGAAAACTATTACAAACTCTGCCTGGACATGCCAATGCTGTTAGCTCTGTTGCTTTTAACCCTCAGGGAAAGTTGCTTGTCAGCGGTAGCATTGATAAAACGGTTAAGGTTTGGCAGATATCTCCTTAGGGCTGTTTAATCTTTTGATCTTAGAACAAGACCCTTGCATCCTCGTGAACTACCCCGCCCTAGCAACTACGTTGCTTGAGGACGGAGCTTCTGTACTCAGCAGCAAATGCTTTTGAGTGTTGCCACTCGCGAGTCTGACATTGCCTCCTACAGCAGTAGCGCTAGCTCCTAACGCCAATATTCGCAGTCCTTCATTTCTGATATTGATTGCAGCATTTATGTCCCGGTCATGGTGTGTTGAGCAGCCAGAGCAAGTCCAAGACCTGACATCTAATGGCAAACGACCAATTTGATTGAGACAAACGCTACAGGTTTTGCTAGAAGGAAAGAATCTATCGATTTCGAGATAGACTTTTCCTTCCCACTCAGCCTTGTACTTGAGCATAGTCGCAAACATCCCCCAGCCTGCATCACTGATAGATTTGGCTAGACAATGATTACGCACCATGTTTTTGACTGCTAGGTTTTCTACACAAATGACTTGGTTCTCATCGACTATCCTGCGTGATAGTTTGTGCAGAAAATCTGAACGACATCTAGAGATTTTGTCGTGAACTCTGGCTACTCTCTTTCTAGCTCTAGCTCTAGAAATTGAACCTTTTACCTTTCTAGATAAACTTTGTTGTTTGCGCTTGAGGTTTTTTGCGTGTTTTCTAAACCACTTGGGGTTGTTGTATTTAGACCCATCTGATGTCACAACTAAGTGATTCAGTCCCACGTCTAATCCAATAGCCTGACCCTGAGTGTCTGTCCTAGGTTGCTGTGTTCCATCCTCAACTAACACCGAAGCATAGTAGTGTCCTCCAGCATTCGTCGAGATAGTTACAGTCTTCACAGCCCCTTCTACAGGGCGGTGGATAACAGCCTTGACTATCCCTAGGGTTCCAGGAAACTTGATAGCGTTCTCTACCAATTTGACATTTTGAGGGTAGCTAATCGATTGTTTTCCATGTCTCGACTTGAAAGAAGGATACTCGGCTCTTTTCTCAAAGAAGTTGATAAATGCCCTTGATAGGTTCAGAGCAACTACTTGCAAACATTGTGAGTATGGAGTCTTCAGCCACTCAAGCTCTTTTTTGAGATGAGGTAGCAACGCCTGTATCTTGCCCCTGCTCAACCCCTTTCCTGTCTCTTTATAGGTTTGATTTGCCAGTGCTAAAGAATGGTTCCAGTACCACCTACAGCAACCAAAAGACTGCGCCAGATGCTGTTTCTGCACCTCTGTGGGATAGAGTCTTACTTTGGTTGCCTTGAGCATTTATCATAACAACGGCTTAGTGATAACAGTATATTATATTGAGAGGGGTCCATGTATCTCCCACCTAGCTCCGCTTTGCTACGCTTGAGGAAGGGGAATTATAGCCCCTCTCAAACTCTCCCATTTCCGTTAAAAGGTAACCCTCAAGGCGGTGCTTGCATTCTAATCTTTCCAGCCTCAACGGCCAGAATTTGAGCGGAGTGCAGCCACTGGGAATCAAAGGCCCCCAAGTGCGTGGTAGTAATTAAGGTTTGATACCGCTCTTGAATTGTCTCCAATAACTGATTTTGGCGGTTGAGGTCCAATTCCGCTAAAACGTCGTCTAGCAATAGTAGGGGGGTCTCCCCTACCACTTCTTCAATCAGCTGTAGTTCTGCTAGCTTTAATGCCAAAACTAGGGTACGTTGCTGGCCTTGGGAACCGTAATGGCGAGCGGGAGTTTGATTAATCGTAAACTCAACTTCATCGCGGTGGGGGCCAACCAAGGTTGTGCCCTGGTGGTGCTCTGCGATCGCTTTGTGCTGGAGTTGGGCTAGATAAGCTTCAACCACCGTCGCTGGCTCCTCCAGACTTAAGGCAACATTAGGCGCATAACAAACTTCCAGGATTTCCTGGCTGCCACTAATCGATTGATGCCATACTCCGGCCAGAGGCGCCAGGCGTTCAATCATCTTGGCGCGGCGGCGGGTAACACGGGAACCAGCAGCAGCCAATTGCTGGTTCCAGAGGATTAATTGCTCCAGGTCTGGAGCCGGACTAGATCCGGCCTGTTGCAGCTTTAAAAACGCATTCCGTTGCCGCAGAACCTGGTGATACTGCTGCAAAATGTAGGCGTAAACTGGCTCTAACTGGACTAGCACCGTATCTAACCAATTGCGCCGCTCCCCCGGCCCGCCGCGCACCAGGTCCAGGTCCAGGCTGGAGAACTGCACGGCATTTAAGTGGCCCAGAAAATCTAACTGGCGGCGCACAGCTTCACTGTTCAAGGCAACGGTGCGGCGGCCATTGCTCCGTAAAGTGAGTGCCAGATCCACTGGGCCACTATCACGTTCCAGGATGGCTGTGATCTGGGCAGCGGGCTGATCGTCGCGGATCATATCGCGATCGCGGCTCGTCCGATGCGATCGCAATGCTGCCAGTAACTCTACCGCTTCTAGGAGATTCGACTTGCCTTGAGCATTACTGCCCAAAAGGATAGTTTTGGGGGCAGAGAATTCCACCTGTTGATCGAGGTAATTGCGAAACTGGTGCAGGTGGAGAGTTTTCAGATACACAGGCGTTAATTCAGCACTCAGGCCACTCGCTTCGCAGAGCGAGCCCGATACCAACGGATGAACAACTTTTCCAATTCAATCCAGACGAACATTAAAGCGCTGAACCCAAAGCAGATTGCTAGTTCTATCGGATCCAGCAAGTGGGTGCCAAAGAAGTTGCGCAGCGGCTCCACATAAATCAGCAACATTTGCAGGATAGTTGTGAGAGTGACCGCTCCTATAACGTAAGGATTGGAAAAGGGGTTCATCTCTATGGTCAAGCGCGTATCAGAACGCACTGCCAGGGCATGGCCCATTTGGGCCAGACACAAGGTTGTAAATACCATGGTCTTCCAGCGCTGCGGATCTAAGTTAGGGTTACCGGCTCCCGATTGAGTATGGGTGTAGGCCCACTGCATCAGGATAATAGTCAAAATCGCAAACACAATCCCGACTCGAACCATGTACCAACCCAGCCCGCGAGCAAAAATGTTCTCGCGGGGATTGGAGGGCGGCCGTCGCATCACATCCGGTTCTGGCGGTTCCACAGCTAAGGCCAGAGCTGGTAAGCCATCAGTGACCAGGTTCATCCACAAAATCTGCAGAGGGATGAGAGGTACGCCTCCTAATCCCAACAGCGGCGCAGCGGCAATGGTTAAGACCTCACCAATATTGCTGCCCAGGATGTATTTCACAAAGCGGCGAATGTTGCTATAAACCACCCGCCCTTCCTCTGTCGCGGCAACAATCGTGGCGAAGTTGTCATCTAGTAAGACCATATCGCTGGCCTCTTTGCTCACATCCGTACCTGTAATCCCCATCGCAATGCCAATATCCGCTTGTTTTAGAGCGGGGGCATCATTCACGCCGTCCCCCGTCATTGCGGCAAACTCCCCCTGCTGTTGTAGCGCTTTGACAATCCGCAGCTTGTGCTCTGGCGAAACCCGCGCATAGATACTGACACTTTTCACCAGCGCTTCTAATTCAGCGGTGCTGAGTTTTTCTAAATCTTGTCCATTCAGGGAGCGGTCCCCTTTTGTGGCAATGCCTAGGTCGTAGGCTACTGCTTGAGCGGTTAACTGGTGGTCGCCGGTAATCATCACGGGTCGGATTCCGGCTTGACGGCACAGAGCTACGGCCTCGCGCACCTCAGGCCGAGGCGCATCCAGCATGCCTACCAAGCCTAGCCAGACTAGGTTGTTCTCTGTTGTATCCTGGGACCCTTCTGGGGGTAGGTCTTCTAGGGAGCGATAGGCAAACCCTAAAACCCGCAAGCCGCGGCTTGCGAGTTCATTATTTTGGGTTAAAATCTGCTGCCGCTGGTTCTGCGTCAAAGGCTCGATGCGATCGCCGAGCTGGATCTGTGTACACCGCTCTAGGGTGAGTTCTGGTGAACCCTTGGTAAACATCGAGTAGTTTGTTTTGGGCCCGGAGGAGTTGAGCACTGGTTCATGCCCTGATTGGCAAATCACACTCATCCGCTTGCGTTCTGAGGAGAAGGGAAACTCTGCCACCCGCGGTAGCCGCTCAGCAGACTGGTCCTTGTTAAAGCCCGCTTTACCGGCTACAGCCAGCAGCGCTCCCTCTGTCGGGTCACCGACAATCGCCCATTGACCGTTTTCTTGTTGTAAAAAGGCATCATTACAGAGCACACAGGCTAGAAGTAAAACTTGCAGTTCCGGTTGCTGCTCTGGGGCAATCGGTTGCTGGTTCACCCGGAACTCTCCTGTCGGCGTATACCCCTCACCCGTAACCCCAAAGCTTTGGCTTGCGGTGTAGACCGCCTGCACTACCATTTTGTTTTGGGTTAACGTCCCCGTTTTATCGGAGCAGATGGTGGTCACAGACCCGAGAGTTTCCACGGCAGGCAGCTTGCGGATCAGCGCGTGGCGGCGCACCATCCGCTGGGTTCCCAATGCTAGTGTCACTGTGATCACCGCCGGTAATCCTTCCGGCACTACCGCCACTGCCATACTCAGAGCAACTTCCAATAACTCTTCAAACGCCCCAAACCCAAGGCGAAACGTGCCAGCGGCAACCACCACAGCAACCAGGACTAAGGCCCCGGCAACCAAAACATTCCCTAGCTGGCTCATTCGCTGCTGTAAGGGGGTGGGCTCGCTTTCCACGGATTGCAGCAGCGTCGCGATCCGGCCTAATTCAGTCTGCATACCAGTGCCCGTTACGACCACGCTCGCCCGGCCCTGAACAACTTCCGTTCCCTGAAATACGACATTGACGCGTTCTCCAAGGGCAGACTCTGCTGGCAAAGGAGCTGTGTCTTTTTCTACCCCTTGGGCTTCCCCGGTCAGCGCAGACTCTCGGGTTTGCAGGTTCGATTCTTCGACAATCCGAGCGTCCGCAGCAACCTGAGAACCTGCTTCTATCAGCATCACATCCCCAGGCACAATCTCCTTAGCAGCGACTTCCACCACCTTGCCATCCCGCAGTACCCGGACCAAAGGAGATGCCATCCGCTTCAGAGCAGCCAACGCTTTCTCGGCCCGGCTTTCCTGTAAATAGCCCAGGATGCCGTTCAGCAGCACGATTGCGGAAATAGCGATCGCGTCCTTGGGAAACTGCTCGGCTCGCAGATCCAGCACTGCCGAGACAATTGCCACCAGGATCAGCATCAGCAACATGATGTTCTTAAACTGATCCCAGATGATGATCAGGGTACTGCGTCCAGGAGCTTCTTCTAGCTCATTTGGCCCGTACTGCGCTAAGCGTTGCGCGGCTTCTTGACCGGTTAACCCTGTTTTGCGATCGCTGTTGAGATTCTCTAAAACTTTGTCTACTTCTAAGGCATGCCAAATTGCTGCTGAGCTTGTGGAAGAATTTGAAGCCATAAGTTAAGAGCCAAAAACAAATAGTAAAGAAAGGAAAGTTCCAAGCCTAGATCATAATTCCTTAGCTAACGAGATCTGGGGGATTTACAGAAATCGGCATGATCAATACCTTATCAACCCGGTTTCCATCCATATCCATTACTTCAAACCGTAGCTTTCGCCATTCAAAGTGATCGGCAGCCGCTGGAATTCGCCCGAGATGACTGGTGACAAAGCCACCTAAAGTTTGATAGTTGCCCCTTTGTTCGTCGGCTAAGGCCTGGATATTAAAGAGTTCAAAAAAATCTTCCACCGGCAATAGACCATCGAGCAACCAGGAACCATCCTCACGCTGCACAACTTGCGGTTCAGCTAGTTCATCAACCGAAGGAATATCCCCCACGATCGCTTCTAGGATATCGTTGAGGGTAACGAGACCTTGCACCACACCGTACTCATCGACGACCAAAGCGGTGTGGGTGCCCGATTGCTTGAACAACTCTAAGACGTTCAATGCTGGCATACTTTCCGGGACAAATAAGGGTGTTTGTAACGCTGCAGTCAGGTCAATCACTTCCCCAGCTAAACTGCGAGCCAACAAATCTTTGACCTGCACGACCCCGATCACGTTGTCTAGGCCGCCCTGGCAGACCGGGAACCGTGAATGGGCACTATGCGTCATTTTGTGCCGGTTGTTTTCCGCTAAGTCCTCAAGGTCGAGCCAGACAATCTCTAGCCGCGGCGTCATCAATCCGCTCACCTGGCGATCGCCTAAGCGAAACACCCGCTGCACCATATCTTGCTCTGCCACCTCAAATGTCCCCGCCTCGGTGCCCTGCTTGATCAACACTCTGATTTCTTCTTCGGTCACCTGTGGCTCTAAGGAGGGTTTGATGCCCAATAGCCGCAGCGCCACCTCCGTCGAGGTGCTCAACAAATGCACGACCGGCGAGGCAAGGGCGGATAAGGCCCGCATGGGGGTGGCTATAGTAGCAGCAATTCGTTCTGGGTTGTTCAGCGCCACCCGTTTGGGCACAAGTTCACCAATAATTAGCGAAAGGTAAGTAATGCTCACAACCACAATGCCTAGACCGATAGCTTGGCTATAGGGTGCCAGCAAACGGATTTGGCTCACCAGCAGTGCTAGCTTCTTTGCGATCGTTGCCCCACCTAAGGCCCCAGCCAAAATCCCGATCAGCGTGATCCCAACTTGAACGGTGGAGAGGAACCGAGTCGGTGCATTGGCGAGTTCTAAGGCAGTGCGGGCATTATTATTGCCTTCATTAGCCCATTGTTGCAGCCGTACTTTTCGGGCCGAAACAACGGCCATCTCCGACATCGCAAACACACCGTTAGCAACGACTAAAAGGAGAATAAACAGAACTTCAAAAATGATAGAAGCCATTTCGACAATCTTTAATCCTTGCCCACTGTGCTACCCAAAAGTCAGCTACTTGCTGAACTACCACTTGTGGGTAGATTTCTTTTTCTTGCTTATCAAAAGACTCTATCATTTCCAGAACTAATGACTTTTTATCCATCCCATTCACTGGTGAAGTTGCCCGCGGCATCTAATTTGATCAACCAGTGATCTGCTATCCGGCCCAAAGTTGAAGGACTGGTGCATTACTTTTCTTCCTAAGCTGATATTTCGGGTCATAAACTGAGGCGCGCCCTGACTGGGAGGCGGACAAAGCCAAGCCATCCTGATCGATCTACTTCCCTTTTTTAAGCGGGTCATTTTCTCACACCTGCTGGTCTGAGTGCCAAGCCTCAGGAACACCTACCTTTGCATAAATTCGCAGCCGGTTCAGAAACTTGCTTGGTATAGACATCTATATTCATGTACCAAATTAGGAGCTGGAGCTGGGTATTAAGTCAGATTCAATATCGATGCCCTAGATGGCTATTTCATCTTGAATCTAAAAGCAGTTTCAGGCTCTGCCCCATCTAAAAACTTCCCACTACCCTGTGGTTGAACCTAAACTTGCATCGCCTGGATCCAGTTCCGCCAGGCCTTACCCTAGCACCCCGATACCTTCTTTGTTGCGTTAGTAAAGTTTATAGAAGGTATCGCCTGTCCATCTGCTGTAAATAAATAAAGCTTGCTAGTGTCCACGCCTAAGGTTAAGTTGGTACCTGCCTGAAGATTGGGGGACGAAGGGATGCGAGCAGTCAAAATAGAGTGGTATCCTTGCTGCTCCCTGTCATCAATCACAGCCCTGTCGTGGTTATCTTCGACCTCCATCATCGGGGCGGGAGCCTTGGCATAGATAATCATTTCATGGCCCAGGGCTTCTAGTGTGCTCACTTCAACTTGGATGCAGTGGCCCTGGGGAGCATTAGCACCCATGAGGAAGAAGGCTTCGGGACGCAACCCGGCCAGGATTGGTTGAGCGAGATACTGCTCCAAGCCCTGATACCGATTGACGGTTGTCGGATCAACCACCAGGCTTTGAGCCCCAAACTGGATCATGAGCATGCCACCCGCTTGCTGCAACTGGGTGTGAAAGATATTCATCGCTGGACTGCCGATAAACCCAGCGACAAATATATTTGCAGGCTGATCATAAAGGTCTTGTGGGGAGGCGATTTGTTGCAGCTCCCCTGACAGCATCACGGCGACGCGATCGCCCATCGTCATTGCCTCCACTTGGTCGTGGGTGACATAGACGGTTGTTGTCTGCATCCGCCGCTGCAATTGGGCAATCTCCGTGCGGATTTGAGCCCGCATCTTGGCATCGAGATTCGACAGCGGCTCATCCATCAGAAATACGGCAGGATCGCGGACAATCGCTCGCCCCATCGCCACCCGCTGTCGCTGTCCCCCCGATAGTTGCTTGGGTCGCCGATCCAACAGCGGCGTTAGTCCTAGTTTTTCCGCCGCCTCCTTGACACGACTTTGAATTCGAGGCTTCGACAAATTCATCATCCGCAGTGGAAATTCCAGATTCTGCCGCACCGTCATATGCGGGTACAAGGCGTAATTTTGAAAGACCATGGCGATATTGCGCTGCTGCGGCGTCTGGTCATTTACCACGCGATCGCCGATCAGCAGCTTGCCCCCAGAAATATCTTCTAAACCTGCCAGCATCCGCAGGGCAGTGGACTTACCGCAGCCAGAAGGACCAACAAAGACCAGAAACTCACCATCGTCAATCTCTAAACACAGGTCTTTGATCGCGGCATAGCCATTGGTATAGACCTTGAACACGTGCTGAAATTTTACCGTTGCCATAGTTGTTTTCAGTAAGGGTCACTGCCCCCGGTATGGAACTTAGCCTTTAGTGCCAGTGGTGGCGACGCCCTGCACAAACCACCGCTGGAACAGCAAGAAAACAAGCAGAATCGGAGCAACCATCATGACGCCAAAGCTCATAATGTCCCCCCATTGGAGCGGAGGCAAAGTTTGGAAGGAAGCGATCGCTACGGGTAAAGGACGTACTTGCTCATCAATCGTGATCATCAGCGGCCACAGAAAAGATCCCCACTGGGTCAAAAATGTCAGAATTGCCACGCTGGCAAAAACGGGCCGCGACACTGGCACAATAATCTCAAAGAAAGTGCGCAGCGTACTCGCCCCATCCACGCGGGCGGCTTCTTCCAGTTCCTTGGGTAAGTCAATAAAAAAGGTATAAAACAGGTAAATCGAGAAGGCGTTGGCGACAAAGGGCAGAACCTGAGCGATGTAGGTATTGCGCCAATCCAGAAGTGTCACTTGAAAAAATAGGGGCACGGCAATCGCTTCAAAGGGGATAATCATCAGGGCGATAATTACCGCAAAAATCAAAGAACGGCCTCGCCAGCGCAGCCGCGCAAAGGCGTAGCCAGCTAGGGAATTCACCAGCAAGCCTGCCAGCACAATCAGGGTAGTAATCAACAGCGAGTTGAATAAAAAGCGGCCAAAGTTGACGCGCTCAAAGACATCTCGATAGTTCTGGAAAGAGGCCTGCGTGGGGAGAAACGCCTTGAGGGTACCCGCTTCCGACAGCACAAGCTCGTCAGGTTTGAAGCTGCCGACGATCATGAAGACAATCGGGGCAATGAATAGTAGTGCCAGGAGTGTCAGCAACAGATAGCTGCTAAGCACACTCAGTCGTTGCCGCTGGCGGCGTTGGGATACCCAGGGAGACTGGCCTTGCTGGGCCAAGGCGGCCATCGCTGCACTTTTTTCAATATCGGGACTTTTCATCGTTCAAATGTCAGTAGCACTTCCATTAGTCGATCGCCCGTTCTTCCTTGACCAACACCCGTTGGGCGATCGTGATTGCCAGGACAATCAGGAAAAACACCACAGTCATCGCTGCGCCCTTCGCCATTTTTTGCTGGGTAAAGGCCGCCTTCACCGCCTCGTACATCACGGTGGTGGTGGCATCCAGGGGACCACCTTGGGTCATGATTTGGACCTGATCAAATAAGCGAAACGCCAAGATCGAGGTGACCAACATCACAAAAATCAGCGTGTTCCGCAGTTGGGGTAGGGTGACGTAACGGAATTGATTCCACTGGTTGCTGCCATCAATTGCCGCCGCTTCGTATAGGACTGTAGGCGCGGACTGTAACCCCGCCAAAATAATCACCATCTGAAACCCAACCCCCTGCCACACTGACAGCAGCATAATTGCAGGTAAGGCAAACGCTGGATCACGCAGGAAATCCTTGGGTTCCCAGAGGCCCAAGGTCAAAACCTCCAGAAGCGAGTTCATCATCCCGTTGGGACCGGGGGCATAGATAATTGTCCAAATCACTGCAACTAGGGCCATCGGAAAGACCACAGGCATAAAAAACAGGGTGCGAAACACCGCCATCCCTCTCAGGGGACGATTCAGTAGCAGGGCTAGTCCAAGGGCGATCGCAGTCTGCACTGGCACCACGACTAGGGCAAACAGACCATTGTTGAATAAAGCCCGTCGAAAGCTGGGGTCAAGCCAGATCCGGCGATATTGCTCTAAACCGGAAAACTCCAGTGGCAGGGGTGAACCGAGCCGGAGATTCGTAAAGGAGAGCACTGCTGCCAGGGCAAAGGGCAGGGCGACAAACAGGAATAAGCCTACCAACGCTGGTGCGGCCATACCCAGAGCGGCGCGGCTGTCATCTTTGAGTTTGAGCGGTTGAGAAGGGGTCATGGGTCTTGGGCGTAGCAAGCAAGGGTTGAGGGTAAAAGGCTAGAGGACGAACGTCTGGGTACCCCTGATTATCTTGAATATCAACATTGATTGTCGTCACGGCTTTATTTAATGCTGTTTTAACATCCAGGCCGTTGCGAATCGCGGCAAAGCTATCTTGAAAGGCGGAAGTAACGACCGGGTAAGCGGGAGTTTGGGGCCGGGGTACGGTCTGCCCGGCTAGAAGTTGAGAAGAGAAGAGGTGTAGTGGACCGCCTGGAGCATAAAGTTTCGAGCGAGCGATCGCCGTTTTGGTCCCTGGAACAGCACTATTGGCATTAGTGGTTGCCAGCACCTCCTGCGGCTGCAAAAGGAATTCTAAGAAGCGCATTGCCCCCTTTGGGTCTTCGCAGTTCTTTGTGATGCCCCAATTCCAGGAACCTTGACCTGTTTTTGAACCGGTACCGAAGGTGGGCAAAGGCAACACCACTAGGTCATTGCCAGCGGCTTTGGCATAGTCTTTGTATAACCAGTGGCCGCCCCAGGCCAGCGCTACCCTGCCTGCGGTGAAAGCAGCGTCATCAATGTTGGGGTCTACATAACCCTGCTGGATCCAACTTTGTACCTGTTGCATTGCTCCCACAGCTGCTGGATCGTTGAGGGAACCATTAGCCGTTTGGTAACTACGGCGATCAATCAAGTCCCCCCCCGCAGACTGAATCAGGGGTGAGAAGGCGTAGGTGAACCACTCCCCTTGCAGGTTGAGCTTAAGGTCAAGAACTTGGCCATCCGGATCTTTCTTCGCCAGTGCCGCTAGGGCTTGGTTGAATTCAGCTGCTGTCCAGGCATCTTTGTTGCCGGTAGGAATGCGCACTCCTGCTGCCTTCAACTTGCTGCGGCGTCCCAACACCCCAAGCCCAGAGTCAAAAGTGCCTACGGAGTAGAGGCGTCCCTTGTAAGTCCCCTGCTTAATGATTGAAGGTAGCAAGTCCTGGCGAACCGGCTTAGAAATCAGCGCGTCAATTGGAATCAAGTTCCGTTGCCAGACATAGTTGTAGACGAACGGCCCATCGAATTCCAGGACATCGGGCAAATCTCTAGATAGGGCCGCTGCTTGTACTTGAGAGTTGTAGGACCCTTCCGGAATGAACGTGAGTTGAACGGTTATTTGCTTTTGGGCAGCGTTGAAACGCTTGACCTGGGCTTGAATCGTCTGGCGCTCCGCTTCTTGACCAGCGTGAGCCCAAACTCGGAGGACACCGTTGCTATTAGCACTCCCACTGCACCCACTCAGGCCTAAGAGTAATGGGGTAATTACTCTAAGCAAGCGTGGAGTTCTCACGTTCATCCGCATTGATTGTGTCCTAGAGAGACTTTTGACAAGAAAGCGGTGTAGAGATTTAGTGAGGCAATCATTGGCCTAAGAGTTGGTAGGTAATGGGGTTTTTGTGGCTAGTAAGCTGCTGTCTATTTTTTGTAATTGGCAGTGCAATCGAGAATTCAAAGACTTCGGCTCAAACCTGAAACCATTCATCCTCAATCAATCAAAACTTATTATTAACTGTCTTAGCTACAGTCGGAATCTACTCGCTTTTGGTAAATTTCTTGATCAGCAATCCGAGTTTAATCCGTACTAATTTGTACTGTAAGTTAATGGCTGCTTAACTCGGTTGCAGTTGAAGATTCTTAACTCTTAGCTAAACAAGATTTTCCATACCTATTTTCCTAGATTAAAATATGCTGGCAATCTGGTTAATAGTCGCCAGTGTTCGCAAGTACCTTGTTCATACTCATGACTGAGACTGTCTAAACAAACACCTCCAGTAAAACTGCTACTGAATTTACCAGATAGGAGGAGATTGAGCTGAAAAGCTTGTACAGCCGCTGATCAAGCCGGTGCAAGTAGATCCTAAGACCTGTTCTGAGGAAGAAGTAGCATACCCAGAAAGGCTTGAACTGGAATGCTAGAAGGTTCCTTGTAAAGGGAGTACAGCGTTCGCTTGTCAGGATAATTTGGACTTCTAGAGTCAAGCAAGCCATTAACCGCAAGTAGCGGTACTGTGTGTAGGCTAGCTACAGGAGAGACGGCAAGCTACTTAGTGACATTCAAACCAAGCTATGTACTTCCCTTTCAGAAGGGAGTTGGTAAGATTGTTAAAGACCATGTTGAAGCGCTACCCGTTATACCCACACCACAGGTGAGCTGAGTACCCCCTTCAAGGCTGCATTAGCTATGAGTCTGCAGTATTCCGTGCACTGGCCAAACGAATTTCTTCTCGCCCACCTAGAACAGCTTCTACCTAACTGGTCAGCTCCAGTTAAGTCAGTGCTTGTCGTGCTTCAAAAGAGCAAATTTGCTCTTTTGAATAGAACCTTTGATACGGAGAATCAAAAGCATTGCCTACGTGAACAATTTCTAGGGTTTAGCCAAGTTGTTGTCCGTAAGCTGGTCGAAATGGGCTACTTGACAGAAGTCTTTGACCCCCAGAGTGGCCTCCCACTATTCTCGGCACCAGGCCAACTTCAGCTTGATGATGTTGCAGTGGTCCAGGCCTGCTTGGGTTACCCGCTCACCAAACGAGGAGACTGCTCAATTCTTCAGCACCCAAGCTGGGGAAGTGCTGTCTATCCTTCCATACTTGTATCTTCCGCTCATCCTGGCATTCTGGAGCCCGTGGTGAGAGAAATCGTTGCTAGCGGCAATTCACACCAAAACCTGGGGAGCCTCAGTTCCTGATTCTTCAAGCCTTCTCCTGTAGTTGTACTGCGTGCTTGGCAAGTTTATTGGCATACCACCACTCTTTTGTAGCCGGAGACAACTTGCTCAGGTAAAGGGTAATTACAAAGGGGTCGCCACCACCCTGACCCAACATTTCGACGCAATAAGAAGGGTAGTTTTTAGTGGCAACGTCAGCAATAAAACGCTTGCCGATTCGTCGCCAGCTCGGTTCTTTGCTCCGCCACTGTAGACGGCAGCAAGGCCAAGGAAGCTGCTCACGATCAAATAACCTGCAACATGCGCCGATCACCCGGTAGCTAAAATGGCCACCAGGACTGTGAAAAATTTGTCCTGACTGCCAGGGATGGTCTAGTTGTTTCAGCGCAAGCATTACCTGGAACTTTCTCTAGCAGTATATCTATCCAGTGCAAGAATACTCTGGCACTACCCCTTTGGTTTCAACAGTGTAAGGAGCACTGTTAGTTTATGCCAATATTAAGCGCTAAGGCTAATCATTTTGATAAGTCTCTGAGGTCTGCTGTCATAGGTGCACCTGCGCAAGCACCCTGTTACTCACCTGCACCTAACAGTAAAGGATTAAACTACGTATAGAGTTTTAATTGACTGTAGTTAGACTTATGGCATCAGCACAACGTAAAGAGCAAATTAAAGCGCATCTAGCGATCACAACTGATCTGAAGCTTGACCAGACTATAGAACCTGTAGACCCACGCAAACAGCGGATTAAAGAGCATATTAGTAGGACTAGGGGTTAAAGCGGGGAATGGTTCCGCTTGCAGTAAGTCGGTTTTTTGCCGTTATACGATTTAGTTATGACCACCAGTATTGACCGTCTGGCCACTCTCAACCGTATTCGTAGGCTTAGCCGTTTGATGGATACAGCGATCCGCATTCCTGGCACAAGCTTTCGCTTCGGGTTAGACCCAATTATTGGTTTGGTACCGGGGGCAGGAGATCTTGTCAGCACCGCTTTTTCTGCTTACATCATCTTTTTGGCAGCCCGCTTTGGCTTACCCCGTGAAGTTTTAACAAAAATGATTTTCAATGTTGCTTTAGAAGCTTTTGTCGGCTCAGTACCTTTAGTTGGTGACTTATTTGATGCTGTCTATAAGTCCAATATTCGTAATCTAGATTTGTTAGAAAAGCAACTTCAGGTGGTTGAACCAGCACTAAGTAACATCAAGCCACTGGTCAACTAACTTCGATAGGTTAGCCGCACAAGCTTGGTGGTTAACAGCATAGTCTCAAAAGTTGAGCAGGGATCTTTAACCTATGGATAACCACATAACCCTTTTAGAAGGTGAAAGAACGTTTCAACTGTTGCCATTGAACTTGGAATTCCAGGGAATAGGTTTAATAAATCCTGTTGATCCGATACCTTTCCCTAACCCTGCTCCCGAATCTGAACCGGAGCAAGTACCTTCTCCTGACTTTACTCCCGAAGAGCCCACTCCTGAGCCTGGAAATCAGCCAAAGCCCGATCTTGTGCCTGAACTTGATCCTATCCCTTCTCCTTCTTAGTGCCTATTGTCGAGGGGAGTTCCTAGCAAGCCTCAGAGCAGAAGTTGCGTATAGTTTCACAAGAAAGCAAGAAAGCGTCTCGATGTTGAACCCTCTACTTGTTGTTGATGTGCAACCCGGCTTCATCAATGAATTCACGCACCATCTACCTCAACGTATTATCCGTTTGATCCAACAGGAAAACTATAACCCAATCCTCTTCACTCGGTTTATTAACCTGTCAGATGGTCCCTATTGCCGTTTTCTGGACTGGCATGGGTGCCAAGAGGAATCAGAAACAGCGCTTGTCTCAGAACTCAAACCTTTTGCTAAACCAGAACTTATCTTTTCAAAACCAGGGCTTTGTGGCCTACCAGACAAGCTAGCTGATTATCTTCAGCAACATCATAGCCAGCGACTCTCCATTGTGGGAATTGATACTGACATGTGTGTCTTAAAAGTTGCAATGGATCTCTTTGACATTGGCATTGAACCTGTAGTGCTGGTTGACTGCTGCGCTAGCACAGCAGGCTTACAGGCCCACCTAGCAGGACTAGCAGTACTCAGCCGTAATATTGGTGCCCACCGGCTGTGCGATGCTGGCCTCAATGAGGGCACGATCGCCGCACCTCGGTAAGCAAAGCGCTAAGAGCTTGCAAAGATGTGATTGGAACAAACTTCCCAAGTTCAGTGGCTAGATCACATTACTTACTTGGAATTGAAGCTGTCGGCGCCGGTTTTGCTATCTCCAATGATTGAGCGCATCCCCTCCACGGTGGCGGGAATGGAACGTGGGTCCATAAACATCACCTTACTGCTGGTGCTGCTACCAATAGTTGTTCCCATATCCAAGTAATTTTGAGCTAGTAGGAACTGCAGCGCTTCCCTGGTGGTAGGGTCTGATTTTAATTGTTCCGCAATTACCACTAGAGCTTCAGCGGTACCTTGGGCTTTCAGTACTCGATCTTGACGGTCTGCCTGGGCTTTAAGAATGATTGCCTTTTGCTGCGCTTCCGCATCTAGAATCGCAGCCGTTTGGCGGGCTTTTGCATCCAGCACTCGGGCGTCAGCGCTGCCTTTGGCGGAGTTAACTGCTGCTTCCCGTTCTCCTTCAGAAGTCAAAATTGCCGCTCGCTTGTGTCGCTCCGCTGCCATCTGCAATTCCATTGACTCTTGCACGGCTTTGGAAGGAATAATATCCCGCAGTTCCACACGCGTCACTTTTACTCCCCAAGGGTCGGTGGCAATATCCAAATCCCGGAGCAGTAGCTCGTTAATTTGGGTCCGGGCTGTGAAAGTTTCATCCAGCTCTAGTTGACCCATTTCCGCCCGGATCTGGGTCAGAACCAGATTCTGCATCGCTAGTTGGAGGTTCTCTACCCTGTAGTAGGTTTTCTCCATATCAACAATTCGCCAGTAGACTACTGCATCAACCGTGATCGCTACGTTGTCACGAGTAACGCATTGCTGTGGCGGAATATCGATCACGCGTTCCCGGATTGTCGCCTTATAAGCAACCCGGTCAACAAACGGTACGACAAAATTGAGGCCAGGGGTTAATTTTTTGTTATATCTCCCCAGTCGTTCCACTAAGACTTCATTACCTTGATTGACAATTTTGACGGACCCGGCAACTGCAGAACCCCCCAGAGCAACCAGGACAAACAGCAGAAACGATTCCATATAGACTCCTAGCTTTTTTAAGTCAGAATTTATAGTTTAAGAATGCACAATACTGGCAGGCACCACAATCAGTGTCGTACCTTCTCGCCGGATGACGTAAACTTTTTCATGCGCGGCGATCGCCTGGTGTTCACCGTCACAGCGAGCTTGCCAAGAATTGCCTTCATAAAGTACTCGCCCTGTTTGCCCAGGCAGAACTTCTGTTAGCGTCCGCGCTTCTACAGTGTCCCGCAGACCCCGCACCGGATACCGGGGGACAAAGCGTCGGGAAACCAAAATCAATCCTAGGGAAAGCCCTAGCCAAAGTATTGCCTGTAAGTAAACCTGCGGGATAACTGGGGCTATTGCGCCCACGAATATAGCGCTAACCCCCATCATGAAGGCAACGAACGCAGTCGGTAGAAACAGTTCAATCGAACAAAGAACGGCCCCGATCAATAACCAGATCATCATGGAACCTTGAGTTCAGTCGGCATCGGCTCGGTGAAGGTCAAGCATTAAAGATTTTTCAAAAGTCAGTTGAGGATGGCTTTGTATTTCGCACCCTTTTCCTTTATTTGTGCAAGAAGTCTATTGCCTTTCCAACCCTGTGCGATATTCAAATTTGTCATTAATGCTGGTTTGAGCTATCACTGAACAAATAATATCTGCTTAAATTCTAGGCTGAGACTCAAGCTATTGTCTCTGTATGCCCAAAGTGACAACGAAAAGCTCATGTCTTTGCATCCAGTAAACTCCCACCTTGCTTCAAGCTTGTCTAAACGTTCCGAATATCGAAGTCAAACTCACCTCAATCTCTACGATTCCCCAGGTTTAAATTGCTTAGCAACCCAAGCCCGGGCAGGACGTCACTTACGCCTAATTCCTTCAGATGAGAATCCACCGCAGTCCAAGGCCCTCAGGGTTTTTCTGTGTGAAGATGATTACCCTGGCTGGCTAGCTGTGGCAGATCTGCCTTTACTTCAAGAAGCCAGAGAACCCTACCAAGCGATCGCCCTGTCAACGCCAGAAATTGTAGCGCGATTGCCAGCTGTCATCGCCTTTGCCCAAGCAGCCATGACCCAACCCAATACCTATTTTTGGGGAGGTACGGTTGGTCCCAACTATGACTGTTCCGGCTTAGTGCAACATGCGTTTTCCGCCCACGGGATTTGGTTGCCCCGCGATGCCTACCAGCAGGAGGCATTTACACAGTCTATTGGTTATTCCGGTAAGGATACAGCGGGCTGGATTGCCCAGCTTAAACCGGGAGATTTGATCTTTTTTGGTTCCCCCCAAAAAGCTACCCATGTCGGTATTCATTTGGCAGAAGGCTATTACATCCACAGCTCCGGCCGAGACCAAGGCCGCGATGGAATTGGCATTGATCAACTTTCGCCAGAGGCAGATCAAGTTAGCCGTACCTACTACCAGCAGTTACGTGGTGGTGGTCGGGTAGTTGCCAGCTATCAACCACAGTCTTTGGTAGGGGTAAGATGAACAGCTCCTCCCGGTTCCCCTTTGCCTGCGACATACAATAAAGAAATCCCAAATTCCGGGTTGCCGGACTACTAGCTGCATGAAGACCGACCTGTCTAGTGGAGAGTGGCAGACTGAAAGCTCAATTTCCCTACCTAAAGTCTCAGTAGTTGTGCCGATTTATAACGAGGTGGAAAGCTTACCTGCTTTGATTGAGGCGATCGCTACTAGTTTGCACCAAAAGGCTTTACGCTACGAAATTATCTGTGTTGACGACGGTTCCCAGGATGGTTCTGCCTTATTGCTGAAGCGTTTAGCCCACAGCCGTAGGGATCTCAAGGCGGTCTTGCTCCGCCGCAACTACGGGCAGACAGCGGCAATGGCTGCTGGATTTAACCATGCTCAAGGGGTAGTGATTGTCACCCTAGATGGGGATTTGCAAAATGATCCCGCAGATATTCCGCAACTGATTGCCAAACTTGAGGAAGGCTATGACCTAGTCAGCGGCTGGCGCCAATCAAGGCAGGATGCGACTTTGACGCGCCTGATCCCTTCTAAACTTGCTAACTGGCTGATTAGCTGGGTAACAGGAGTCAAGCTTCATGATTATGGGTGTTCTTTAAAGGCATATCGCAGCGAATTAATTCAGGATATGCGGCTGTATGGGGAGCTACACCGATTTCTACCCGCTTTGGCGTTTATCGAAGGAGCAAATATAACTGAGTTGCCTGTGCGGCATCATCCTCGTCAGTACGGTCAGAGTAAGTATGGGTTGGGGCGCACTTTTCGAGTATTGATGGATCTATTGACCATCGCGTTTATCAAGACCTTTCTGACTAGGCCTATGCATGTTTTTGGCTTGTTTGGGCTAATTTCTATGGTGGTAGGAACATTGTTGGGCCTGTACTTAACGTTTCTTAAACTAGGCCTAGGGGAGAGTATTGGGAATCGGCCTTTATTGATTTTGACTGTTGTCTTGCTGATTGCTGGCGTCCAATTGTTTAGCTTTGGTCTGCTAGCTGAGTTATCGATGCGAACTTACCATGAATCTCAGGGACGGCCTATTTACCGGGTCCGCGAGGTGATTGCCCCCGGTTCTCAGTCCTAATTGCTAATCCAATCTAGAACCCTCTGGCAAGTTCCTTTGATCGCGAACCAAAGTTAGAAAGCATTATGGTTCTGAAAAAAGACGAGGGCAGTGCGGAAGATAATTTTTAAATCTAGTCCGATGGACCAGTGTTTTAGGTACTCGAGATCATACTCGACCCGTTTTTTCATCTTGTCGAGGGTGTCAGTTTCACCGCGAAACCCGTTCACCTGAGCCCAGCCAGTGATTCCGGGCTTGACTTTGTGACGTAACATATAGCCACTGATTAGCTTGCGATATTGCTCGTTATGGGCCACTGCGTGGGGGCGGGGACCAACAATACTCATCCGGCCTTGCAGGACATTAATAAACTGCGGTAATTCATCTAGGGAAGTACGCCGCAAGAAAGCCCCAAACTTGGTTACCCGGGTGTCATTGCGCTTGGCCTGAAGGACGACGTCACCATCTTCCATCACTTTCATGGAGCGAAACTTGTAAACCATGATCTCTCTACCGTTAAGTCCATAACGACGCTGCTTAAACAGAATCGGTCCTGGGGAAGAGAGTTTAACCCCGATCGCGATCGGGATCATGACTGGTGACAAACCAATCAGAATTAAACTAGCAAGCACGATGTCAATCGTCCGCTTGAGCAAAGACTGTAAATCTGAGAAAGGAATCTCCCAAACAGCTAGGAGAGGAATGCCGTTTACTTCTTGAGTCCTAGCCTGCATCAAGTTAAACATCATGAAGTCAGGCACAAAATAAACACAGGCCGTTGTATCCTCCAAGCCGCCAATCAAGGTGGATAGAGTTTCTTCTCGCTCTCTTGCCAATGCAATATAAACCACATCTGTCCGGTGCTGCCGTACATAGTCAATTAAATCGTCTAGGGTTCCAAGTAACGATTTCCCTTGAAGGTCTTGAAGATTTACAGGGGAGCGGTTGTCAAAAAATCCCTCCAACTGGATGCCTAGGTAAGGATCACAGGCAATTTCTTCAGCCAACCGACAACCAACGTCGCTAACTCCGGCGATTACAGCCCTGCGAGTGTTACGTCCAGAGGCGCGAAGTTGCCGCTGAAAGATGCGAACAACCAAATGGGCAGCGTACAAAACCACCGGAACTGATACTGCCCAAGACAACAGGATACTGCGGGAGAAGAGCTCGGAACTCTTGGTTAGATAGCCAAGAAACAACAGGATAGTAAAGACAACTCCCCAAGCCAGTAAAATCTGGGGCAGTTCTGCAGTGAGATTTTCCCCACGATAGGAGCGGTAAAGACCAGTTGCCTTAAAAACTGGTAAGACTAGTAAGAAGGTAATAGCCGCCAACAACACATAAGGGGTATCCAAGGATTCCCCATAGGATAAAGCCAGTACTGGTAATAAACCTGCAGCTAAGGCGGGGTCTAGCAGTCGATGGATAATACTCAATCTAGTTGAATTGCTTCTCAGGATTCCTCGATAACTGCTTCCCATGTGGTAACTCCCGCGTGCTAACCGTGGTTTAAGCGCTGAAATAAAACGTTTTAATAGTTAAGTCAAGCAATACCCATCCTACTCAGCTCTGGTATAAATGCAAGGCATCGGACGAATCATAGCCCTTAAACTGCTAAAAATTGAAGGTATCAGTAAGGTGTCAGTGCTGATTTCGTACTTAATTTCAAAGCAGGTATAACCTAAAGCTTTTATCTTTACGACTCCTAACCCTGATATGGAGTTCCACTTCTACCCACGAAAATAGCTGCGATCTCGGTTCATTTGTTAAACATTCAAAAGCGAAACCACCCCTAACAATAAGTGTCACATTCAAAGACGCCTGAAAAAATTTGTGCGGGGATCAAGCCGTAGCCTCAGCACTGAAGGAGCTCGCTCACAAACAAAAGCAAGCCGGGGATCATTATGGCCAGAGGGCTACAGGAATATATCAGCCTGACGGATTATTGATAATCACCAGAAACTCTTTCATAATGTGAAAAGTAGTTTGATCATGCTGTCAGATTAAATACTGTTAATTTTTCATTCTTTTTTGATTTATCGAAAGGCTTTCATATTTCTGGTTTGATTAGTCAAGTCCGCATTTAGTTTAAACCCATGGTAAGGGAAACCCTATTTAAGATGAACACCATACAAGCAATTCGATGCCCAAATTGCGGCAGCCCTGCTGAGCGGCACCACCTTGACAGTAGTGGACTGATCCGAACTCAATGCTTAATCTGTGACTACCTGTTGATTACCTGTGCTGAAACCGGCGGGGTTGTGGAGGCTTATGCACCTGGGATTGATGAAAAGCGTCTAGTATCAGGCACTCACGCCTAGCTACTAATTAAACCTTGAGGTTTCTAAGCCTGATTTCCTAGTGCTGTAACCATTGTTGGCTAGGTGGTTGTGAGTATGTTGCTTCACACCATTGGCAACAAAACCTAGAACCTGGGCATGGAAAGTTTTCAATTGTTCAATTGCCTGTGTTGCTGCTGAGCAACTTGTTTTACCAACTTTAACCACAAAGACAACACCGTCAGTATTGGGAGCTAGAAGGCAAGCATCTGTATAACCAATCAGTGTAGGAGAGTCGTAAATAACTAGATCAAACTCTGCTTGCAGCTGTTGCATCAAGCTTTGCATTGTTCTAGAACCTAACACTGCCGTTGCATTACCTGTCGCCTGACCAGCAGTCAAGACGGATAAATTATTAAGGTATGGCAATTGCTGAAGAGCCGAGTACACATTGAAATTTGGTTCAGTAACTGTGCTCAGCCCCTGAGAGTTTGGCAAGCTTAGCAGGGTGTGGAGCATGGGGTGCCGCAGATTGGCGTCGACTAGCAGTACACGCTGGCCCATTTGTGCCGAAGCTTGGGCTAAGTGTAGGGCCACTGTGGACTTGCCTTCGCCTGCCATTGCAGAACTGACGACTAAAGAGCGGGTTAACCGCCCTGAGTTGAGAAAACGGATCCGGGTACTCAAAGCATTGAAAGCTTCGGAGAAAGCGGGTTCATTGTGTTGGTGGCTTAACGGAATTGTGCCCAAAGGCAAAAGCCCGGTAGCGTCTTTCACGTCTTCCGGAGTATGAAATACCTTATTGAGCTGCTCGGCAATCAAAGCAGCAGCTAAACCTAGTACAACACCTAGAATACCTCCTAAGCCTAAATAAAGCAGAAGTTTAGGGGCCATAGGAACTGCCTTACCTGATTGGTCACGGGGCAATTTTGGATCGGCAATGATCTCCCAAGGAACATCCTGCTGGGCTGCTTCTACTCCCAACGTTTCTCGCTTGAGTAAAAGCTGTTCTAGGGTGCCAGATGCAACCTTTAACTCTCGTTGCAAATCAGTGTATTGACGGACAATGAAGGGTAACTGTTGAACTCTTTGGTTTAAGCTGTTTCCGGCTTGAGCGATTGCCTGGTCGCGAGTCCTCAGTACCTGAATCTGATTAGCAGCCTCAACGAAGTCTTCCGTCAGCTTTAGGCGTAAAGAGTCACCCGGAAGTTGGGCCGACAGGGCTTGTGATGCTGGGGTTTTTCCGGATAAGTTGCTTCCTACAACACGTTGGGCTTCTTGGTTGAGAAAAGAAACCAAGTTTTGCCGCTGGCTCTCTAAATCTTGGATGACTGGGCTATCGTCGCGAAACTGAGCTGACTCCTCAGCGATTTTAGCTTCTACTTCTTGGAGATCCTCTAAAAACTTTTGGTAACGAGGGGCCTCACTCAAAGTTGCAGCTACAACAGCTTCATTCGGCCTCAGCCCCAGTTGGCTTTGAAGAGTTTTATAGAGGGAATAAGCTTCCCCTAACTCTGTTCGTGCCTTTAGTTGCTGCTCCTCAAGTGAATTGGCTCGGGTAGCCAGTTGTTCGCCTTGGACTTCTGGATCAACCAGATTATAGCGTTCCTGGAATTGTTGAAGTTGTCCTTGAAGGGTATTCACGCGTTGCCGGATACGCGGTAGCTGCTGGTCAACAAACTTAATTCCTTGACCTGTGTTTGTCTGCCGTTCCTGTAAACCATAGTTGAGATAAGACTTTGCTACCTGGTTTAGTACAAATTCAACTTTTTGTGGATCAGGATCTTGATAAGAAATTTCTAAAATCTTGGTTTGTCCACGGCGGGTGAGCTCTAGCTTCTCATCCTCAATTAGTGACTTGTAATCAATGTCTGGATAACGAGCTTGCAACTGCCGGATGATAGGCAACATTAACTTGGGGCTTTTAAGAACCTCAATCTGCGTTTCATAGTCCAACCCTGCAGATTGGCTCGGATCGGTGGTACCCAACAAACTCGCTGCTTCTGCCGCAATGGAGGGTAATCTGCTCAACTTACTTTCAGCTACCACAGGTTCTACTAAAAGCTGAAACCTACCCTCATATTTGGGCGTGCGGGTTAAGGCCCAGAGTAAAGCTGCAGAAGCGACTGCTACCGCTACCCCTGAAATTAGAACCGCCCGGCGCCGCACGATCGCAAAAATCTGACCTAGTTCTACTTCATCGTCATCACTCTCATAGGGCTGGGCTGTGTAGAGTAGCGGCAAGGATTGAAGGTGAGCACCATTCTTTTGGCTACCGTTTTGCTGAGCTGAAATGAGCGAAGAAGAGTGTTCAGTCTCCATCTTGTCCCCTAGTTATTGGTTAGCGGCTTGTAATTGAAAAACTCTGGGATCTGTCTCATCCTATCGAGGACAGGTACATATTACTACCTTTCATCCTGCCCTGGGTGGGCGAAGTATTTAACGGTCAAGATAGGTTATTTACTCAACTTTGTTATGACCAATCATATATTTAACCCCAGCTTCTAAGGTAGGAACTGGGGTTAGTGCAATGGGGAGTTAGATCTACCTGACTAGCCTATCGAGTAGAAATATGGTAAACAGGCGCTGCGTTGAGGGTAGCGTTAATCTCCGCTAAAGAGATTGAAGATGGAGAATGCTCCACCGAGTGGGCTTAAGACACTACCAAGAGTGTCGGAAAATCCAGCTAAACCAGAGCGACCAACAATGATGACATCATTGTTCCTCATGGTTGGATTTGTTTTTTCATTCGCTCCCTCAGCAAAGTTAACGGCAATTGTCCGTTTCGAGGCTGTGCCATCGGGGTTTTGACGTACAAGTTGTACCGTACTCTTACGAGCTCGCTTGGGGTCGAAACCACCTGCAGCAAGCAGGGCTTGCGTTAAAGGTGTATTGGGGGGAATCTGAACTACGCCAGGGGCTTTCGCTTCTCCAATCACGCCTACCTTAATACTGCTAGGAGAAAGGGTGCTAGCAGAAATTGAAGCGACCTGAGCTGGGGTGAGCGGGGCAGTTGTTGTCGGGACGTAAATGGTATCTCCCTGGGCCAGGGTAATATCCTGCTTGACATCACCTTCTTGTAATAGCTTTAGCAGGTTGACTGTGATCACCTGGGGAGTGCCTGTACGTGTGGGCCGTTTCACCTGAATTTGGCGAATATCCGCTAGAGGTTTAATACCACCAGCAGTTTGTAGGGCGCGGGTTACAGTAGTTCGTCCGCCTCTGGAGCCGGATGAGGTGGACGCATCAGTCCCGCCGCCACCGGCTCCACCGCCGCCACCGGCTTCACCTACTTCGCCAGCCGCTCCAGTTTTAGCTACGTTAGTTACGGTGTAGGCTCCAGGACGCTCAACTTCACCCGTAACCAGAATATTCAAGGGTTGAGATGTATCGGCAGCAATGGTTGTGTCTGCTAAGAGGGTGGCATCTTCAGGACTAATATTGGTTGCAGTTGAGATAAAAATGGTGTCGCCATCTCGCAGGGCAATATCTCGACCTAAATCCCCAGTTTGAAAGAAATCTCGAAGATTAACAGTAACGACTTGAGCTGCACCGGATCGTTGAGGCCGCCGCACTTGAATCTCACGGATATTCGCCGACTGGGTAATTCCTCCAGCCATTTGTAAGGCCCGGGTCAATGTGGGAAATTGGGTTCCACTACCTTCACCGGCACCGGTGAAGGTCATGGTGTAGGATCCAGGTCGAATTACTTCTCCAGCAATGGCAACATTCAGAGGGCGGGCAGCAAGAAGGCTGACAGTGACAAGCGGCCGTTTGAGATAGCGTCTGTATCTAGCTGTCAGGGTATTCGCAGCTTGACTCAAGGTCATACCCTTAACGGAAATTTTACCTAGGAGCGGCAGATTAACACTACCATCGACAAGTACCTGCTGTCGGCCATTTTCGCCACTGTATTCTGGTACGTTAAAAACATCAATCTGAATGCGATCGCCAGGCCCTAAAGTATAAGACTCATCGACTGGTAGGCGACTGCTAGTAATGGGTGCTGGAGTAGAAGGCGCCTTAATGATTGGTGACTGCGCCAAACTGGTAAGGGGAGAAACAGTAGCCGCTAGAGCCAGCAGTGTTAAACCGGTAACGGGTCGGAATATCTTTGAAGAGACGGCACTAACCATAGTTTATTGCTCTTGAGGTGCGTTGTTGAGGTGAGGTTGCTAGACTAGACGCCTTAACAGGTTGAGATGTTTCGGGCTGATATTTTAGGATAAGGCGGTCTGTTGAGTAATAATACCCGCATATAATACCTATATAATCGTCCACCTGGTTTGCCTCTTGGATAAACCTTGCACTGTAACTTATGGCAAGGGGCTCAAGGTGCTTGTTGGGCTGACGCTAATTTAAATTAATAAATTTTGATTGGGATGGCCCAAACTCTTGTTGTTAAGATTGGTACCTCTAGCCTCACCAACCCCCAGACGGGACATCTTGCACTTTCGACCATTGCCTCGTTGGTTGAGGTTTTAAGTGAACTTCGACAGCAGGGTTATCGGGTGGTATTGGTTTCTTCTGGTGCGGTGGGCGTTGGTTGCTCCCGTTTAGGACTCGCCCGGCCTCGGACGATCGCTTTGAAACAGGCAGTAGCTGCAGTTGGCCAAGGGCGGCTGATGCGGGTCTATGACGACTTTTTTACTACCTTACAGCAACCGATCGCTCAGATCTTGCTGACTCGTAGTGACTTGGTGCAGCGAAGCCGCTACCTGAACGCTTACAACACTTTTCAAGAACTACTGCGCTTAGGGGTAATCCCGATCGTGAATGAGAACGACACAGTAGCGGTGGACGAACTGAAATTTGGGGATAACGATACGCTCTCAGCCTTGGTTGCTAGTCTTGTGGAAGCGGAGTGGCTATTTTTACTGACGGATGTGGATCGGCTTTATTCCGCTGATCCTCGCAGCCAACCGGATGCCCAACCGATTCATCTAGTCAGCCGAATGGAGCAACTGGCTGAACTCAACGTGCAGGCGGGGACAGGTGGTTCTCAGTGGGGAACAGGGGGGATGGCAACAAAGATTGCAGCCGCGCAGATTGCCACAGGCTCAGGAGTGCGAACCGTGATTACCGAGGGGCAGTCGCCCCGCAATATCCCAAGAATTCTGGCTGGGGAAGCATTAGGAACCCAGTTTGAACCTCAACCCCAACCCATCAACGCCCGTAAACGTTGGATTGCCCACACCTTAGTTCCTAGGGGAAAGTTGTACTTAGACAATGGAGCCGTAGAAGCAATTTCCAAGTTGGGGAAGTCTTTGTTGGCAGCGGGTATTACCCGGGTTGAAGGAGACTTTCACTGCCAAGATGCTGTGCAGTTGTGCGATGCGACAGGTCGTCAAATTGCTAGAGGCCTAGTTAATTACAGTAGTACAGAGTTAAAACAAGTCCAAGGCCGGCGTTCGGAAGAGATTGCCGTGATCTTAGGATATGCCGGCGCTGAAACCGTAATCCACCGGGACAACCTGGCTTTGGGCAGTTAAGTTAGGGCTTGATTTTGGCTCCGGTGACGCTAACGGTTGCTAATCAAGCCAGCGACCATTAATCGAAGTATGTATCTACTCTCTACTCATCAGGTTGAAGGTTTTGAGCTTATTCAGTCTACGAATTGGCTTGATCCCCAATAGGTTTAGAAGCAGCCCGTAAATCTGAAGAGATTATAAAGTTGCTTAACCCTGGGTAGATTGCTGGAACTTCCATGGGCTAAGCCTTTGAAATGTATAACCTATTGTTTTCGATCGAATTACAAAAACTAATATGAGAGTAAGCTTATGTCTTCTTTATAAATGTTTACAACTCAAACATTAAGTACCATGGCTACCAGCTGCCGTCATTGCAAGTACTTTAAGCCGGAGGGAAGACGCGGCGGTGATTGTCAGCTACTTGGGGTTCTAGTGCGAGGAAGCTGGCAAGCCTGCTCTAGGTCTGCTCCTCCCTTTACTACATCACACTCAAGGCTGGCGCAGAGGATGCCCCAGTCAGAAAGTCTTCAGATTGCTCGACCAATTGAACTGGTGCCGTCACAAAAGTTAGTAATCGAACAGTTAGCTAAGCGCGATCCGGAACTAGCAATTCCAAAGCCACTTCCGGTCAAATCTACTAGGGCAGCCATGGAAATTGGTTAAACTGCGGGTCTCGTTTCTCTAGAAAAGCATTTTTACCTTCAGCACTTTCTTGACTCATGTAGTAAAGCAAGGTGGCATTTCCTGCTAATTCTTGCAGCCCAGCTTGGCCGTCACAATCGGCATTAAAAGCCGCCTTAAGGCACCGAATAGAGAGAGGGCTTTTTTGTAAAATTTCTGAGGCCCACTGGATACCTTCAGCCTCTAAGTGCTCAACGGAGACAACACAGTTAACCAGTCCCATTTCCAAGGCTTGGGTAGCATTGTACTGGCGACAAAGATACCAGATTTCTCGTGCTTTTTTTTGCCCGACAATCCTTGCCAAATAGCTGGCCCCAAAACCAGCGTCAAAACTGCCGACCTTGGGACCCGTTTGCCCAAAAATTGCATTGTCGGCAGCAATGGTTAAGTCACAGAGAATATGGAGTACATGACCACCCCCAATTGCATAGCCGGCAACCAAAGCAATCACTACTTTTGGCATGGAGCGAATCAGGCGTTGTAAATCCAGCACATTTAATCGGGGTACACCATCCTCTCCGACATAGCCTGCCTCTGCCCGTACGCTTTGATCGCCGCCAGCGCAGAAGGCATACTTGCCATCGGTATGAGGTCCGGCTCCGGTTAATAGAACAACCCCAATCGTTTGATCTTCACGGGCATCGGCAAAGGCGTCATAGAGTTCAAAAACCGTTTTTGGCCGGAAGGCATTGCGCTTTTCTGGCCGATTGATGGTGATTTTAGCGATACCACCGGCTTTGTAGTAAAGAATATCCTCGTATGTTTTGGCAGGCTTCCATTCGACTGGCATAGGGTTCTGGTTGAGAGTTTTGATCAGGACTGTTATAGAGCGTAGATAGTTAAAGCACTAGCCACCTGGGGAATTTTAACGTTGAAATAAACTGCTAGGGCTTAAACATTAGCCAACTCCCCTGCTAGACTGGCAGTCTTGGTGGTGGAGGAAAATTATGGGAGTGATTGCACGACTAGGACTTGTTCTAGCCTCCCTAGGCTGGATGAGATTAATCTTTCATTTTTCTACCCAAGCCTGGGGCGGTGCCCACACTCGCAACTTGATTGAGGTTCTGCTCAATGCTGCCAATCCCGGCTTACTGAAAATATTATCTTTGCAGCAGCTGGAATTACTCAACTTTTTAATCCGCAAGCTTTCCCACTTTACAGAGTACGCTGTTCTCGCCTGTTTGGGCTACTTAGCATTGAGCCTTGGTCTCCAGCAACCTCAGCAGCGCGCCCTTTGGTTAGCCTTAGTCTGCTCCACCCTTTACGCTTTTACAGATGAGTTCCACCAGGTCTTTGTCCCGGGACGGCAAGCAATGCTAACCGATGTGCTGATTGATGCTTTGGGTGGACTGATAGCAATTTTGCTACTTAAAAGGTTATCTCTACATCCGCAAAGCGTTGGATCACCCGGTGTTGGTCACTAAGTAATGACGAGGATGTATATCTATAACTATGGCTGTAGACTTCTGCTCAGCACTGATATACCCGGTCTTTCGGCTACGCACCTCTTCTTGCTGAGTTAACTGCCATGCTTGATCCAGCTTTATGCAATCGCCCACCTAGCCATTGGCTTTTCCTGAAGGGGATGCTGGCCAGCTGGCTGATCACACCTCCACTGGTAGTAATGCCCTTGTTAGCATGGAGCATACTTCCCTGGATGATTCGTGGAGTGCGCTGGAAACGTTTCATCAGCAGTTTGGGGGCCTTTTTTTTGCTGACATACTGTACTGCCTTTTTGCCGCCAGCGATTGCCGTAGCCAATGAAGGGCTAATTGGTTTGCTGCCGGCGGATTCTGGTGAAACAACCAATGCAATCGTTGTGTTAGGTCGAGGCGAAGAACTGAGAGAGTCTCGTGTCGAAGTTACTGCTGCTCTTTGGCAGGCCGATCGGAGCCCTCTAGTTTTTGCTAGCGGTAGAGGAGATGCTCCTCAGATTGTTCAGTTACTAAGGGCAAAAGGCATTCCCGCTCAGGCACTAGATGACGAGAACTGCTCTCAAACCACAGAGGAAAATGCTCAGTTCACCGCAGCAGTGCTTCAACCTCAGGGTATCCATAAAATTTTGCTGGTCACTGACTCACCCCATATGTTGCGATCGCTGTTGACCTTCCGCAGCTTAGGGTTTCGGGTTATCCCCCATGCTATTCCTCTCCCCTCTAACCTGGCTCAAGAGGAAAAAGCCCTGAAAGTGGTTTCTGAATATATGGGATTGATTAAATATGCTTTACAGGGGCGGTTTCTTCCCCAGCGCTCTTCAGAGCTGAATTATCCTCAGCCCGGTGCGCTATCAGAAGCATCTAATCATTCATAGCTCCCAGCCCCGATGCTTCAATAAAACAATGATGCCAATCACCAAGTTTCTGCATGCTGCACTTTTGGTCACTAACTTAGAGCAGGCTCAGCATTTTTATGGCACGGTGTTGGGGCTGCCCGAGATCGAACGTAACCTGAAATATCCTGGCGCTTGGTATCAGGTAGGAGAATTTCAATTTCACCTGATCGCTTGCCCCACGGTGCCACATAGTGAAGTCAATCGGGAGAAGCTAGGCCAAAATCGTCACTTGGCTTTTGCTGTGACTGACCTAGAAATTCTTAAAATCCGCTTGGAAGCAGAAGGATATGCAGTCCAAATGAGTGCTTCTGGTCGTCCCGCTTTGTTTACGCAGGACCCGGAGGGGAATGTGATTGAGTTGGGAGTATTCGCAGGTGGAGCCCAGCAGTAGTTGGTTTGGCATTGTTTGGCAATCGCCAGCACAATAAAAAGGAAGCATCTAGTCCTGCTGCTATGTCCATCTTGATCCACTGCCCTGCCTGTTCTGCTCCAATTGGGAATATTGGCAGTGATGGAACACTTCAGGCCATCTGCGCTTCCTGCTGGTACAAGTTTGAAGCTATTTATGGCAGCGTTACCGCACGAGTATCAGAGGTGGAACCCGTACGAAGTCTACCCCGCCTGCCGCAGCGCTATCGACGAAAGTACGAATTTCGCCTCAGTACACCGCAGGAAGTGCAGTTGCAGTATTCAACACAGGGCCAAGAAGATTGGCTACCCGTTCATCCAGGGGATCGCGTCTCTTTTCTGTACACGTTGCGCGCTGAGGTGCGCGAATCCCTGATTGCAGTGACAAATCATACAACCGGCAAAACCTATCGATTATCCTCCCCTGAGCGCCCTGCTTTAAGCTTAGCTGTCAAGCTAAGTTTTCTCTCCGGGATTCCTCTGCTGCTGGTATTACTGCCTAATGGGGTGGAATTTCCCGTTGCCATGCTGACAGCTATTGGTAGTATGCCTGTAGTTAGCGTGATAGTTGCCAAGCTGAGAAGTTCTAAAGCCAAAATCGACGCCAGCCAACGGTTGCGCCTGATAGCTGAGCAAAAGCTGCTGGGAGAAAAAGTTGAATTGCAGCAGCGACTAGCAGAACTCCAACAAAAATACAGCACTAACCAAGAGCGGGTCCGCCAGCTTATATCACTGAATCAGAAGATGGTGGATGTCGGCGCAGACCTGTATGCCAAACGGATTGAGAAAGTGAGCCGAGCGATCGCGCTCTTGGAGCCCCAACTTACCCAAGAGCAGCACTTGATTGACCAGTATGTCCGTACGATCAAGATGGTGGAAATTGAGTTGGAAACCTCGTGCGCCGTTGAACAACTTCCGGATGCGGAAGATTTCTTAGGGATGATTTTTGCCCGCTTGAGCGAACTGAGAACCATTGACCAGAAGAACCAGCAGTTGCGATCGCAGGTGGAAGCGGATGAAGAAGTAAAAAGTCTGCAGCCCTAAGCTCAAGCCTCGTTAACACCTAACGAATAAGCTGACTAGGGACAGATTGCAAGTCAGCTGATAATGAACCAGCTATTTGGTGCCGTAGGATGAGGGTGATGAAGGCGATCTTCCTTACCTGAAAGCTTTTGTCGGCAGTTAATCATCTTGATAGCTTACTATTGGCTCATTTTCAGCCAATCAGCCACCTGCGCTACAGTCACCTTCAGTTCAACGCCATCCAAGACAAGGATTGCCTCTGTCCAGATAGCTGCTCAATTACACCTCCACTAACAACTTCAAGTAGGTGCACATGACTTGAGACATTGAGTAGCCTCATCTAAAAATAAGTTAACATTGAATAGTTTGACATCTAACAAAAATCTGCTCTATCTCTTTTAGAGGAGATCTAAGAGGTTACTCTGCTGTTCGGACTGACATTAATCTAAAACGTTTATAGATGGGAACTCAATATCAGGGAACAAAAGCTGAAATCCAGGCTTTGGCTACCTACATCAAGTTGGTACGGGCAACTGAGTCTGTCTCCAATCGGATTCATCGCCACTTAGCAACAACAGGATTAACCGCTAGCCAGTTTGGGGTTTTAGAAGCCTTACTGCACTTGGGGCCGCTCATGCAGCGGCAGCTGGCAGAGAAACTGCTCAAAAGCGGTGGCAATATCACGATGGTGATTGACAACCTAGAAAAACGGGGACTGGTTAAACGCGATCGCCAAGCAGAGGACCGTCGCTGCATTACCGTTTGCCTAACGCCAGAAGGTGAGCAACTCATTCAGAATCTTTTTCCAACCCATGTTGCAGCCGTGCTGGCGGAAATGAGCAGCCTTACGGAGTCAGAGCAGGAAGAACTTGGTCGGCTATGCCGCCAATTGGGGAAGCGAGAGTAGGGAAACCCGCCCTATTTTGATCGGCAAATTGATTTAACATTGAATGATTTTAGTCTAAACTGTTAGTAGAGAACGATAACTGGAAGCAGATCACTTCCCGTCAACCCTGTGGAGGACAAAATGCTTACCTTAAGACGCAGCAACGAGCGTGGTCATGCCAATCATGGCTGGCTTGACACTCATCACACCTTTTCCTTTGCCAACTATTACGACCCGCGTCACATGGGATTCCGCTCTCTGCGAGTGATCAACGACGATCACGTAGCGCCAGGGATGGGTTTTGGTGCCCACAGCCATCAAAACATGGAAATTATTACCTATGTACTGGCGGGGGCATTAGAGCACAAAGATAGCTTGGGTACAGGCGCAGTCATTACTCCCGGTGAAGCTCAGCGGATGAGTGCGGGAACAGGTATTACTCATAGTGAATTTAATCACTCCCAGACTGATCCAGTGCATCTCTTACAAATCTGGATTCTG
This sequence comes from uncultured Synechococcales cyanobacterium, assembly GCA_902806435.1. Taxonomy (GTDB): domain Bacteria; phylum Cyanobacteriota; class Cyanobacteriia; order Thermosynechococcales; family Thermosynechococcaceae; genus CADCWO01. Next base: position 51,558 of record CADCWO010000212.1, on the reverse strand, counting down.
CCTGACCAGCAAGGCTTAGAGCCAAGCTATGAACAACGCAACTTTCCAGCTTCCGAAAAACAAGGCAAACTCCGCTTGATTGCCGCAAAAGATGGCCGTGAGGGCGCTGTAACCATTCATCAGGATGTGGATCTCTATACTTCGGTACTAGCAGCAGGCGATCGCGTTTCCCATACTCTCAAGCCCAATCGCTATGCTTGGTTGCAGGTTGCTCAAGGGACGGCAGTTTTGAACGGTCAAACCCTGGAAGCGGGGGACGGGGTGGCAGTGTCTGGAGAACCCTTAGAAGTTAGTACAGACAGCGCAGCGGAAATCTTGCTGTTTGATCTAGCGTGAATGATAGCAGGGGTGCGCAATCACTCCTGCTTGCCTAAATTGCTAATACAGGAACTTTGTTATGGTCAAAATTGTTGGTATCGCGGGTAGCTTACGGCCTAACTCCTATACGCATCAGGCATTGAATCTTGCTACCCAGCGGATTGAAGCAATGGGTGCCTCAGTGGAAGTAATCGATTTACGAACCATGACGCTACCCTTCTGTGATGGGGGAGATGACTACCCTGGCTACCCAGATCTGGAGAAATTACAGGCAACGGTTAAAGCAGCAGACGGCTTAATCCTGGCAACACCGGAATACCACGGCAGTACCAGTGGGGTGCTCAAGAATGCCCTGGATCTGATGAGTTTTGAACACCTGTCTGATAAAGTTACAGGACTGATTAGCGTCCTAGGCGGCCAATCAAACAGTAATGCCCTGAATGACTTGCGGCTAATTGTCCGCTGGGTACATGGCTGGGTAATTCCAGAACAAATTGCGATCCCTCAAGCCTGGAAAGCTTTTGGCTCTGATGGAAAATTATTGGATCAGAAACTCTCTGAACGGTTTGATCAGTTTGCCCAGAGCTTGGTCGAAAACACTTGCAAGCTCCGGGGTGTATCCTAACGCGCCATAGCGTTGAAGGGTTGCTGGGGATGTTTAGCTGTTGTGTTGGAAGCTAACTGCTGGAAGAGTTGATAACGTAGTTTAGCGTGGTCTTCAAACTCAATGGATGCTTAAGCTCGCCAATTGTGCTTCGTTGATCCGGCCGGCTGCATGGAGCGTTGTGGCAATTTCAGAAATGGTTAGAACGGCGTGAGCTTGGTAACCATTGCTGCGCAGCCTCTCTTTCACTCCTTTTTCATGGTCGATAAATACCACAATGTCATTGACGTGCAGCCCGGTGGATTTGATCTTTTCTGCACCCTCCATCGCACTTTTGCCACTAATCAAAATGTCATCTACTACCACAATTGTTTCACCTGGCTGAAAGTGGCCCTCAATTAAGCGGCGAGTGCCATGGGCTTTCACCTCTTTGCGTGGAAAAATCATCGGGCAGTGCAGGTGCAGCGCTAAACCAGCCGCAGTAGGCAAGGAGCCATAGGGAATACCAGCAATTCGATCAAAGCTGAGGTCTTTGAGAATATCGGCATAGGCATTCAAAATCTTATGAAAGATTTGCGGATTAGAGATGATGGTTCGCAGGTCAATGTAGTAGGGAAACGTTTCCCCGGAAGCCTGAACAAACTCACCAAAGCTCAGGCAGCCGAGGTCATAAAGTTGCAAAATCAAGTCTTGATGGCGGTGCTGATTGAGTAGACAAATATCTGGGAACCATACCTCGCAATTGGAATTTCCCTCGACGATCGCAGTTCTAGCGCCATTCATTTCATCGCGCAATACTCGTGTTTTTTCTGCTAGTTGTTCACTACCCAGCCAATCTTGAGGAATCGGCACCAGTAAACCGTCACCACTGGTATTTAACCCTGCTGCCAGGGTTTGCGCCAAGTCGTTACTCTGCGCCCAAACACTGCGAATTAAGAGCACTCGCTCCGGTGCAGCCGCCCGTATGCGCGCCAAAGCATCCGGCATCGCGGCTCCTAGTTCCAACCCCAATTGGTCGGGGGTGCCCCAGGTCCTGGCTACTTTTGCCATTTGCAAATAGAAGGGAGATTCCTCTGAAGGATAGGACTGTAAGGCGATTGCGGACGGGTTTGAGGTGTGGCACAAGACAAAAACGGCCTTGTCAGGATAAAGCAAAAAAGGAGCTACCTGGTCTTGCCCGGCATAGGAACAAAGGGTGACTGCATCTACTTTCCATTGGCTAAAAACAGTTTCTGCAAAGACAGTGCTCGTGTTGAGGTCACTGTGCTTAGCATCTAAAATCACTGGAATGCTAGTAGGGATAGCCTTGAGGAGCTGCAGCAGCAGGTCTATTCCCTCCACTCCGAAAGACTGGTAAAATCCCAGCGTCGGTTTGTAGGCACAAACTAGATCTGCCGTTTCCGCAATAACAAACTGCAACCAGTCCTTTAATGTCTCTACCGTCCTCTTTCCTGTTTGGTAATAACGCTCAGGCAACATCTCTGGATTGGGGTCAAGTCCGACGCACAATAGGCTTTGATTCTGCTTTATCGCTGCGTTTACTTTGTCCAGAAAGTTCATGGGTAGCTCGTTAAGAACAATTTAGAGGGGGAGCCCTTCAGAAAAGTGTAGGCGGCTGGGGGAGACAATTATGATTCAAACCAGTGCTGGTTCCGGTAGTGCCCCTTGAATTTTACTCAGCCAGTCAATTAAGCTTTCTAACTGCTGGTCCGCACTTAAAACACCCAACCCCCGTACAGTGACTTTACCAGGCGCAAAGACAAAGCGGGACTGGAGGTGTTGAGGTAAGTTCGCCTTTAAGAGGTTCCAGGCCGGTTCTTCCATCGGGGTTTCTAGAACAATGTGTTGATTTCCCTCTGGTTTGATCCGGGCAAACCCAAGTTTCTTGGCTAACTGCTTCAGCTCGACTACCCGCAGTAGTTGCAGGGCGGCGCTAGGAATCGGGCCAAAGCGATCGCTCCACTCCACAGCAATTTGTGTCAGCTCTGGCTTGGAATTACTGGAGGCAACTGCCCGGTAAGCACTCATCTTTTGATCTAGATCGGGGATGTAATCAGCAGGGATAAAGGCCGTCAGGTTTAAGTCGATCGCAGTATCATCCACTGGCGGAATTTCCTGGCCGCGCACTTCGTTAATGGCTTCTTCTAGCATTTCCATGTAGAGGTCAAACCCGATCGCCTCCATTTGGCCTGATTGTTCCGCCCCCAACAGGTTGCCCACTCCGCGGATTTCCATGTCCCGCACCGCGAGTTGGTAGCCAGATCCTAACTGGGTAAACTCCTGCAGGGCCCGCAGTCGCTGGCGAGCCGTATCCGACAAACGGTGCTGATGCGGGTAAAATATCCAAGCATGGGCTTGCACCCCAGACCGGCCCACCCGGCCTCGGAGCTGGTAGAGCTGGGAAAGACCAAACCGCTGGGCGTCTTCAACCAAAATAGTATTCACACGCGGAATATCCAGGCCCGATTCAATAATCGTTGTGCACACCAAGATATCCGCCTCCCCGTTATTGAAGGTGAGCATCGTCGCTTCGAGTTCCCCTTCTGGCATTTGGCCGTGGGCGATCACCAGCCGAGCTCCGGGCACCATCTGCCGCAGTTTTCCCGCGACCTCTTCAATTCCGTCCACCCGGGATACGACGTAGAATACCTGACCGCCCCGGTCCAGCTCTTGGCGCACAGCACTGCGCACCGTTTCTGGGTCGTAGGGAGCTAGATGAGTTTTAATCGGACGGCGAGAGGGGGGCGGGGTGGTAATCAAGCTCATTTCTCGCACCCCCGATAGCGCCATGTAAAGCGTGCGTGGAATTGGCGTGGCACTCAGCGTCAGCACATCCACCTGGGTCTTAAGGGCTTTGATTCTTTCTTTTTGGTTTACCCCAAACCGCTGTTCTTCATCCACTACCAGCAGCCCCAAATCTCGGAATGTAATCCCTTTGCCTAGGAGCTGATGGGTGCCAACAACAATATCTAATTCCCCAGTTGCCAGCCGCTGCTGAATGGTTCGCCGCTCCTCCGCCGTGCGGAAGCGGTTCAGTAACCCGACTGAAATCGGGTAAGGGGCAAACCGTTCTTTAAGCGTGTGGTAATGCTGCTGGGTCAAGATCGTCGTCGGTGCTAGGAACACCACTTGTTTGCCAGCGGTGACGGCCTTGAAAATTGCCCGGATTGCCACTTCCGTTTTGCCAAACCCGACATCCCCGCAAACTAGGCGATCCATTGGACGATCGCTTTGCATATCCTGCTTGACGTCTTGGACTGCCTTTAGTTGGTCGGTAGTTGGCTGGTAAGGAAATGACTCCTCTAGCTCTACTTGCCAGGGCAGATCAGCCGGATAGGCATGTCCTTGCTGTTGCGATCGCTGAGCATAGAGCTTCAACAAATCAACCGCAACTTTTTTAATCGACTTGCGGACTTTGCTCTTCGTTTTCTCCCAAGCTTTACCGGACATTTTATTCAATTCCGGCGCCGCATCCCCCGCCCCTCGGAACCGGGAAAGTGACCCTAATTGGTCTACCGCTACCCGCAGCAGACCATCGGCGTACTGCAACACCAAGTACTCGCGGGTTTCATGATTGAGCGTCAGGCTTTCTAGCTTGATGAACTTGCCGACGCCGTGGTTGCGGTGTACCACGTAATCACCCGGGCTCAGCTTATTGGGGTCAACTTGTTTGGAGGTCGCGCGGCGGCGCTTACGCACGTAGTTAGGTGTGGCCAGGGTGTGTTGGCCAAAAAACTCGCGATCGGTGACCACAACGCACCGAAACGTGGGCAGAATAAACCCTTCCAGTTCTGCCAAGCCAGAGTACTTTAGTGCGACCGGCGTGTGCTGGGCTTGCAGCTTTTCAATCGCTGGGTAGTCGCGCGGATTGGGGACAAATTGAGCTGGACAATCATGCTCTTGCAACAATGCGGCGGAGCGAGAAGGTTGGGCAGACACCAGCCAGACGGAAAATTGACGCTGCCGCTCTTGGCGTAGAGTCTCTGCTAACCGAGCAAATTGGTGGGGTATAGCGGGGACAGGCCGACTAGCAAGATTGAGACCACTTTTTTCTTCTGCTAGTTCCGACAGAGATAATCGACGAAAACTCGCAACGTCTGTTAGGGCTGCGGTAAAAGAGCGATGGATCTGCGGCAGGGACGCTTCCACATCTTGCCAATGCTCTTGCGCATGCTCAAACCAGCGATCGCTGTGGGCCCGACACTGGTCTGGTTCGTCCAGGGCAATCAGGGTATTTTCGGGCAGGTAGTCGAGTAATGATGCGGGAGGTGTAAAGGCCAATCCTAGAAATCGCCGCATACCTTCTGGCACTTGGCCCATATCCAACTTTTCCTCGTCTTGCGGTGACAAGCAAGCTTTCACCTGCGCCAGCCTGTCCTGTGAGAGGGCAGCTAGGGTAATCGGAGCAAAACTGGTGGGCGTCAGCGTTAGGCGGTCAATACTATCGAGAGATCGTTGGGTTGCGGGATCAAATTCCCGCAGTTGCTCCAGATCATCCCCAAACCATTCCAAGCGCACAGGTAGCTCAGAAGCAACTGGAAATAGATCAATGATGTCGCCACGGCGGCTCCATTGTCCTTCCGTCTCCACTAAAGAAACTCGTTCGTATCCCAGCCGGACCAGCTCCTTACTGAAGCTATCTAAGGTAGGGGCGTCCGTCATCGCGCGATCCACGCTCAGGCAGTAGGCCTGAAAATCCTGCACGGGCGGTAGGTGAGGTTGTAGCGATCGCTCGGTAGCTACAACTGCCATGGGTTTCTGGGATTCAAGTAGGTCGGCCAGCACTTGCAACTGCCCCCAGGTCATCTCTGATTCCAGGTCAAACGGTTCGTAGGGGGAAGCTTCAGAGGTGGGATAAAAATGGACAATCGGCCAGCCCATCGCTTCTAATTGAGCTGCCCAGCGTCCGGCATCTTCTAGGGTGGGAGTGATCACAACTAAGTTCTGTGCCTTACCCTGGGCGATCGCGGAAGCCACTAAACCCTTGGGTAACCGAGCAATTCCATTGAGTTGTAATTCCCGCTGTCGCTCCAGCTTAGCTAGTAACTCTTGCGTCAGCGGTAATTTCCCTAACGACCGGACAATTGAAGAAAATGCCATAAGTTCAAGGAATGGGAAGCCTGAGTCAGTTAAAGAATTATTTACTGATCTTTACTATTTTAGAAGGCTTCCCCAAACAGGCTATGCTTCAACTCCCTATTGCCCAAAAGTTGGGGATAGGCACAGGCGCTGCGACCGAGGGTTACACCCTAGCCTTAGCTACATCTGTTGATCTAGGAGAATTTCCCTATCCTGTTATAGAGCACTACTATCCAATTCTGGATGTCATCCAAGCCCTAGCAACTGATCACCATGACACTAGCTCTACTACCTAGGCTGAGGACCACTTACAGGATCTGCACGGTAGATCCCATAGGTACCATTTGCCAATAGGGCATAGAAGGCAACTTGATTTGAATTATTCAGCCCCTCTGTGTCTAAAGCAATATCTGCGACTGTGGAACCAAATAGGGAATCACCAACGCCAATCACTTTATCAGTCTTCGGATCTGGCCCTATAAAAATGCCGTACCCTCCCTGATCCAAAAACGCAAGAAAGGCTACTTTGCCTTCGTTATTAATTGAGGGTTGATCGAAGCGATTGAAGGGCCCACTGCTATCAACAACGGTTGTGTGCGTCGTTCCATGACTGGTGAAGATGCCACTACTCCCCACATCTAGGGCAGCCTTGAAAGCTATTGTGTCGTTATCGTTGAGTGACGGTGGGCTGAAGGAAGTAAAGGACCCTTTACTATCAGCAATCGTTTTGATCGCGCCGTTACTACTGGTAAAAATCCCACTAACTGAGTTTTGCTCCTCCTGAGGTCTCAGTTCGGCACTAAAGGCCACCGTACCGCGCTCGTTGATAACCGGGGGACCAAAGCTATCAAAGGTGCTGCTAGCATTATCAGCAATGGTCGTGATAGGTGCGCCGCTACTACCCGTAAAGAGGCCACTAATGCCTGTATCCAGCTCTGCTCGAAAAGCTACTATACCCTGATCATTAATGGCGGGGGTACTAGCGGGGAAGGTGTTCAGGGTACCACTACTGTCAGCAATTGGTGTAAGTTTTGTTCCACTGTGAGTGAAAATTCCCCTCGCCTCATCGTTGCCAAAGGCTACTATGCCTTGATTGCTGATGGAAGGGGCACTCAATGGAACAGCAGAGCCACTACTTTTGACAATTGTCTTAGTTCTAGATCCACCGCTTGATCTGCCGCTACCCACAAAAAGGCCACTGCCCCCTTTATTTAAGAGGGCGCTGAATACGATTACTCCTTGATCGTTAAGGCTGGGAGAGCCAAATGGCTGTAGGGGACCGCTATTGTCTGCAATTTTAGTGAATGTAAATTCTGCCGCTGTAGCTGGGAGACTAAGGTATAGACCCATCACTGCCGGCCCAATCAGGCTCAAACCTAATCTCATCTCACACCTTTCTCTAGATAAAGTGGCACCGCAGCCAAAGTGCGACAAAAAACCTTCCAGTTGTATAGCAAAGCTTGACCGCCAGCCAACAAACGTTCTTAAGGCGTTACAGAGTATTATTCATTATTGATGGCTGTATAAAGTCTTCTGCTCCCAGCCTCTTTACCGCTAGAAAATTTGCTCCAGAGATCGTGATTGGACGTAGTCCCTACTAGCTAGCCGGAGCAGAATGCCTACTCCAGTAATGCAACAGTAGTTGATCGTGCTAAGAATGACAATCCTAAACAATCTGGCACTACTACTAGGCCTAGGGGCTGAAGTTGACTCAGCGCGGACAATTAGTGGATTACCATTGGCAAGAGCCGCCCGGAATGTCACCTGGCCAAAATCATTCAGTTTCTCCCGGAAAAGTCCCAGTGTCATCGTCCCATACAAAGGCCACACCCCCTAATCCAGCAGAGCTTGAGAATTTACCATACCTTGATCGTTAGTGGTGGGAGACTTCAGAAAGAGATTAAAGAAGCGAATAGCATCAACAATCGTCGTCTCTGCGTCACTCTTAACCAGTCACGCAGCCGCTACTTCCGGCGTCAAGACCGGCAAAAAAGGCAACGGTCGCGAATGAAAGGCTTACCAAAACCTCTAAAGGAACCCCTCTGATCGGCGACCTCGGTAGCATGGGTTCCATTGTCCGTGAAAATGGTACTCAACCCTGTGTCTGCAACTGCCGATAGGCTTGAACGCTGGCTTCTACCTATCGGCACCAATAATCCAACTAATTTATGCTGCACAGGTGAAGGGTAGGGCAACAAAATTAACTAGACCTAAAGCAATTAGAACTGGCAGCTAAAGCCCAAGGTTTACTCTGATCTGCTGCACAATGACCTTTGGTGGCAGTAGAATATCCACGTAAATCCCTTCCGCTGGCTCCTCCAAGATGTCAAACTGGCTTTGCAGCAAGTTCTGCTTCATAAAGTGGTCTGAACGCTGAGCTAGGCGTGACTGGAGCAACTCAAAGGAACCCTTGAGATAAACCAACTGCATTCGGGACTTATCACAACAGAGCCTCTCACGGTAAGCGGCTTTTAGGGCTGAACAGGCCAGGACAACATTCTTTTTCTCCCTCAGCCAACGCTCAATCGTAGCTTGAAGTGCCTGGAGCCAAGGAGCTCGGTCTGCATCCTCTAGGGGAATACCCTGGCTCATCTTCTCAACATTGGCTGGCGGGTGGAAGCTGTCAGCGTCACTAAACTCCCAGCCCAAACTGTCAGCTAGCATTTTGGCAATGGTGGTTTTGCCAGAGCCAGCAACTCCCATTACAAGAACAATCATCTTCGGTGCTTTAACAACGACTGTTGGAATCCCTACAGGGTCTGCAACTCTTTTCTCTTTCTAGTCGGCAGAAAGCTGACGGCTATTTTATTAAGATAAAATTAAACACTGACTGTAGGGATTACGACTAAAAGTGATGAGCAAGGGAACACTGTTTGATAAAGTCTGGGACTTGCATACGGTAGGGATGTTGCCCTCGGGCCAAACTCAACTATTCATTGGCCTGCACCTGATCCATGAAGTTACCAGCCCTCAAGCCTTTGCTATGCTGCGGGAACGAGGCCTGAAAGTTTTGTTTCCTCACCGCACTGTTGCCACAGTCGATCATATTGTCCCAACAGAGAATCAGGCGCGTCCCTTTGCAGATAGCCTGGCCGAAGAAATGATGCAGGCGCTAGAGCGCAGTTGCCAGGAACACAACATCACCTTTTATAACGTTGGCTCTGGCAGTCAGGGGATTGTGCATGTGATTGCCCCCGAACAGGGTCTAACCCAACCGGGGATGACTATTGCTTGCGGTGATAGCCATACCTCAACCCATGGTGCTTTTGGGGCGATCGCGTTTGGGATTGGCACGAGTCAAGTCCGCGACGTCTTGGCCTCTCAGACGCTGGCGCTGTCTAAACTCAAAGTTCGCAAAGTTGAGGTTAATGGTACCCTCAATCCGGGCGTTTATGCCAAGGATGTAATTCTCCACATCATCCGCACTCTAGGTGTCAAAGGGGGTGTCGGTTACGCCTACGAATTTGCCGGTAGCACCTTTGAGCAGATGAACATGGAAGAGCGGATGACCGTCTGCAACATGGCGATCGAAGGAGGGGCTCGTTGTGGCTACATCAATCCAGATAAGGTGACTTTTGAGTACTTGCAAGGTAGAGAGTTCGCTCCCAAAGAGTCCGAGTGGGAGCAAGCAGTGAGCTGGTGGACCAGTATCCGCAGTGAGGCTGATGCCATTTATGACGATGTGGTTGTATTTGATGCTTCCCAGATTGCGCCTACAGTCACCTGGGGGATTACACCCGGTCAGGGAATTGCTGTGGATGAAGTTGTACCCGCCCCAGAAAACCTGCCGGAAGCAGAACAACCGATTGCCGTAGAAGCTTACCGCTATATGGATCTTGCTCCTGGCAAACCCCTCCAGGGGACAAAAGTCGACGTCTGCTTTATCGGGAGCTGTACCAATGGTCGCATTGGCGACCTACGGGAGGCAGCTAAGTTTGCTAAAGGTCGCCATGTGGCTGAAGGTATTAAAGCCTTTGTTGTTCCTGGTTCTGAGCAAGTAAAAAAACAAGCTGAGGCAGAAGGGTTGCATCAGATCTTTTTAGAGGCAGGGTTCGAGTGGCGCGAACCTGGGTGCTCCATGTGCCTGGCAATGAATCCCGATAAGCTTGAGGGTCGCCAACTCAGTGCCTCTTCTTCCAATCGGAATTTCAAAGGCCGTCAGGGTTCTTCTTCTGGCCGCACGCTGCTGATGAGTCCGGCAATGGTTGTAGCTGCTGCAGTGACAGGTGAAGTCTCAGATGTCCGCGAGTTACTGTCAGGAATTCAGCAATAAACTCACATAGTGAGATTCTCATTGTTGTATCGGCTGAAGGAGCATGATTCGTGCTGAGGCGAGGACCGATTTTAACCGTAGTGTGAATCCATGGCTGCGTTTAACACAGGGATAGAGCACTCACCAAGTTGCAAGTCGTATCTGCCGTCTGTGAAGTGTGCCGTTCGGTTGTCTTCAACTAGCTACTTAAGGTCAGCAGTTACGAAATTTATAGTACGGAGACGCTCTTGCCCATACGGACATAAATCGAGTACAGGACAACGTCTGCAAGCTGGATTGCGATAAAAGCAGCAACGCTGCCCATGCAGCATCATTACCTCGTGATTGTCATATACCTGTTGAGCACTCCAACCCGGTGGTAGTTGTGCCTCGAGCAGCGCATGGGATTGACCAACGGCAACTCCTGCAGCAATTAACTGTAATCGCAGGGCCACACGGTGATGATGACTATCCACAGGAAGCGCGGGACGCCGTAAGCGACTAAATATCAGCACGGCTGCACTAGTCTTTGGCCCAACGCCTGGTAGTAATTCCAGCCAGGCACGGGCAGCAGGTACTTCAAGATCACCCAAAAAGTCCAACGATAAGTCTCCTCGTTGCTCAGTAATGACTTGCAGCACCCTTTGAATACGCGGTGCCTTTTGCTCTGGCCAGGTACAGAATTTGATCGCTGCCTCTACTTCATTGACAGGAGCATCCCGTAGGGCAGCCCAATTTTCAAAACGAGATAGTAGCTCGCTGAAAGCCCGAGTGGAGTCGGCGTTGCGAGTCCGGTGTGACAATAGTGACGAAATTAATTCACTCAGGGGATCTAGATCACGGAAGAAGGCAACAGGACATCCATAGGTTTTACAAAGCCGCTCATGAACTAAAAAAGCTTTGTGGCATTCAGATAAGTTTGTTGACAAGGATTTCAAGTCATTGATGCTTCAGAGGTTTCTACTTTAAAGTTTCGTTGAGGTTTAAACAAAGTTGAGAGCTATGGGGTCCTGCGTTTCAGTGATAGTTTCAGAAACTGCCCCACATAAACATGCCTTAGATGGACAATTTTGATCAGCGCATCGCTTCGTAACAGGAGCAACAGCGTAGTTTAAACAGCTAGCCAGGGGGAATATGAAGGATCTAAACACAAGCAGCAATTGGGAAAACCTTGTTTCTGTTGCCAACCAATTTGCCTCTCCTCAAGACAAGGTGATCAACGTCCAGGCATTTGGAAGTGGCAATATTAATGACACCTTCCTGGTAACTCTAGACTCTAAATCGGAAGGGCACTTTGTCCTCCAACGCATCAATACGCAAGTATTTCGCCAGCCAGAGCTGGTCATGCAGAACATACGTACCTTCACCGAGCATGTTCGCGATCGCCTACAGCATACCTCCTTTAGCCCGGACCGCCGCTGGGAGGTGCCACGGGTGCTTTTGACCCAAGCTGCTCAAGATCATTGGATTGACTCCAGTGGCTCGTTCTGGCGCGCGATCAGCTTTATTGATGCCTCGCAGTCCTTTGATACCATTCAAGACAATCAGCACGCTAGAGAAGTCGGCTACGCACTCGGTATGTTCCATACCCTGATCAGTGACCTGTCCCCAGCAAAACTAGCCGACACCCTGGAAGGGTTCCACATTACACCGTCCTATCTACAGCACTATGCTCAAGTCCTGGCGACATCCCGCAGCCAATCCCCACCAGTCCACGAGCAAACTTCTACCCGGCTCCCGGAGGTGGATTATTGTTTGCAGTTTATCAGCGATCGCAAAGCCTGGGCGCACGTCCTTGAAGATGCCAAAGCCCAAGGCAGGCTATGTCTACGACCAATTCATGGCGACCCCAAGATCAACAACGTCATGATCGATACCGCCACCCGGCAGGCAATCAGCATCATCGATCTGGATACCGTCAAACCCGGTCTAGTTCATTATGATATTGGTGACTGCCTGCGATCAGGCTGTAACCCTTTGGGAGAAGAAACTGAACAGTGGCAGGCAGTGCGCTTTGAACTTGACCTTTGCCAGGAGATTCTGCAAGGCTATCTTTCCCAAGCCAGATTTCTCACCGAGACCGACTACAAATATCTGTACGACGCGATCCGCCTAATCGCTTTCGAGCTGGGGCTCAGATTCTTTACCGACTATTTGGCAGGTAATGTCTATTTCAAGGCTAAGTACCCAGAACACAACCTCGCCAGGGCGCTCGTCCAATTTAAGCTGACTGAAAGTATTGAATCCCAAGCAGCAGCGATTCGCAACCTGAGCCAAGATATGCGATGAACGACTACTCTCTACAGCCATTCTCCATAAACAGCTGTCTGTCCGATTTGAAGCTTACAGCTAACATCGTTCGTCACACGAATACACTTGCCATCTGCTATACGCTGATTGGCAATCTGGCAGAACTGATGATTCTGGCACCAGCAGACCTACCAGCTTGCAAAGATGAGCTGTGGGAAGAAACCTGCTTCGAGTTTTTCCTGGCTCTCAAGCAGTCTCCTCACTATTGGGAATTCAACCTCTCTCCCGCTGGGCACTGGAACGTCTATCGCTTTGCCGCTTACCGACAAGGAATGCAGGCGGAAATGGCCTTTCAATTACTTCCGTTTAGGGTCCAGACCCAACCGGGCTGTTTATCCCTTGCTCTGGAGCTCGATTTGACTAAAATTGTGCCGATAGATCAGGCTCTGGAGGTTGCTATCAGCACCGTGATCAAACCCAGAGACGGCGAGGTGAGCTACTGGGCGCTGACCCATCCGGGTTCGCAGGCCGACTTTCACCACCGAGACAGTTTCATTGTCGAATTGTAAGGCAGGCTCTGGTTCAAAATTGGTGCCATCTTGAGGCTTACTTCATAATTCAGCAGCTTGTTTTATGAGTCTCTCCCCTAGAATCACAGCCGATAACCGTCTAAAAGCGAAACATTTTTGTCGGAATTTAACGGGGTGACAGGATAAAATTTGACTACTTGGTTGCGATCGCGGCAGCTGCTCCATTCAGGTTTTCGTTGCTATCTAGTACTTTAGCTGCTCTAGTATCCGTCTACTAAGGTAAAAAGGATTCTGACAATGGACGTTACCAAGGCGGTCAATCTTGCCCTTCTGGCGCAGGAGATTTATCAGGATTTCTCCTAGCTTCAGCACTTTAGCCAGTTTCCCGACATTACTCCAGACTTAATTGATCAAGCGAGTACCGACACTCAATGCGCCATTCTGTCAGACGCGGAAGGGGATTCCATCTATATCGTTTTCCGTGGCAGTGAAAACCGGATGGACTGGAACACCAACTTCAACTTTAGACAAGTTGTTGAGTTTCAGCAGAAAGTGATCCAAGAACGAGTTGTTCAGACTCGGGAACAAATTTATCCCTATACCGGTGAAAGTCGATCTGGCGCTCAAATGCACCAGGGATTTGCCACAGCCTATCTATCTGTGCGAGAGAAAATTCACGACTATCTGAAGAATCATGCTGCCTCAAGTGTTACCATAACCGGCCACAGTTTGGGTGGCGCATTGGCAACGCTGTGTGCCGTTGATGTTCAATACAATTTCCCGAATGTTGCGATCTCCATTTATACTTTTGGTGCCCCGAGGGTAGGAAATGCTGGTTTTCGGGACTCTTTTAACCGCCGTGTGCCCAGTACCTATCGGTTTGTTTACGGAATGGATATTGTGCCTGCCCTGCCCAGACCTTGGCAGGGACACCAGCATGTGGATACAGCGTACAGACTTGGTCCTCGCTTTAGCCTGAACTTTCTCTCCCGGCGCTTTCAGGATCACAAGATTGCAAACTATATCACTGCGTTGAAAGAGTTAACGCAACGCTAAACCGAGGCAGTTGAAGTGAAGTTATTCAGCATCAAAACTTCATTGATTTTCTACGCTACGTCCTAGTGCGATCGCTGTTTTCTTGAAGGATGGGTTGAGGCGAATATCCATCGTCAATTTGCTCACACCAGTCTGCGGAAATTAGATAATAATAAGTAGAGCTTTAGGATTTGGGAGAGGTCGTGGATAAAGCCACGATAAACCTACAGGAGCAAGAGCAACAGCCTCATTCCAGGGACTGGTCGTGGCGTTTTTGGCCCGCTGTGCCCCTCTATCCTTTTGGCAGACGGCGGACTCTGCGCACAGAAGTGGTGAAGGACACAATCTGGATCTTCGACCAGATTCAGGGCATCTTCTATACCGTTGTACCCATCCGCATGAGCGTCGTGAAGCTCGAAGCAGGGGGTCTGCTTGTCTATGCACCGATCGCACCTACCCCAGAGTGTATCCGGCTTCTTAAGGAGCTGGTGACAGTACACGGTGACGTCAAGTACATTATCCTGCCAACTGCCTCTGGTCTAGAGCATAAGGTGTTCGTTGGTCCCTTCGCCAGGTGCTTTCCCGAGTCGCAGGTGTTTGTAGCTCCGAACCAGTGGAGCTTCCCGATAAACCTGCCTTTGAGCTGGCTTGGTTTTCCCGCTAAACGCACACATGTCCTTCCACCAAACCCCACTGAAACTCCTTTTGGCGATGAGTTTGACTATGCAGTGCTGAACATCGACCTCGGACGAGGAGCGTTTGGGGAAGTTGCCTTGTACCACCGGCGATCGCGGACGCTGCTTGTCACTGATTCTGTGCTGTCTGTGCCGGAAGATCCACCCACGATTGTCCAACTCGATCCATATCCCTTGCTGTTCCATGCCAAGGACGACGCATTCAATAGTGTAGAGGACAGTAAACAAAACCGCCGTAAGGGATGGCAGCGCATCTCTTTATTTGCCGTCTACTTCCGGCCCAGCGCAGTAGAAACAATTAAGCTGGGAAAGGCATTCCGCGATACCCTGCAAGCACCGGATCGCTCAAAGAAAGCATATTTCGGCTTATTTCCGTTCCGATGGAAAGACAACTGGAAGCACTCGTTTGATGCCCTACGGGGAGGGGGACGTCTGTTTGTTGCCCCGATTCTGCAAACGCTAATTCTTAACCAGGCACCCAGTCAAACCTTGGACTGGGCGGACGAGGTAGCAACCTGGAATTTCCAGCGGATTATTCCCTGCCATTTTGATGCACCGATCAAAGCAGGCCCACGGCAGTTCCGGCAGGCGTTTGCTTTCCTTGAGAAGCAACTATCTAGCGGTGCGAGCTCGTTCGCAACTGAAAATTTCTTACCTGATGAAGACCTTGAATTGATCAGAGAAATTGAGGGGCTCCTGATCAAGAGTGGCATTGCGTCACCACCGAAAGAAAAAGTATAGGCTAGGAAAGCCAAAGTTTTAGGTGATTGCTCAAACAAGCGATCGCGATTTATTCCCCTTGCCTACCGTTGGTGAACTAGGCGGTTAGACTGCATAGTGCCGGTAATCTAGTTGTAGGGCGATGTAGTAATGGATTTGTGTTAGTTGCAAAGTTGATTTCGAGCCCCTTGAGCTGCAATCTAATCAATCGCACTCCCCCACAATGGTGATTGAGCTAGATTGCACCTATGATGGGTCGAAGGAATCAATTTCTCCTATGAGTGTAGAGCGGCCTTTAGGTTCAGTAATTCAAGGCTCCTTGAGCCAGGGATTAGAAGTTCGATTACAGGCAGACATCTCGGTCGAAGAAATGCGGGTAGGTAAGTTTTTGGTCGTCAAGGGAGTGCGATCGCACTTTTTCTGCATGCTTACTGATGTCAGCCTAGGAACGGCTAGCCCTAGAATTCTGGCAAATCCTCCCGATCCCGCCAATACCTTTTTGACGGAAGTCCTGGCAGGAACAGGTACCTACGGCACGATCAACCTGACGCCGATGTTGATGTTTACCCCGGAAGCGGATACCAACCCAATCACCAACGGCACAGCTCCTCGTTTAGGATCTGTCGGGTTTCAGCCCCAAACTAGTAGCACCATCGAACTGCTACCGGTTAAAACGATTCCTAGTCATTTCAGTCGTGTCTTTGATGCCAGTGAGCGCGATTTTCGGGCGATTTTCGGTTGGGAGGATGACCCCCAGCGCCGCAACTTTTCGATTGGTCAGCCGATTGATATGGAGGTGCCGATCTGCCTGGACCTAGATCGCCTGGTAGAACGCAGTAATGGGGTATTTGGCAAGTCAGGAACCGGTAAATCCTTCCTGACGCGGCTTTTACTCTCAGGCATTATTCGCAAACAAGCTGCGGTGAACCTGATCTTTGATATGCACTCGGAGTACGGGTGGGAAGCAGCCAGTGAAGGAAAGCACTTCAGTACGGTCAAAGGCTTGCGTCAGTTATTTCCAGCTCAGGTGCAAATCTATACGTTGGACCCAGAATCAACGCGCAGGCGAGGTGTCCGAGATGCCCAGGAACTTTACATTAGCTATGACCAGATTGAAGTAGAGGACTTGATGCTAGTGCGGGAGGAGCTGAATCTCTCCGAAGCCAGTTTAGAGAATGCGATTATCCTCCGCAATGAATTTGGCAAGTCCTGGATCACCCGCTTGTTGACGATGAGCAATGGGGAAATCCAGGAGTTTTGTGAGACAAAGATGGGCAGTAAAGCGTCGATTATGGCGCTACAGCGTAAATTAACGCGTCTAGATGACTTGAAGTACATCCAAAATGCTAGCCCTCACAACTACATTGGTCGCATCTTGGATGCCTTAGAAGCTGGCAAGCATGTAGTGATTGAATTTGGCTCCCAGTCCAATATGCTGTCCTACATGCTGGCAACTAACATCATTGCCCGCCGCATCCATGCTTCCTATGTGCGCAAGTCTGAGCATTTTTTGCAGACCAAAAACCCTGGAGATCGCCCACGCCAGCTTGTAATCACGATTGAAGAAGCCCATCGCTTCTTAGACCCCCACACGGTACGCCAAACCATTTTTGGCACGATCGCCCGTGAAATGCGGAAGTACTTTGTCACCTTACTAGTGGTGGATCAGCGTCCCTCTGGTATCGACAATGAAGTGATGTCCCAGATTGGCACTCGGATCACAGCTTTACTCAATGACGAAAAAGACATCGAAGCAATTTTTACCGGCATGTCTGGTGCTCAGAACCTACGTTCTGTTCTTGCCAAGCTTGACTCGAAGCAACAAGCCTTGATCTTGGGGCATGCGGTACCGATGCCCGTTGTCGTGCGGACTCGTCCCTATGACGAAACCTTCTATGCCGAAATCGGCGATATTCCCTGGGAAGAAATGTCTACTGCAGCCGTATTCAAAGCAGCGGAAGCCGCTAAAGCGGATTTAGGTTTTTAACTTTTTTGGTGAGTAGGGAAACAGTCTGTAGGCTGCGTGAAACCGGCAGCTTCTCTTAGGATATATAGCGGCCGACCTTTGACTTCCTCATAAATTCGTCCGATATATTCGCCAAGAATTCCAATACAGACTAGTTGTACAGCCCCTAGAAATAAAACGGCTACCGCGATCGCGGTGAAGCCAATCAAGGGAGATCCTGGCCCAGATAAGCGCCAGTACAATACGAGCAGTACCATTAGCAGGGCTAACCCGGCAGCAAACAGTCCGAGATACGTTGCCAACTGCAAGGGTACGCGGGAAAAGGAAATAATGCTGTTGATCGCTAAGCGCAAGGACTTGCGGAAGGTATACTTTACCTCACCCGCAAACCGGGGGTCGCGTTCAAACTTGACGGCGGTTTGCTTAAAACCAACCCAAGCCCGCAGGCCCCGGATGTAGCGATTGCGCTCCGGCATCGCATTCAGCACATCTACAACTTGCCGGTCCATCAAGCAAAAATCTCCAGTATCGGTAGGAATGTTCACATCCGCCAAGCCTCTAAGGATGCGGTAAAAGCTATAGGCCATGAAGCGCTTGAACCAGCTTTCCCGGCGGCGCTGGGTGCGCTGGGCGTAAACTACCTGGTAGCCCTGTCGCCACTGCTGGATCATGTCGGGAATCAGTTCCGGTGGGTCTTGTAAATCTGCGTCCAGGATCACCACAACTTTGCCCCGCACAAAGTTTAGACCTGCGGTTACTGCCGTCTGGTGGCCGAAGTTGCGGGCGAAACTTAAATAGCAAATCCGCTCGTCCTGCTGGTGTAGCTTTCGGATTAGGTCCAAGGAGCGATCGCGGCTGCCATCGTCCACTAAAACCAATTCCGCAGCACCGTCTAGCCGGTTCATCACCGCCGCCACCCGGCGGTACAGTTCTGGAATCGTTTCTGACTCGTTGTAAATCGGAATGATCAAAGAATATTTGGGCAGCATAGTTTAGCTATCCTGGGAGTCTGTGACATCTGAGGATCTAAGGATTTTTGCCGCCTGGGGCGGAAACGTGCGACGGCGACGGTACCAGGTTGACCCAGCCACCAGAAGACCCGTGAGTGCCAAGGCACCTACCAGTGGTACGACATCTCCAGTTCGCAGGGCCTTTAAGCCAGAATTGCCAAGCAACACAAACGGTAAAACACTAGGCACAGTTCCCAGGGTTGTGCCCACAACATAATCTTTAAAGCTAATCGAGGTGAGCCCAGCTGCAAAATTGACTAAGCCGTAGGGCATTATCGGCACCAGTCGAATTGCGAACATATAGAATACTCCGCCCCGGCGCACCTCGGCATCCATCGCTTGCCAGCGCCCGGCCAGTCGTTTAGCAATCGCTTCACGCCCGACTGTCCGGGCAAAGGCAAAAGTGGCGATCGCGGCAATTATCGCTCCAATGCTGGTCCAGACTGTTCCTAGCCAAGGGCCAAATACTACCCCACCTGTCAGGTTAAGGGCGGTCGAGGGAAGCACCAACACCGTTCCCACAATGTATAGTGCCACATAAATAAGCGGTGCCCAGCTTCCGGCAGCTCTAATCCGGGTTTGCAGCTCAGCTGGATCAATACCTCCCAGCAGATAGACTGCCAGCCCAGTAGCAATAATACAGATCATCGTAAGTAAGACAACTGCCGTTTTGACGTTCAGCACATAAAGATACTTTTAAGGGTCCCGTTTGATGGTATCAAGATCCGTTTAGCTTATTAATGAAACTTTTTAGGACGTCTCATCCAATTTATCTAGATATTTCTTACTGTTTTTTTAGCCGCAGCGTTTACCTCGCTTGTCAGCAGGTTCTATTGCATCGTTTTGTTTCTCAAGGTTGTCTCGTAACCGTTGAGAAGGATTGAGTAATAGATACATTACTGAAGCCCGGAGATATTTCAGGTACATTTGATTCACGTACCCCTTTCAGTTGCACTTTTGAGTTAAGTGGGCAGCTCAAATTAACCCAAAATCTGACCCAGACGTAATAGGGTGGTGGATGCTGAGAGCCTTCTGTTGCCAAATTTTTAACGGTAGCCAACCTTTTTCTGGATTAGTGCGCTGGTAGTTCTGCAAATCTTCCAGGCTAATGAAACTGCCGTTGAAGAGTTACTGGATCATTCCTGTCCATCACCAGCACTAATCGACAAGTACGTTTGGAAAGCAGTAAGGCAAAGGGTAGGTGAAGGTTACAAGTTCAATTAGTAGCAAGTTCATAGAGACTTATTCACAGTGCTGGCCCGGTAGTTCTTGCTGCTTTGACCCTTGGCTTAAATGGATATTGAGCTAGTAGATTCAGTTAAATAAAAGTTGCTCAATCATCTGGTTGGCCTGAGTAAGATAACTGCCTCCAAATAAGTTGAAGTGATTGAGGATGTGATAGAGGTTGTAGAGGGTTTTGCGGTGCTTGTAGCCTGGAGGTAAAGGAAAAGCCTGCTCGTAAGCCTGGTAAAAAACTTGTGGAAAGCCCCCAAAAAGTTCCGTCATTGCTAAATCGACTTCCCGATCGCCATAGTACACGGCAGGATCAAGGATCACAGGTTCGCCTGACTTGGTAGCATCAGCGTTTCCGGACCAGAGATCGCCGTGAACCAGGGATGGTTGTGGTTGATGATTAGCTAAAATTTGGGGAATTGTAGCAAGTAACTTGTCAGCAGCCGGGAAATGCCCCCCTTGGCGTTTTGCCAGCTTTAACTGGTAACCAATCCGATATTCTGTGAAAAAGTCGGCCCAATCATCACTCCAAGTATTGATCTGAGGGGTTGAACCAATTGTATTTTGCCGGTGCCAACCAAATCCGTTATCGCTCGTGGTCCGGTGCATTGCTGCCAACTGCTCACCCATTAATGACCAAGTTTGACTGTTACTAGGGCCTAAATCTAACCATTCCAGGACAATGTAGCTAGAGCCATCAACTCCCCAGCAAATCGGTTTGGGAACCCGGATAGTGCCGGTTTGACTAAGTTCCTGTAGCCCCATCGCCTCTGCTGCAAACATGGCAAGCTTGGTGGGGTCATTTAGCTTCACAAAGTAAGTCTGTGAGCCGTCGCTCAATGCTAAGGCTTGATTAATACAACCGCCCCCAACTGAGCGTTGCTCCTTAGCTATAAAAAATTTACCCGTCGCTTGAGTGATTTGCTGCGCAATATGAGTCCATACTGGGTTCTGCATAGAGATAGATAGTCCAAAAAATAAGCAACCAGAAAGCTTTTGAGTGCTGAGGTTGCTTATTGATCAAAATACTAACGATAAACTAGAGGCTGAAAGCGTAGCGATAGTACTAGTCGTCGTAAATCCGGCACTCGTCAGCACTAGGATTTTCATCGCAATACTTTTCGAGAGAATTCTTTGGCTTAGCCCGGGTACTGGTTTTCTGGTGTGCTGCCTCAGCTTGAAGCTCTTCCACAACATCCCATGCGACTGCACACTCAGTAGAGTCACCACCGCTGGTAGCACAGGCAGCACGAGCCTGTTCTCGCTCTTTTTCGATCAATTCATCAATGCTGTTCGCAATGTTACTTGCAGCTTTTTTAATTTCTTGTTGAACGTGGTCAGAGAGCTGCTCTGGAACTGGAAGGTTATCTGCCGCTTTTTGAAGCTCTTGTTCGACTTGTTCGTGAATATTGCTCATAGCTTTTTTTCAATCCATCCCATCAATATAGAATCTGGTTAAGTCACCGACTTTTCAGGGGGTTGACTTCAACCTGTTACGAGGAGCAGGGATATTACCTCCTTACTAGTCTAGTTATTAATACTAGTTTAGTCATACCCAAGTGCAAGCAGAAAGATTGTATCCAGCTTTATGATTTTCCATAGCGCAGCTGCCACCTAGCAGCCATTGACCAAATCTTATCCACCACCGGTTTCACTGGTCCAGCGATCGCATAAGCCATCCATGACTCCTGTTGAGACCGTGGCGATCGCCAACCAAGGCTTTGAGTGGTTCCTCAGTCTTTCTACAACTTTGTGCCGCACTCTGGACAGAAGCGATTGCTGGTGGCATTTTTGGTACCACAGCTACTGCAATAGACAAGCTCTATCGCTTTCTCTAGTTTTAGTAGCTCCGGCAAGCCAATCATCTGAGCATTGCTCTTTCCAGGAGCGACCATGGGGTAGCAGTTTTCATCTTTGGTCACCTGGGCTTCTACCAGAACAGGTCCATCGTGAGCGAGCATCTCGGCGATTACCTCACTGAGTTGGGCCCGTTCCGTAATCAACATCCCTTTAATCTTGAACGCCTTGGCTAGCTGTTCAAAGTCTGGCATGCCTAGTGCCATGCTGGAGTGCGAGTAGTTTTCGTTAAAGAAGGCTTGCTGCCACTGACGTACCATTCCTTGCCAGAAGTTATTGATGATAACGGTTTTGACGTTGATCCCATATTGCGCCAGTGTTGCTAGTTCTTGCAAATTCATTTGAAAACTGGCATCCCCACTGATGCAGATCACCTGTTGCTCTGGTAGAGCTACTTTTGCCCCCATGGCTGCCGGCAACCCGAAACCCATTGTTCCTAAGCCAGCACTGGAAATCCAGCGCCGAGGACCATTCTTTAGGAACTGGGCAGACCACATTTGGTGTTGGCCGACATCTGTGGTGTAGTAGGCATCTGGAGCCTGGTTCCGCAGTTCCACAATTACTTCCTGCGGAGAAAGGCAGCCGCTTGGACGGGGCACCACCAGTGGATAATCTTCCTGCCAACGACTGATCCGTTCTCGCCAGGCAGCAGTTCGTTCAAGTTGTGGTTGCTTTTCCCCGGCTTGGCGGAGCAGTTCAATCAATACATGGCGCACATTACCCACAACCGGCACTTCCGGCGTACGGTTCTTACCAACCTCTGCTGGGTCAATGTCAATGTGAATTACCTTAGCGCGAGAAGCAAACTCATCTAGCTTGCCAGCTACACGATCATCAAACCGCGCTCCTACTGCGATCAACAGATCACACTCACTCACAGCAAAGTTGGCATACGCTGTACCATGCATCCCCAGCATACCTAGAGCCAACGGATGGGATTCTTCAAACGCCCCTTTACCCATCAGGGTGGTTGTTACCGGAATCTGAAATCGTTCTGCTAATTGACTGATCTCTGCATGGGCTCCAGAGGTGATCGCCCCACCTCCAACGTACAGTAAGGGCTGTTCCGCTTGCTGGAGAAGTTCCAGGGCTTTAGCAACTTGCTGGGGATTACCTTCATTGGCTGGACAGTAACCCTGAAGCTTGATGGAACCCGGCGCAACAGGCTCATATTCAAATTCTTCTAGGGCCACATCCTTAGGCACATCTACTAAAACAGGGCCAGGCCGACCCGTACTAGCAATAAAGAATGCTTCGGCGACAATCCGAGCCATATCTTGTGGTTCACGAACCACATAGGAATGTTTAACAATTGGCAGCGTAATGCCAAAAATATCTGTTTCCTGAAAGGCATCGCTGCCAAGTGCAGCGCGGGGTACTTGGCCGGTAACCACAACCATCGGAATTGAATCCATGTAAGCTGTAGCAATACCAGTTACAAGGTTAGTTGCCCCCGGACCGGAGGTGGCAAAACACACTCCTACCTTACCAGTAGCACGTGCATAACCGTCGGCGGCGTGGGCTGCCCCTTGCTCATGCCGTACCAGGATATGTTTAATCCCACCAGTAACTTCCGCCAGGTACAGTGCATCATAAATTGGCAGGATTGCTCCACCGGGATAACCAAAAATATGGTTAACGTCATGACGCTTTAAGCTATCAATTAGGGCAAAAGCACCAGTTGCTCGCACGGGGAACCTCACGAAAGTTGCTAACCTGTCATCAAATCAATACCTGGATTAAGTTCCTAGTGTAAAGCTCGATACCATTCTCTGTCGAGCCTTTAATTGTTAAAACGATGACATTTTGCTATTGCGACCTCCGTTGCAGCAACTTTCGCTAATCGAGCCATCACAGCTCAGCTTTGAGTTATTACTGCACAATGAATTAAAACTGTGTGGTTGATATGAAGAGAGATTTAAGGTTGGTTAAGCATCTTGCAGGTCTCGGCGGGTACTCTGCCATGTCCAAATACCGGCAGCTCCCACAATTACACTCATGCTGATTAAAACGGTGCGTAACCCAAGCAGATCGGCTAGGATTCCGGCGATCGCTAGCGGCAAACTCATAGCAATATTCAGCATATTGTTTTGAAAGCCAAACACCATGCCCCGCATGGTTGCTGGCGTTTTGATTTGAATTAAGGTTTGCATTGGTACACCCACCAAGGAGCCACCTAGTCCCAGTAAAACGCTCAAGCCCAACCCCAAGATCAGGTTATGGACAAAGGCGAATCCAAACAACACAAAAGCCATACTTAGAAAGCCGATTAAAGGTAAGGGCTGATGTTGCCAGCGGGAGCCACTCTGACCCAGAAAACCAGCCCCTACAATCAAACCCACCCCTGCCGCTGCCAGGAGAAAACCAAATTGAGTTGGCTTGAGACCAATATCTTCTGCCAAGGCGATCGCCAGGATAGTCAACGCCGCAAATACGGAGTACAACACCGTAAGTTGGAGCATCGCGTTGCTGATCAGCCGATTCTGCATCAAGTAATTAAACCCTTGCTTGAAGTCACCCCAGGGATGAATGCTGGCACTTCGGATAATGCGCTTCTCCTTAACAGGAATGGCACTTAGCAAAGCTGCTGCTAATAGATAAAGCCCACCGACTAAGATTTCCCGGCCAAAGCTAACGGTCCATTGTTCTGCCCAGCTCAGCAGGGGTTCGCCAATGGCAAAGCCAACCACTAAAGCCCCCATCATTGTTGTCGTAAACAGGGCATTAGCTGACATCAAGTTTTGTCGTCGCACTAGTAGTGGAATCGCTGCCTGCTCAGCAGGGGCAAAGAGTTGAGTCAGGGTAGATTCAAGGAAGGTGATAATTAACAGAACTAAAAAATCTTTGGGTAGTACTGGAATTGCCAGGATCAGTAGTCCTCGGGATAAGTTACAAAGAACAAGGATTTGCTTCTTGGGCCAGCGATCCACAAAAATGCCTGCTGCTGAACCAAAGCAGATGGCCGGCAAAGTCATCACAATTACAATCGCCGAGCGCATAGAGTTGGCTAGTGCCGGAATCGGTCGATAGTTGACCAATAAAGCAATCAAGAGCACAAAGAAGACTTTATCTGCAACTTGGGAGACGATCTGTCCGCCCCAAAGGCTGAGAAAACGCCGATTACGAAGTAGGGCCTGAAATCCACTTTGAGAGGGCTGAGGATTGGCTGGAAGCATAAAACTTTAGCCAGAATTTTAGTGACTACTACTCAAGTTACCTATTCACAGATAGTTTCATCATGCAATATGACTTCACCTAAATCTGTCTCATTGAGGGCTGTGCCTCGCAAATCTGCCCGGCTTAAGTCCGCTCCATTCAGGTTTGCCCCTCTCAAGATTGCTCCAGTTAGGTTTGCTCCGGCTAAGTTTGTCATTAGCAAGCTAGCTTGGTTTAGGTCTGCATCGCACAGCTCTGCGTTACCTAGATTGGCATAGTCTAGATTTGCCTCCCTCAGGTTTGCTCGACTCAAGATCGCTCCACTTAAGTCAGCGCCACTCAGGGTTGCTCGGCTTAGATCTGCCTCACTTAGATTTGCCTCCGTCAGGTTTGCTCGACTCAAGTTGGCCCCACTCAGGTCCGCCATAGACAGGTTTGCCCCACTTAGATTTGCCCTATTTAGGTTGGCCGTAAACAGGTTTGCCCCACTTAGATTTGCCCTATTTAGGTCGGCCATAAACAGGTTGGTCATTAGCAAGCTTGCCTTATTTACATCTGCATCACATAGGTCTGCATTATATAGGTTTGCGTAATCTAGGTTTGCTTGACTCAAGGTTGCTTTCCTGAGGTTTGCCCAACTTAAAACTGCCTGACTTAGATGTGCTCCCCTTAGATCTACACCTGCCAGGTCTACCCTGCTAAAGTCTCGCTCTCCTGCTGTATACAGCTTCAAAATAAAGACTCTACACTGCCTTAGACTATCGGCATCCATAGGGTTGTCTCTTAATATCCTGATTGGCTGGCGGATTTGCCTCTTACATTGTTCCCAGTTCAGCCAATCGGTGATGCTCCAGCTAAAGAGCTCAGCTATTTTGGCTTAATCACGCCGCCTGCCATCAGGCATGATTGCACCTCCTAAGTCTGCCTCACTGAGATTGACTCCTCGCAAGTTTGCGCTACTGAGGTTGGCTCCACTCAAGTCGGCCCGGCTCAAGTTCGTCCCGCTCATGTTTGCCTCACTGAGATCGGCACCGATGAGACTGACTCCTCGTAGGTCGACTGTACTTAGGTTGCCCCCGTGTAGGGTGGCGCGGTTCAAGTTTATCCCACCCAGCTCGGCCCGGCTGAGGTTAGCTCTACTCAAAGTTGCCCAGCTAAGGTTACCGCCGCTCAAGTTAACCCGGCTCAAGTTGGCACCGATCAAGTCAGCCCGGCTGAGGTTGGCATCCACTATGTCCACTGCCCGCATGTTGGCGCCTCGTAGGTTAGCTCCCCTTAAGATCACACCACTGAGAACGAGACCCTGTAGATGGGCTCCAGTCAAGTTAGACCGGCTTAAGTCAGCCCCGTTCAAGTCTGCTCCAGTTAGAACGGCGCCAACTTGGTTGGCGCCACTTAAGTTTGTTCCCACCAGCTTTGCTTGGCTAAAATCAGCCCCACGCAGGTTTGTCCCACTGAGGTCGGCCCGGTTCAAGTTTGCCCCGCTTAAATTTGCTCCCGTTACGTTGGCTCCACTTAGGTTGACTTCACTGAAGTTAAGCCCAGTTAGGTTTGCGCCGCTCAGGTCCACGCGACTTAGATTGGCGCGGCTTAAGTTAGCTCCACGTAGGTTTGACTGACATAAATCAGTCCGGATTAAATTAGCGCCACTCAAGTTGGCCCAACTTAAGTCAGAGCGGCTGAGGTTTGCGCCACTCAGATTAGCTTTACTCAGGTCTATATTGATCAAGTTTGAATTGACTAGCTCTGCACCACTCAAGTCAGCTTCAACAAGTTTTGCACCACTCAGGTTGGTCCAATCTAGGTCGGCTCGACTCAGGTGAATGCCATTTAGCTCTGCACTAATCAAGTCTGCATGAATTAGCTCTACCTTGTTGAAATTTCTTTCTCCGGCTGCGTATCGCTTGAGAAGCTCACAGGCATCCATATCATCATCTTGAACCGGCTAGAATCTTTATTCCTTGCAATACCCCTAGGGCTACAACAAGTCTAGATATTCAACAATCAGCTGGCGTCACCTTATAGCGAAGAGCTTAGGTAATTTTTCAACCGTAGTAGACGGCGGAACTTTCTGTATATTCAGGGGTTGAGAGTTGAGAGGAGCCCTTGTAAACTCCTGCCTATTGGGTTGGGCAGCAGGCTTGTGTAAGAATGGCTTGGGAAATTTGATCGGTGGGTTTGATGGGCGAAGCACGGCCAAGGAGCTTGAGCGCGACCCTTGAAGTTGATTTGACAGCAGTCTGGAATTATTGGAAATGAGCAGAGAAATGGCAGTGAGCATCACTGCTGTAGCCAGTACACTCGGCTTCATTATTTCCTCCCTTTCCGATACACCAGCACTTATGGGCAACCAGCAGGATGGTCCGGCAGAATTCTAAAATTCTAGGTTTGAACTTTAAATCTGCGCGAAGTGTTGAAGTTGCCTAAACTAGTTTTGGCCTACTTTTTGGCAAACCCTCACCGTGCTAGCACTGAACTTTGACACACCAACTCAGTAGCTCTACGTAGCATTTCCTATCGCTCAATTTCCGCCGCTCGAAACCCAGTATTTAGGTTGTGTACTCCGCATTAATTTTGACGTAGTCGTAACTCAGGTCGCAGCCCCAACCCCTGCCATAACCAGGACCATCGCCAATATTAACTGCGATCGCCACAGTATCTTTTTTCAGGTAATTGCTAGCAGCATCGCGGTCAAAGGCTAAGGGGGTGCCTTTATCCATTAACAGAAAATCGCCTAAGCGAATCTGTAATTTTTCGGCATTGAATACAACTCCGGCCCGGCCTGCTGCCGCCGCAATTCGCCCCCAATTGGGATCACGGCCAAATACAGCGGATTTGACCAGCATTGATCCGGCAATGGTTCTAGCAACCTGCTGCGCCGCCCCTTCATCCATCGCTCCTGATACTTGTACCTCAATCAAACAGGTCGCCCCTTCGCCATCACGGGCGATCGCCTTGGCTAAATGGGTACAAACCTCGGTGAGCATCGCTTGTAACTTTTCCGCTTCCGGTCCTAGTTCTGTGATTGCTGGGGTGCGCGACTGCCCGTTTGCCAAAGCCAGGAGCGTGTCGTTGGTACTAGTATCCCCATCCACTGTGATTTGATTAAAGCTTTGATTAGCCGCACAACTGAGCATTTGCTGCCACAGATGGGGTGACACCGCTGCGTCACAGGTCACGAAAGCTAGTAGTGTCGCCATATTAGGGTGGATCATCCCCGACCCCTTTGCAATGCCACCAACCCGAACCGGACGACCGGCAAACTCTGACTCCAGAGCAATAGTTTTGGGCACCAGATCCGTAGTCATAATCGCTTGAGCCGCTTGCTCAGAACCGCTGGTTGACAGAATTGCAGCAAGCTGTGGTAGAGCCGTCCGTACCCGTTCTAGAGGAATCTGTTTGCCAATGATCCCGGTGGAAGCAATCAGTACTGATTCTGGGGGAATTCCTAGGGTTTGCCCAACCAGCTTAGCTTTTTCCAGCACGGCCATCCGCCCTTGCGCCCCAGTCCCAGCATTGGCCTGGCCAGCATTGCACAGAATCGCTTGGGCACTAGTTTTAGCCCTCAACCGTTGACGGCAGTAGTCAACACTGGCAGCCCGGACTTGGCTAGTTGTGAACACGCCAGCGGCGATTGCCTCAACATCTGAGACGATTAATGCCAAATCGGTTAGGCCAGAAGGCTTTAATCCAGCAGCAATTCCGCCAGCCCGATACCCCTTGGGAGCAGTAACACCACCGGGAATTTCCTGCCATGCCATAATGCCTCCTAAGCCTTGGGGTGAAATTGTTCCCCAGTAATCTTCAGGTGATTATACTGGGCTTACCAGGTTCTACTGCGTTGGAGCTGGTGTTTCTTGACAATCAATCATTAAGCTCTAACCTCAGAAACCTATCCGATAAAGCAGCATGTCACCTTGGCCTAGCTTAGTTAAGGTCTCCGCTTAAATTCTCTACTTGGCTTTGACGATCAATGTCGGCCGCGCTAGAGCTCAGTATAAAGTGGCGCCTCCTGAAATGTCTGGGGACCCTGGTTTTGAGCGGGTACTTCGCCAGCAAAACACCTTGGAACAACTTGTACTGTTTTTACCTGGGCTGTGGTTGTTCTCACAGTTTGTAAGGCCTGCTTGGGGGGCTGGCCTGGGTATGGTTTGGATTATCAGTCGGATTCTATACGCTTGGGGTTATTACCAAGCAGCCGAGAAACGAACGCTTGGTTTTGGGATTAGTTCCTTATTTACCTTGATATTACTTAGGGGTTCACGGGTAGCAATAATCCTGTCTCTGTTCCAGACCTCTCTAAGTTGAGACAGGAGGAGTAATAATTTGCTAGTTAAATCTGTGATAAGGACACTTGAGTGTTCTCTAGTTGCCTCTGGCCGAGTTGAGATCTGCGTGCTACCCTGTGGGGAACGACTAGAGAAGACAAAATTCCTTTCACAACTGAGTTGCGGTGTACATTAAGCACCTGGAACTTTCTCACTTCAAATCTTTTGGTGGCACCACAGCAATTCCCCTGCTGCCGGGTTTTACTGTAGTTTCTGGTCCCAATGGCTCCGGCAAGTCCAATATCCTGGATGCTTTACTATTTGCCTTGGGTCTATCTGGCTCGAAGGGGATGCGAGCCGAGCGTTTACCAGACTTGGTGAATCACACTCAAAGCACTCGTGGTCGCTCTGTTGTCGAAGCTAGCGTTACGGTTACCTTTGATCTATCCGACCATGCGGGTGCTACGCCAGAGTCAGCTAACTCTACGGGTGAGGCGTCTGAGCCCCTAGAATGGCGCGTAACGCGCCGACTACGGGTAACCCAGCAGGGGACCTATACCTCTAACTACACGATCAATAGTGAACCCTGCACTCTCCAGGAACTTCATGAACAGCTCAGTCGCCTGCGGATTTACCCCGAAGGCTACAACGTTGTTTTGCAAGGGGATGTTACCAGTATTATTTCTATGAATTCCCGCCAGCGGCGGGAAATTATTGATGAACTGGCGGGGGTAGCCGACTTTGATCGCAAAATTGCCCAGGCTACAGAAAAACTGGACCGGGTAAAGGAGCGGGAAGACCGCTTCCGGATTGTCGAGAATGAGTTGATCCAGCAACGCGATCGCCTAGAGCGCGATCGCATCCATGCGGAAAGATACCAGAAACTGCGACAAGCTCTCCAAGCTAAATCCCAGTGGGAAGTTGTCTTGGTTTGGCGCTCTACGCAAGCCGAAATCCAGCAACGAACTCAACAATTAGCTGCTAGCAGCGCAGCAGCGACGGAGATAACGACCCAACTTACAAGCTTAGGGACACAGATTGAGCAGGCGACTGCGGAACTGGAGCGCCTGAATGCCCAAGTTAAAGCGTTGGGCGAAGACGAACACCTAGCCCTACAATCGGAACTAGCAACCCGCTCCGCCGAACTGCGTCAAGGGGAGCGCCAGCAGCAAGAGATTAAGCAAGCTCATCAAGCTACAACGGAACAGATTGCCCATATTCAGCAAGAGATTGCCGCCCAGACTCAAACCCTATCAGGTCTTAGTCACCAACAACACATCTTAGAATCGCAAGAGCTAGCATCACTCGTCCAACATCGAGATCAAGCACAGCAGGCCCTTGATCACAGCCGCAATACCGCTAGCCAGATTGCTGCCACGGCCGAAGCCTGGATTCAACAGCAAACAGGCCTGCACCAGCAAGTAGAAACGTTACTGCAGTCTCTGGAGCCGCAACGGGCTGAGCAGGCGCGTCTCGGAGAACGAGTGCAGCAGTTGACGCGACAAGTGGAGGAGCAAACGCAGGCAGCGGTAAGTTTAGAGCAGGAGATTGTTCAGAAGCAGGCGGAATTAACCCAGACCCAAGCCAATTTGCAGCAGCAGCAAGTCCTGGTACAGACACAAGCCCAGTCTGTGGCGGCAGCAGAACAAGACTTAAGCCTGTGGCAGGAAACCCAGGCCCGCTTGCTGCGCGAACAACGTGAAAAACACCGCCAGCTCGATAAGCTAGAAGCCCAGGTACAAGCGATGCAGGAGGCGCAGGGAACCTATGCCACCCGTCTGATCCTGCGGACTGGCTTCCCCGGCATTTGTGGTCTGGTGGCCCAGCTGGGCCGGGTAGAGCCTCAATACCAGACTGCCTTGGAAATTGCCGCTGGTGCCCGGTTGAGCTACCTGGTGGTAGAAGACGATGGGGTTGCCGCTGCCGGAATTGAGCTACTGAAGCGAGAACGCGCTGGACGGGCGACATTCTTACCTTTGAACCAAATTCAGGCACCCCGGAATTTATCACCCTTAAGAGCCAGTGGGGCAATTGACTATGCCGTACACTTGGTTGACTTTGAGCCGCGCTACCAAAATATCTTTGCCTATATTTTTGGTAACACGGTCGTATTTGAAACCTTGAGTGAGGCACGACGGTACCTGGGCGAGTACCGAATTGTCACTCTGGACGGTGAGCTGCTAGAAACCACCGGTGCCATGACGGGTGGAAGCCGAACAGCACAGCAGTCGATCCATTTTGGTACGGTCGAAGCGACAGAGTCGGCGGAAGTTATAAGTTTAAAGTCGCGCTTGGGTGAAATTGACCAACTGCTAGCGCGACTGAGCCAGCAGCTAATAAATGGTCAAATAACTCTCAAACAGCAAACCCAAGCGTTAATAGAATCTCGGCAACAACACCGCGAAACCCAGTTACGGTTAGAACAGCTAACAGCAGAACTAGCAACCCTTACGGCTCGCCAAGGGCGATCGCGAGATTTACTACAGGCACAGCGACAAGAGTTGGCGGCTGCCCGTGAACGTCTGCAGGTCCTAGAAACAGACTTGCCCCAACGAGAGGGCGAACTTCACATTCTGCGCGCCACTCTGGCTGAGCTAGAACAGTCCCAGACTCACAGTGAGTGGCAGCAAATCCAGACTGTGATTCGCGCCCAAGAAACTGAACTGAATGAACAAGAACTAGAATTACGGAGCGCCCAGCAGCGATCGCAGGACTTACAAAACCAGCAGCAGCGCCTCCAGGCCGCGATCCAACAATTACACACCCGCTTGCACGATTGCCGGAGTCAACAAACCGCTCAACTCAACCAGCGCGACACTTACGAGCAGCAAGGACAAGAAATTACGGCAGCGATCGCCCAATTGCAGACAGGGCTAGCCCAACTCGAGCAGCGCTTAGGAACAGAAAAACAACAACGCGATCGTGCTGAGCGGCAGCTGCGCGACCAATTAGCAGCGCAACAAAAATTGGAATGGCAGCAGCAAAAGTTACAAGCCGAGCAGCAATTGCAACAAGCAAGCTTGAGTGAGTTAGAAGTGCAGGTGCAGCAGCAAGCAGCAGAGCTACCGCAACCGTTGCCTGAAGTACCAGAGATTGGCCTAGAACAGCTACGCCAAGAGTTGCGATCACAACAGAAGCAACTGCAAGCAATGGAGCCAGTCAACATGCTGGCGATCGAAGACTACCAACGCACTCAAGAGCGACTGGCAGAACTCACCGCAAAGCTGACAACCCTGGCAGCAGAACGCACTGAACTTTTGTTGCGGATTGAAAACTTTACAACCTTGAGACACCAAGCTTTTCGAGAAGCATTCACGGCAGTTAACCAAAACTTCCAAACCATTTTTGCTGAGCTTTCGGATGGAGATGGCTATCTCCAATTGGAAAACTCCCAAGATCCTTTTCAAGGTGGCTTAAACCTGGTTGCCCATCCCAAGGGCAAACCTGTGCAGCGCCTAGCCTCCATGTCGGGCGGGGAAAAGTCCCTCACTGCTCTCAGTTTTATTTTTGCCCTCCAGCGTTACCGCCCCTCCCCCTTCTATGCCTTTGATGAAGTAGACATGTTCTTAGATGGGGCAAATGTAGAGCGCTTATCTCGGATGATCACTCAGCAGGCACAGCAGGCACAGTTTATTGTTGTCAGTCTGCGTCGTCCTATGATTGAATCAGCAGAACGCACAATTGGCGTGACCCAGGCTAGAGGAACCCATACCCAGGTCTTGGGCCTACGATTACAGCCTCGCAATGCCTCTGTATAACATGCTTGAGCTTGAGCAACGGGGCCTGCCAATCTTGCTCATTTGAGGTAGCAAAGCTTAACTCCTACGCCAAATCTTGACTATGCCATCTTTATTGCCACTCGCGAGAGATTGGCCATCGGGGCTAAAAGCAACCGCATAAACATCGTTCTGATCGGTAGAAAGACTGCGGCGTAGCTCTCCAGTGTTTAGGTTCCACAGCTTGACAGTCTGATCTTCACTGCCGCTAGCTATCGTTTTGCCATTAGGGCTAATAGCAATAGCATTAATGTGCTTTGTATGACCCTGTAGGGTACGCAGCAGTTCGCCCGTAGGCAAGTTCCACAGCTTGATTGTTTTATCGTTGCTACCACTGGCTAGGGTTTGCCCATCTGGGCTGATCGCAACGGACAGCACCCGACTAGTGTGTCCAGAGAGAGTATGCAGCAACTTCCCCGTCTTGAGGTTCCAGATATTGATCGTCTGGTCACTACTACCACTAGCCAGGGTTTCCCCATCGGAACTAATCGCAATCGCCCAAACGGTGTCAGTATGACCAGAGAGAGTGCGCAGTTTCCCTGTTGCTATATCCCAGAGGTTAACCGTATCATCGCTTGTACTAGCAAGCATTGAAGAGTGCGGGCTGATTGCCAAGGCCCAAACTGTGTCCCCATATTCATCAGCAAAGGACTGGGCTTGCACATTCTGCCAGTTGGCTTCCGCCCCGCAGTATTGGAGCAGGTTTTGAGCGGCTGAGGAAACAGGAATAGCTTGGGCTTGTTGAAAGCAATCCTCATAGTTTTTTTGAGTTGCTAGTGCTTGAGCGGTCTTCAGCCGTTGCAAACCTTGCCAGTGGCGAAATCCATAAATAATACCAACCAAAGCTAAAAGCGCAGCAGTGGCTGCGCCAAGAAGCAGCCAGCGATTCTTCTGAGTCTGGCTAGAGGAATCAGTCGCGTTATCAACTGGATGGGAGTGTCTACGAGCAGTTGATTTTGCAGCAGGTTTAACTGGAGTAGTTTTATTGGTTAACGATCGGGTAGGGGTTGCTTGTTTAGAGGGCTGCCCATCAGGCTCAAGCGAGCTAGTGAACTGAGCGGCTGACTGATCGCCTCTGACCTGACGCACAACCTGCGCCTCGATTAGAGAAATATCCTCATCCCGTAGCCCCAGTACTTGCTGGAAGCGTATAAACCGGCTGCGTGTGTCGTTATATAAGGGGTATTCTTGCTGAATTGCTTCTACTAATACCTGAGCGTAGCGTTGTAATTTCTTCTGGTAAGCTTGATGGGGTTTTAGAACTTGCCTCTCAATCGCTGTTGTTTCTGCAAGCGGTAGCCCTAGTTTCTCGCGCAGCAGGTCTAAAATACTACGGCTAACCACAGAAATCCCGCCATAGCTAGCACAACGCTCAACTTCTTTGCGATACTCTAGCCGCGCGTCATTAATTGGAGCGTTAGCCAGCAGAATTCCGTAGTCTACTTCAGCACCATAAATTTCTGGCTGAGTGGCAGGGGCACTCTTTTGCACTTTTCTGCGCGTATACTCGTGCAGCTCCTGAACAGTAATCGCTCCATCACTATTGAGATCGGCAGCGCCAGTTTCAAGGCCTTCAACCAGGTAATCAGTATAGGTTGAGAGATCTGCTCCTTTTTGCTCAAAAGCACTTTGGGTAACTGTAGAAGACGCTAAGATAACACGCCCTGCCCCGCCAAATTGGTTCTGAATATTTACCGGGCCAACATTCTCAGCCAGCCAGTTTTCTGTGAACGTGCCGCCAAACCAACAGTCAAGGATGAGCACTTGGCGCCTAGACTGGCTATCGCCCATGACATCCTGTAAAAAGCTAGCCGGAACCGCTGTCGACTTAACCAGCCTGCCCTGCGTATCTTTGCGCGTTG
Organism: uncultured Synechococcales cyanobacterium; assembly: GCA_902806435.1. Lineage (GTDB taxonomy): Bacteria > Cyanobacteriota > Cyanobacteriia > Thermosynechococcales > Thermosynechococcaceae > CADCWO01. Next base: position 16,947 of record CADCWO010000212.1, on the reverse strand, counting down.
CACTCGTGGTTAGATAGAGCTTTCCTCGGTCATCTTTAACGCCGTGGCCAGAGAAGTAAAGTACTACGAGATCGTCACTTTGGCAATCACCAAACAGCGTTTCTATCGTCTGTTGCATCACCAGAAGGCCAGGATTAATTAGCGTTTTTACTTGTGCAAACTCACGCTGTGGGTGCTGCAAAACATGTTGCAGGGCCTCGATATCTTTGATTGCTCCAGGTAAAGGCGTAAAGCCTGCACCACAATCACTGACACCAATCAGTAGAGCAACCTTGACGGCTTGCCTTTTCGGAGTGGGAGAAGTTTCTATGGAAGATTGGGGTGGAGTGAGGGGTTGCGGGACCGCTGGCTGAGTGCTGACTGAGGGGGGCGTTCTGGGTATCTGGGGGGCTGGAACCTTGGTGTGGCTCTGGAGCGGTGATAAGGCACCTCTCTGGGTTGAGGGTCGTGTCGCTTGGCCCTGGAGAGCTTGTGCCTCGATCGCCACTGCCTCTTGAGGCAGCAAACCTAGGCGATCGCGTACTACTTCTAAAATGCCACGCGTAACCGCAGATCCCTCCCTACGCAGCCATCGCTCAACCGTTTGGCGATACCTTTGCTTTGGGTCATCAATCGGCGCTTGGGCCAACAAAATCTTGTTACCCGCCTTTGTCGCATAGATAGCTAATTGGGTGGCAGGAGCCATGACTTGTAGATTGCGTCTGGCATATTCGTACCACTCATCAATCGCAATCACACCGTCGTTATCTATGTCTGCAGCTCCCGTTGCTAGACCTTTTACGAGGTAAAGCGTAAAAGCTGATAGATCAGATGACTGTTGAGGAGCATGGGTTTCTGTGGTGGAAGCAAGCAGTACGGCTTGTCGCTGTCCACTTACCTGTTGCCGATGATTAACAACTGGATCGTCTGGGGCTGACCAGTCTTCCAGGGCTGCTTCTCGAAACCAGCAGTCAAGGATCACCACTTGCTGCTGAGCCGCACTACTGTTCATCATGTCTTGAATAAATGTGGCAGGAACAGCGGTTGAGCGCACAAGCTTACCGGCAGCATCTTGACGACTGGAAGCCATCGCCAAGTACAACTTTCCCTGGTTGTTCTTAATCCCCTGACCGTAAAAGTAAAGCAGCACCAAATCTTCTCTTTGGCGCTCGCTAAACAGCATTTCTATTGTCTGTTGCATCACCAAAGGATCCGGGTTATGAAGCGTTTTCACCTGGCTAAAGCGGCCAACCTCAGGATGCTGTAATACTTGCTTCATGGCCGCAATATTATTTGCAGCCCCCGGCAGGGATTTTGCCTCCGGTCTGTAATCTTCCACCCCAATCAGCAGTGCTACCTTCGCCATTTGGGAGTCCTTGTAGGGCTATAAGCTGCTATGCTACTTGCATCTTGTTTAATGATGCTTTCTATCTAATTGATTGAATTGTGAATAAATTCAAAAAAACATCGGTATTAAATAGTTTAGTACTTTTTAGAAATGTCGCACTTTTAGCTCTAATTGTTCCCGCAAGGCATTTAAACATAGGCTTATGACCATAGGGGCGGCAGTAGCCTTAATTTATGGTGCTCTGACAATTATTGGGGGGATGATTGGCTATTTTAAGAGCCGCAGCAAAGCTTCTATTATCTCTGGAAGTATCGCAGGTTTCTTATTAATTCTAAGCGGATTAATCCAACTTCAAGGCCAGCCTTGGGGTTTGCTACTGGGGCTAGCGATCACTCTTGGCTTAATCATTATTTTTGGGATCCGCTTCAACAAAACTCGCCAATATATGCCCGCTGGACTAATGACGTTCTTGGGAGCAGTGGTGTTTGCGGTGATGCTATCGCAATTGAGGAAATAATTCCTAGCTTGAGGTTAGGAATTACCTAACCTGCGGTGCTTGTTACTGTATCGAATCCGAGCTCCAGCCCACTGAAGCTTTTCGCGTAGGGTTTGGTAGTAGGAATGGCTCTCTCTCAAAATAATATATTTAGCTTGGCACTCTGCCATCCGAATATCTACTCGCTGTCCGGGCCAAATGGAAGTGGCGAGGACGCCGTCCATCCAAAGCTTAGTACTGAGATCTTGATCTGCTAGAGGCCAGATACTGATCACAGAGCCAGAGGGCAGAACAATCGAGCGGCTTGAGAGACTTAAGGGGCAGATTGGGGTAACGGCGATCGCTTCCATGCCAGAGTGGATAATTGGGCCGTTAGCGGAAACAGTATAAGAGGTAGACCCAGTTGGCGTTGCCACAACCAAGCCGTCCCCTTGGTACTGATCGACGATCTCGCCATCAATTTCCATCTCTAGGATTGCCGTGATCATGCGGTCAGCGGCAGCTGGCTTGACACACATATCGTTCAGAGCCAAAAAACGATTTTCCCAACCGGTGGCTGAACGAGTATCCGGTCTGTGGTCCGGAGCCTGTTCTGGATCGAACACGCCCGCTTGCAGCATCATCCGTTGCTCGACCGCAAAGCGATCAGTTAATAGCCGCTCCCAGACAGCTTCTGTATCTTGAAATATTTCAAAAGGCTCTGTCAGAAATCCTAGGTGTCCGCCAACATTCACCGCCAACATTGGAATATGTTCTGGCGCTAAATGCCTTGCTGCCCCTAAAGCTGTGCCATCGCCACCCAGCACCAAAGCCAGATCAATCGGCTGTGTTACCGAAGCTAAAAAGACCGGGTAAGGATTGTCTTTAGCTCCGCTAGGACCGACAAGCACCCGGCATTGGCGTACTTCCAATTCCTGAGCACACTTCTGGGCCCAGTATTGGGCCGAAGTATCCCCTGCCTTGTAAACAATAATGACCTGTTTTAGCTGCACTTTACTGGCAAGATAATTCAGCAGCCTACCACTTCAAAAGATTGAACTGCTCCATATCAACAGTGTCTCGGTTGCGATAGATCGAGAGAATAATCGCTAATCCGACTGCTGCCTCAGCCGCTGCCACAGTGATCACAAAGACCGCAAAGACTTGACCTTTGATTCCTTGAGGGTCGAGAAAGCTGGAAAATGCCAGCAGGTTAAGATTGACAGCGTTCAACATTAGCTCAATTGACATCAACACACGTACGGCATTTCGACTAGTTACCAATCCGTAAATGCCGATTGAAAATAGAGCTGCGGCTAGCAGTAAAAAGTACTGAAGTTGCATAATTTCTTTGACCTATCCTTAGCTACGGCACTCAATGACACCTTCATTCAGAGGTTGATTGCGGTGAACTACTAGTACCCGCTGAAATAGCTATTGGTTGACGAGCTCGTTCTGGCAAGGTTAAGGGAGGCTGTTGCTGCGGCGAGACGATTTCTTCTGGCAGGTACTCGCGGCGGGCAATGACAATGGCCCCGACTAAAGCCATCAACAGTAAAACTGATGCCAGTTCAAAGGGCAGCAGGAAGTCACTGAAAAAGTGCTCCCCAAGCAACACAGTTGTGTCAACTGCTGGCTTTGCACCGGAAGTTGAACTTGACCACGAGGTTTGCAAAACCATGACGCCTAGAAGGGAAAATAACCCAAAACAAACTAAGGCGGTTGCCCCCTGGCGAACCCAGCGCCCGATGATCGGATCAAAATCCTCCTGCTTGTTGACCAGCATAATTGCAAACAGGATCAAAACATTAACTGCGCCAACGTAAATCAGGACTTGGGCGGCGGCAACAAAATCCGCATTGAGTAGCAGATAAAGACCAGAAATACTGATGAAAACGCCTCCCAGGAGGAAGGCTGAATAGACAATATTTTGGAGCAATACAACGCCTAGCGCCGCCCCAATCATTGCCAAGCCTAAAAGGCCAAACGAAACAATCTGAACTCCTTCTGCTAAATTCACTCTTGCGTCTCCTTACTCGATGAAGCTTCTGCCTTCTGCCCGGCCGGCTTTTTTTCTGGCACTTCCATTTGCTCCAAAATTTCTTCGGGACGCTGACCAGCCCGCCGAACGGTTTGAGGTACCCCGTGAGGATCCATAACACCTTCAGGCAGGTAGGCCAGTTCCCGCAGAGGAGTGACGGCTGGATCTTCAGTTACCTTGTAGGGTAGCCTGCCCATCGCCACGCTATCAAAGTTCAACTCATGGCGGTCATAGGTAGCAAGTTCGTATTCTTCAGTAACCGATAGACAATTGGTAGGGCAATACTCAACGCAGTTAGCACAGAAAATACAAACCCCAAAGTCAATGCTGTAGTGCTTGAGCTGCTTCTTTTTACTTTCTTTGTTGTATTCCCAGTCCACTACTGGTAGGTTGATCGGACAAACGCGGACACAAACTTCACAGGAAATACACTTGTCAAACTCAAAGTGAATGCGTCCCCGAAACCGCTCCGAAGGGATTAGTTTTTCGTAAGGATACTGGACTGTGACTGGACGACGACGCATGTGATCAAAGGTGACAGATAGCCCTTGCCCAATGTAACGTGCCGCTTGAACTGTTTCTTGAGCGTAGCCAGTGACTTTACTAAGGAAGTTAAGCATAGGTCAATTACTTGTGATCTTTAAACCTAGGACTGAGTACTATTGGCAATCCCTAACTTTAGCTTAAGAAAGTTTAAGAAAATGCGCCTAACCCCCAAACGCAAACGGAAACGCCAGTTTTAATCCTGCCGTTAGGAGCAAATTTACCAACCCAATAGGCAGCAGAAACTTCCAACCTAAGTCTAGTAGCTGGTCAATCCGCACCCTAGGGACGGTCCAACGCAGCAAAATTGCCAAAAAGACAAAGAAGTATGCTTTCAGTAGGGTCATCGTAATCCCCAAAGAAGCGACGACAATCTGGAAGATCGGACCAGTCTCATTGATACTTAGCCAGCCTGAAACCACGGTCAGGGGAATAGGAAAGTCCCAGCCTCCAAAATACAAAATTGAGGCTAGCAAAGCCGAAAGTACTAAGTTGACGTAGGAAGCTACATAAAATAGGCCAAACTTCATCCCAGAATATTCTGTCTGGTAACCAGCAACAAGTTCTTCTTCTGCCTCTGGCAAGTCAAAAGGTAACCGCTCAGTTTCAGCCAAAGCAGCGATCCAAAATAGAATCAAGCCAATCGGTTGTCGCCAGACATTCCAGCCAAGGATGCCATACCCAGATTGCTGCTCTACAATATCAATCGTGCTAAGACTATTGGACATCATCACCACTGCCAACACTGCCAAGGCTAGGGGAACCTCATAGCTGATTGACTGGGCAACAGCCCGCAAACCACCGAGCAAAGAGTACTTGTTATTTGAAGAGTACCCGGCCATCATCAAACCAATCGGTGCAATGCTAGAGAGAGAAATCCAGAGGAAAATTCCGATCCCAACATTGGAGATTAAGAGATTTTGACCAAAGGGCACGATCAAATAAGATAAAAAGGCTGGAAAAACGACAATAACCGGGGCCAGTGTAAATAACCAGGGATCGGCTTTTGCTGGCACAATATCTGCTTTAAATACAAGTTTGAGTCCATCGGCAACCGCTTGCAGAATTCCCAACGGTCCGGCAAATTCTGGTCCAATCCGTTGTTGAGCAGCAGCGGAAATCTTTCGCTCTAGCCATACCGTGACCAGCACTCCAAGGGTGGCACCAATGATGATTAAAATCATGGGCAGGGGTAGCCAGGCTACCTTGGCAACACCCTGAGGTAGGCCCAAGTCTCTCAAGGTTTCAATGAAACGTTGTTGAAGATCAATACCTGGGGTCATAGTTCCCAATGTCATGTAGAAGAACAGTAGCCATAAACATGCAGCTTGATCCTAGCGAACTAGAGGCTGATAGAAATTAGTAGCGAAGCCCAAGGAGTGACCTCAACCCCTTAGACAGCAAGTTTCTGACTGGGATTTTGATTACCTTTGATAGTATATATTGCTCTGTCTACTCTGCACCGCAGGCCCGTGAGGTAAAGGGTTCCTGACTGGCGAAACGGCTAAAAGTCTCGCCGCTGGTCAATCGGGATGTACTGGAAGTCATGGGGACCTGTATAAATTTGAGTCGGCCGGAAGATGCGGTTTTCTTCCACTTGCTCTTTCCAGTGGGCTAGCCAACCGGCAACCCGAGCGATCGCAAACACTGGTGTAAATAGATCAGTAGGAATACCTAGCTTGCGGTAGACTAACCCAGAATAAAAGTCAACGTTGGCATAGATACCACGATTCCCCAACTTTTCGGTGACTGCTTTTTCTAAAGCAACGGCAATGTCGTAGTACTCATCCCGGCCAAACTTCTCAAACAGTTGTTCAGCCAGTTTTTGCAAAATTGTCGCCCGCGGGTCTTTAACTTTATAGACCCGGTGTCCAAAACCCATAATTTTAGACTTGCGCTGGAGGCAATTTTCTAAATAAGCGTCCACATTTTCGACAGAGCCGATTTCTTCTAGGGTTTGAATTACTTCTTCGTTGGCACCGCCGTGGAGCGGCCCCGCTAGAGTGCCAACTGCGGAAGCAACCACAGCGTAGGGATCAGTCAAAGTAGAAGCGGTCACCATTGCGGAGAAGGTGGAGGCATTGATCGTATGTTCGGCGTGTAGCGTCAGGCAGACGTCAAAGACATGCGCAGCTAGCTGATCCGGTTCACGCTCATTCAACATGTACAGGAAATTTGCCGCGTAGTTGAGGTCATCCCAGGGGCGCACAGGATCATTGCCCTTGCGGATATTCTGAAATGCGGCAACCATGGTAGGGATTTTAGCTAGCAACCGCACAACAGCCGCACGTATATAGGTTGGATCATCCAGGGCGCGGCGGGAGTAGAACAGCCCTAACGCAGCAGCAGAAGCTTGCAGGGCGTCCATCGGATGACCACTTTCTGGAAAACACTTCATCATGTCGCGAATTCGGTACTTCACGCGACGGTGGTAACGAATTTCGTGCTCAAACGCCTCTAGTTCCGTGGCACTTGGCAGCTCGCCCCAGATTAATAAATAGGATGTTTCTAGAAAGTTACTATGTTCAGCCAGATCTTCAATTCGGATCCCCCGATACTCTAGTATTCCTTGCTGTCCATCAACGTAGCTGATACTAGACTGGGTGGCAGGAATACCCTCTAAACCAGGTTTATATTCGCAGTTAGACATTGGTTTGACCTAATAATGCCTTATAAAGTCTGAGCAACCGGCAGCAGTTCAAGCATCAGCAAGCGAGTAAGCTTTTGCTATCATCACGTAGGCATGAAAATTGTATGCCATCGCACCCCCACCTGCAGTGTTCTTCGTTAACGTTTTGCTCTTACAGCAGCCTGGGAGGGGTAAGCCAAAACAATTGACTGTTGCCAGCGGCTGAACCGGTTTTGGGAAGCGTAAGCCCCATCACACCTGCTTTTTTTAATTCCAGCACCTCTTTTGGTTGTCCCCAGACTAAGCGCTCAGCCCACTGGCTTAAATCCGGTTGATGACCTACAAGCGCTAGGGAATTACCCCCTGAGTCTTGCCAGCTGTTGAGCCATCTTAACCATTGGTTAAAGTCACCCAGAGGAGCCAAGGTGGAGGATAAATTTACTTGAGTACTCAAGCCTGCTGCTTGCAGAATTTCGGCTGTCTGTCGAGCCCGAACCAAGGGACTAGTCAGAATTAGATCAAAGTGAAGGTCTAGTTGGCACAGGCGCTGGGCGACCTGTTGAGTTTTGAGCCGTCCTTGGGAGGTTAATGGTCGCTGCTTATCGGCTAAATCTTGATGCCGCTTTGTGGCAATACCATGACGGATCAAGTAAAGGGTCCTCTTCACAGGATTAACAACGCCTTAAGAGGTGTGAATCGGATTGTCATCCGGGTTGACCAATCGCAGTAACTTTTGCTTGATCTGGGTGTCATAGGCATTCCACTTGAGGCGGGTGAATTCAGAATGCTCGTTAAAGCCAGAGAGAAAGCCCATCGGAATTTCAAAACCGCCAGCCAGCGATCGCCCACCGCCAAAGTAGCGGCCAGAAGCATCATGACCAAAGGCTTCCTTGATGAATTCATCTGGGTCAAGCGTAATCTTATTGGTTCTCAAAGAGCCAATCACCACTTCGATTTCTTCGTCTTCATCGTGAACAATGCCGTAGACGACTGCTGTGTGCACATTGTCCTCTGTGACCAGAAAGTCTGCCGCCTGAGGAATTGCATCCCGGTCGTCATAACGCAGGTAACCAACACCAGCAATGGAGAAGTTGTTTTGAATGGACCGATTTTTCAAGGATCGTTCAATCACATCCATTACTTGCTTAGAGCGAGAGGTTTGAAGAACCGCATTCAGCAGCTGAGTATCGTAAAACCGACTAAGATAAGCAGCGGCCAGAAAGTCCTCTTCCTGAGCCTGCATTAAACGATTGGTATCAGATCGTAACCCGTGCATCAGTGCAGTGGCACACTTAATATGTTCACCAACACTACTATCCAGGTTCAGTAATCCTGCTTGTAAGTACTGGGTAACAATGGTTGCCGTGGCACGAGCCCCAACACGGATGTCGGCAAACTCGGGCTGAAAGTCCTCTTGAATGCTGTGGTGATCGATCACCACAAGGACGGGGAGGTTTGCCTGTTTTACCAAATCCATCAACTGACTGGTCGTTCCTTGATTGTCAATCAGTACAGAGCCAGCGTAAACTGACAGGTCACGATTTTTATTTGCCTGGTTCATCCAGCGTTGAACAGGCAGACCTGTTAACCGCACTAAAGCAATGTTTTCTTGATGACTAAGCGTGCCGGCGTAGGCAATATCACATTGGATATCGTATTGCTCGGCGATCAACTTGTAAGTCCAGGCTGAAGATAGAGCATCAGGGTCAGGGAAGTCTTGTAAGATCACGAGCTGACGACTGCCCCGATGCCGTTCCAAAGTTTGCCGTAACCCATCAACTCGCTGTTCTAATGTTCTGGCTTGCTTTGTAGCTTGGTAGTCACCAGGGGGGCACTTCTGCAAGTCTTCTGAGTTAGATTCTGTATCAGCAAGCTCTACAATATTGTTGAGTGACTTTATAGAAGAAGTTGATTGCATAAACTAACCACTAAGAGGGGATACAGTCAGACTTACAGGGACTAATTAGAGCAACTTACAAACTATTGACAAATCTGGGTCAGGCGTAGGCCGACTTAAAGATCAAGAGCTCTCCCTTGATCATCGCAAAAACTTCTGAAGTATGACTCACTTTAGCGGTTCATCCAGTAAATCTCTAACCCTGGTAGTATTATTCAGTATGGTAGCGTTTGCTAAAAGCACAATAACAGATCATGCTATTCCAAACTGAATTCGTGCAGTTTAAAGGCTAAACCCACTTCCTGAGCCTTCCTGATTATTTCTAGATGCAAGCTATGGCTGCCCAGTAAACTCCTCTACGACACTGAGCGTAGGGAAGTTATATGCCGATCACGTACTTCCGCCATTCCTGGTGAACGCCACTTCTTAGGTGTTTTGTGACTTCAAAGTAAAGGCTACTGTAAGGTTTGCGAGGCATGTATGGTAAAGGCATATTAGCTTCTTTAGGAGTACGGCTGCCTTTTTTAATATTGCAACGAACACAGGCAGTGACAATATTCTCCCAGGTATCTCCACCACCGCGCGATCGCGGAATGATATGGTCTAGGGTTAATTCATCTCCGGTGTAGCCACAGTATTGGCAGGCATGGCTATCACGGTGTAGGATATTTCGACGGGTTAGGGGGATCTCTTTATAAGGAACCCGGACATAGTGCCGCAGACGGATCACTGTCGGCAAGGGGAATTCAGTATAAACATACTTGCCGTTGTGCTCTACTTGTTCTGCTTTTCCCTTAATTACCAGAACCACCGCACGCCGCCAACTTGTAATATTGAGTGGCTCGTAGGAGGCATTCAGCACTAGGACTTTGCCCATAGATGCTTGACAAAAAAGACTTGATTCAGATGGTAGCATAGCTGACCACAACGCTGTTGTACCCTTGCAGATCCAGCTCTAGGGCTTGTTAACTGTAGGTTGTAGGCAATTCTAAGTAGGTGAAGGTCATAGGGATTAGCCACGATGCCAAGCCAAGCGCATATCACTGGCTCATTGTTATCTGAACGAGCTTGGGTCGAAGTTGATTTCCAGGCACTAGGTCACAATATTCAGCAGTTAAAGCAGCACCTATCTGCATCAACCCAACTATTGGCTGTGGTGAAGGCTGATGCCTATGGACATGGGGCGCTCAGGCTTGCCCAGGAAGTTTTGCAGCGTGGAGCAACCTGGTTGGCGGTTGCCACTATTCCGGAGGGGATTGAACTCCGTCAGGCTGGAATTAGCGCTCCAATTTTAACTTTTGGCGCCACAAGCACCCCGGAACAAGCTCTGACCATCGCCCAGTGGCAGCTTCAGCCCACCCTTTGTACCGCCAAACAAGCCCTGGCTTTTTCTAAGGTCTTAGATGCCCCTTTAGCTGTTCACTTGAAGCTGGACACTGGTATGTCGCGGCTAGGCGCACCCTGGCAGCAGGCCCTAGAATTTGTGCGGTTTGTTCATGGTTTACCCAACCTGGAAATTGCCAGTATCTACTCCCACCTGGCGATGGCTGATGATATTAATCCAACAGTGACCCAGCAACAACAAGCGCGATTTGAGAAGATTATTCAGCAGATCCAGTCAACAGGCATTCCCCTACCCATGCTTCATCTGGCTAACTCTGCTGCTACACTGAGCAATCCTGGTTTGCACTACGATCTGGTCCGTGTGGGACTAGCCCTGTATGGCCTCTACCCAGCAGAGCACTTCAAATCTGTGATCAACCTCAAACCCGTGTTGCAAGTCCGGGCGCGAGTAACCCAGATCAAGATGATTCCAGCCGGTACAGGGGTGAGCTACGGCCACCAGTATGTGGCGAAACAACCGCTCCAACTGGCAGTGGTGGGGATTGGCTATGCAGACGGAGTACCGCGCAAGCTATCTAACCAGATGAGCGTATTGATCCGGAGGCAACGCATACCCCAAATTGGGGCAATTACGATGGATCAGTTGATGGTGGATGCTAGTAACATCCCAGATCTAGAGGAAGGAGAAGTTGTCACACTTTTAGGTCAAGATGGCAGTGAGGAAATTTCAGCCGACGACTGGGCCAACAGGTTAGGAACAATCTCCTATGAAATTGTCTGCGGCTTTAAGCAGCGTCTCCCCCGCATACCGATTAACCTGTAGGAGATATTGCCGTTCCAATCAATACGCAGGGACAACCCAACGGGTTGTCCCTGCTACTACGTCACTTTCTCACAGGTTTCCTAGCGGACGGTCCCGGCAAGAGAAGCGGTATCAATCGGCCGCATCAAGTAGAGCCGCAAGAGGTGCCAGACATTCGAGAGGTAAAGGGGCAGTTTTTGGAAGAACTGGAATAGCTTAGGAGCACTGGAGTTGGCGATCGCTGCCAACTTCTCATTGTTTTGAATGCAGGCCTCTAGCCGCTGGTAAAACTGCGGAGATTTCACATCAAGGATGACTGGAAAGACCCGGCCTGCGGTTTCATTAGTCTTTTCAATCACCTCCCGATCGTACTCCCGCGCATCCAACCCTAAGCAGGCATAAAAACCAGAGCGTTGGATATCATTCAGGTACATGGTGGCAAAGACCGACAGTAGGAAGAAGCGGCACCACAGCCTGGCTCGCCAATCCTTGAGCAGATGGGGTTGTGATCGCATCACGGCATCAAAGAAATCGCCATGCCGGTTTTCATCCTGGCACCAGTTTTCAAAGAACCGGAAAATTGGATAAATGCAGTTTTCTGGGTGGGATTCTAAATGACGGTAGATTGTGATGTAGCGCCAGTAACCAATCTTCTCAGATAGATAAGTGGCGTAGAAAATGAACTTGGGTTTGAAGAAGGTGTACTTACGGCTCTTGGTCAAAAAGCCTAAATCTAAAGACAATTTGAAGTCTGACATCGCCTTGTTCAGGAAGCCCGCGTGACGCGCTTCATCGCGTGACATCAGCGAGAAGCCCTCTGCCAGAAGCGGGTTTTTGTCTTTAAGCTTGCGACTGAGTTCCTTATAGAGCAGAAAGCCAGAAAATTCTGCCGTACAGGAGCGCTCTAAGAACTCGATAAATAGTTTGCGGGTTTCCCCGTCAATGTGGTCCCAGGATTGCTCGAACTGCTCATCGCGGACAAAGTGGTGGCGGTTGTAGTCGACCCGGAACTCCTCCAAAATTGCTTTTAGTTCAGCTTCATTGGGGGAAAGATCCATCCGCGCCATTTCATCAAAATCGGTGGTGTAGAACCGGGGCGTCAGGATGGTTTCCTTGGCCGGAGCTTTCACGCCGGAGCGAATTTCTTCAAAGTCAGGCTTTTTAAGGGAATCTACCATGAGTTCTGATGCTGCTGATGGTCCATTGGAGCCAGCCCTAAAATTTATAAGTTTTGGACTGATACTTGTATGCCCATGGTACCTGGAAAGCAGGGGTGCAACAGGAGGATCGGCAACAAGCGTCACATTTCTATAAATACTGATTAACTTACTTCAGCTCCCCGCGAAGCTCGCAGCTGGCCACAGGCTGCATCTTGCTCTAAACCACGGGAGCGACGCACGCTGGCCGCAATGTGCCGCTGCTTGAGCACATCCATAAACGCTTTGATGCGATGGGAATCAGGGCGTTGGTAATCTACTTCGCTGATCGGGTTGTAGGGAATCAAGTTGACATGGGTCTGAAACCCGCGTAGATGTTGGGCCAACTCTAAGGCATGAGCGGGTAAGTCATTTACCCCAGCCAGTAAGATGTACTCAAAAGTGACCCGGCGACCAGTCACCTCCACGTATTCTCGGCATTCTTGCAGTAGGTTTTCTAAGGGATACTGGCAAGCACTAGGGATCAGCTTAGTTCGTAATGCCTGGTTTGAAGCGTGTAAACTCACAGCCAGAGTTACCTGAAGTTGAGATTGCGCTAAACGCCGGATGCGCCCAGGAATTCCCACGGTTGAAATTGTGATCAAGCGCTGCCCAATCCCCACATCTTGATTCAGCGATCGCACGGCGGCTAAAACCTGCTCCAAATTTAGGAGCGGTTCCCCCATGCCCATGAACACAATATTGCTCACCCGCTGTTGGAAATCTTCCTGCACTGTCAAAACCTGATCGACAATTTCATGCCGCTCCAGATTCCGCGTAAATCCACTTTTGCCCGTGGCACAGAAGTCGCAGGCCATTGGGCAGCCGACTTGAGAGGAGACACAAACTGTTAAGCGCTTCTCAGTCGGGATTCCAACGGTTTCGACAATTTGGTTATCGGCTAAGCGCAGCAGAAATTTAACCGTACCATCGGGGGCTTCAGCCCGGTAGTGCAAGGTGGAACGTCCAACCGGCACTTCTGCCACAGTAGCGCGCCATTGTTTGGGGAAAACAGAAATTTCGCTGAGGGTGCGCGCCCCCTTTTGATAAATCCACTGGTGCAACTGCTGGCCCCGGTAAGCAGGTTGTTGCTGCTGCTGTACCCACTCTGTTAGCTCAGCTTTAGAAGCACCTAATAAAGGGGGAATGGTCAGAGGCCTGTGATTAATTTGTTCGCTGGAAGCAAGTGCTTCGGAGCGTAACTCTTGATAATTTTGGCTCTGAAGCTGAGTGGTAGAAGGCATCACGACAAGCTCAATTAAATTTTTGATCTGATGCTTCCATTTTAAAGCGTTAACTTGACTGGTCTAAGATGAAGCAGGTTTACTCGCCTGACTCAGTAGTAGGCAAACTTAACTATGCGGAGCTAGCCGTGTCTAAAATCTCTCAACAAGATGCCCAACTCGCAGAATTTTCCTCAGCTCAACTCAGCCCCGGAGTTAACGTGTCAGCAGTGGAGTTGCGGGTAGATAAGGTAGATGCGCGACAACGGCAGATTTCTGCCAGTATCAACCTTCCCTATACGACTGAGCAAGTTTGGCAAGTGCTCACCGACTATGATGCTCTAGCTGATTTCATTCCCAACCTGGCAAAAAGCCAGCGCGTGCCTCACCCGAATGGGGGCATACGAATAGAGCAAGTCGGGGTACAGAAAGTCGTGTTTCTAGACTTTTCGGCGCGGGTTGTTCTGGATATGGAAGAAGACTTTCCCCAAGAAATTCGTTTTTCAATGGTGGAAGGAGACTTTAGAGCCTTCTCCGGTTCCTGGCAACTGAAGGAGTGGTCTGTAGACAATCAGTCCGGCACAACATTAACCTATACCGTCCTCGTTTGGCCAAAACGCACAATGCCGATCGCGGCAGTGCAACGACGCATTAGCAGCGACTTACCCCTGAACCTGATGGCGATTCTGGAGCGATCGCATAAATTATTCAATCCTCAAATTGAACCTCTTCCTACTAAATAGAATTTGCGGCAAAAGTCTTTAGATAGTTCTGCAGGTATTTATACTTATATTTGAGATAGAATAACGTTATCAAACTTAATTAAAGGCCACGGGTAATAGCCATGAGCAGCTTCAAGCTCCGGCGACTCGCTACGATTCTGGCCGTCACAACGCTCACTTTGAGCTTATTAGCGGCCCTTACAGGTACTCTGCTAGCCTTCTACTACGGGCCCAGTGCCGGTGGTGCCCACGACTCGATCACCCAAATTGTTAAGGAAGTCCCCAGCGGCTGGTTGATTCAAAGCTTGCACAACATAGCTGGCAATGGATTGATTGCTGTCTCTTTAGTCCAGATTGTGGTGATGTTTCTGGGCAGGCAATTCCGCTTTGCTTGGTTAACGGCTTGGCTCAGCGGTATTTTGTTGAGCTTGAGCGCGATCGCTTTGGGGTGGACGGCAATGAGCCTCGATTGGACTCAACTCGGTTACTGGCGGTTGAGCCTTGAGTTAGGAACGATAAAAGCCATCCCCCTGATTGGTCACCAACTGCAAGAGATCCTGACTGGTGGTGGGGCGATTGGCACAATCACCCTCAAGCATATGTATGCCCTGCACAGCTATATCTTCTCGATTGGGGCTATCCTACTTTCAATTCTTCACTTGCTTGGGTTACTGGTTCAGGAACGACAAAAGCAGGTTGAAGTTCTGGTTGTCCAATCTAGAACAGCAGAACCACCACAGCCAGGCCAAGCAACCCCAGATAAGCAAGAATTCAGTCAGCCTAAGCCCTTTGGCATTGCTTGATTCCCTGTAGAGCGTGGGTAACAATGAAGGAGTGTTAAGTTCCGTCACAAATGGCAACCACGCTTCAGCTGCAACAACAAAAATCCACGGTGCAGGGCTACGATTACGACCTGGCGATTGTTGGTGGAGGTATCGTTGGTGCAACGTTGGCTTGTGCTCTCAAAGATTCAGGGCTTACTGTCGTTTTGATTGAAGCACAGCCCCATTCAGAGGCTGTTGCTAAAGGGCAAGCTTACAACCTGTCGCTGATGTCAAGTCGCATCTACCAAGGAATTGGGGTTTGGTCTGAGATAGAACCTAAACTCACCCCTTACCAGCAAATCCGGCTCTCAGATGCTGACTGCCCCCAGGTTGTCCAGTTTTTCCCCAAGGATTTAGGCCTTCACTCCCTGCAGCCCCACTTCCCAAGGAAAACTGCTCCAGCGTTAGGCTATGTCGCAGAGCATGGGATTCTCCTCCAAGCCCTGCAGGATTTTTTGCAGGATTGCCCAAATGTGGAGTGGTTATGCCCTGCCAAGGTCATAAGAACAGCGTATGAAACAGACGGAGTTCACTTAGACCTTGCTTCGAGTTCCGACATCCCAGCTGCAATTCGGGTTCGCTTAGTAGTTGCTGCTGATGGTGCCCGTTCCCAAATTCGTGAAAAAGCTGGAATTGGTACCCACGGTTGGCAGTACTGGCAGTCCTGTATTGTTGCGACCATTTCTCCGGAAAAGCCTCATAGTAATATTGCCTACGAGCGGTTCTGGCCGAGTGGCCCCTTTGCCATCCTGCCCCTGCCCAGTAACCGTTGCCGGATTGTCTGGACAGCCCCCCATGCTGAGGCTCAAACCTTGGCAGCGCTAGATGATACACAATTTCTTCAGGAGTTGCGGCGGCGTTATGGCGACCAAATGGGTCAGTTGTCGCTGATTGGCGATCGCTTTGTGTTTCCGGTAAAGCTGATGCACGCTAATCGTTATATCTTGCCGGGGCTGGCTTTGGTTGGCGATGCTGCTCACTGTTGTCATCCGGTTGGGGGACAGGGGCTCAATCTAGGAATTCAGGATGTAGCTGCCCTGGCTGAAGTGATTATGATTGCCCAGCAACAGGGAGAAGATATTGCGAGCTTACGCGTCCTCAAACGCTACCAAAGATGGCGCCGGTTAGAAAACTTGGCAACCCTCAGTTTTACCGATTTCCTGGACCGCCTGTTTTCCAATCATTGGTTACCTCTGGTTGTAGGACGTCGTCTGGGCCTGCGATTAATGCAAGCACTCCAGCCTCTAAAGTTTTATGCTTTAAAGTTCATGACAGGGCTAAGTAGTCGACTTCCCAAAGTTGCACAGAATTAGTTTCTGCTTACTGTGCAACAGCCTCGTCTGGCAGTGATCTTGGCAGACCAATGCTTCGAGGTTTACTGGGCTAAAGGCTCTTGGATCGAGCCAGTTACAAATAACTCATCAGCCAGCTAAAGGCTTTCGTCTGTTTCGTTGGCGTTAGTTATGAAGCGGACCTTTGCCTAGCTAGACAATGCTAGGTGCTTGTGCCGAGATACGAAAGCCTTTCACAATCTCACACTGCCGCATTTATCCCTCTTCTGTCAGATTGGGAAAAGCAAAATAGCTAAAATGCTTATGCAGTGCTGTTTTGGACCCATTCGTCAAATCCCAAAGTGACAGAAGAGATCAAAGCTTACAACCCTTATGTAGCAATCGTTCTGAGCTCCGGCCTTCCGAGAGTGACAGAAGAGGAATAAACCGGTATTTCCTAGGGTGGTGTATTGCATGAGTTTCCTTGAGGGTGACTATTGCTGACAAATTTTTCAGTTAAAAGCTTGGCGTTCCGAGTTTTGGGTAGTGCTAAACAAGTAATGATGCATTGTAGTGGTGAGTGAAATACCAGATAGCACTGATGTGATTCTCCAAAGACTTAGAAAAGGATAAGGTTTTGCGGACTAAGCGAG
>CADCWO010000211.1 GCA_902806435.1 uncultured Synechococcales cyanobacterium | reverse complement strand
TCCAGAGCGAACGACCCTTGAATTATCCTTCACTTCCACGGGTCTAGTCCATTACCCTTTGATTTCCAGCAGGTTTCTCTAGCTCGGTTGATGAGCATTGTCTTTATTCTGTGAATGCCCTTTGTTAAAGTCAAACTAACGGGCTCAGCAGTGTTTAAACCATGCAGATTCTCCACGGCACCTGGATCCCTGAGACAACGGACAGATTTATACAGAGTGGCGGGTTCTATCTCTGGGTTGAGACAGCAGAGGTAAAAAAACAGAGACGAAAAGCCAGCAATCTTCATCCTTGGCAGCTTGCTGGGGGAGAGTTGGCAGCCTTTCTCACCGAACAATTAGGGGTCAAAGCAACTTCTAGAAATGGGCTAGCTGATGCTATTGTTCCCAAATATTTTTTGCTGCCAACGACTGGAGAGCAACCTCTACCTTCCCTAGAACTGGCCCGCTATTTAGAAGTAGATCTGCCGGAGACCTTTGACTGGCGGTTCTGGCAGGTTGACTGTTGTCCAGCCCTGACTGCTGTCAAAACTGGGTCTTTCCACTATCAAACCATCAACAATGTGGTGCGCTTACTTAATGATTTGCACTTTACAGCCCTGCATGGCCTGGTGGAAATTCAACTGGGAGCCGATCTGCTGTTTTGGTATCACTACACCCAGGCATTTAAGCAGATTATTCTCAATGATCACTATATTCCGGCTCTTCAGTATCGAGCCTTAACGCCCTCTACCGGAAAGGGCAGATCGTCGAAAAAACCCCAGCAACCCTCCTTTGAAATTTATCCTGCGTGGGAAATCATTTCTGACCAGTATGAGGCAGATCTTCAACATTATGCCCAGTATATGCCCACAGTTTGTACAGCGGGATTCAATACTCCCAATGATTCCCCAAAACTTTACGACCGGGAAACCCTGCTGCGGCATTTTTCAGAATCCCTGCTAACTGAAATCGTCACCCATGTCCCCTCTAGCCAGGCCTTTGAGAAGAAAATCTCAGACTCTGTGCTATTCGGTTGCCTGAACCCCCAGCGCAGTGGGATGCCCTGGATGACCCAGACAGCATTGCAGCAATACCAGCACTGGCAGCTGTGGCGAGACCGCATTGCCCGCAGCCAGACGGCAACGCCTTTCCATCTCTACTTCCAGCTTCAGGCTCCTGCACAGGCAGAAGAGGCCTGGGAACTGCAATTTCAAGTAGCGCCCAAAGCAGACCCCTCCCTACGGTTGCCCCTGCTGGAGTACTGGCGATCGCGCCCCGCCAAACAAAAGCAGTTACGAAAACCGCTGGGAGAGGACTTCGAGCAGCAACTGTTGTTGAACCTCGGCTACGCTGCCCGTGTTTATCCCCAACTCTGGACCGGATTGGAAACGGATCAGCCGGGGGGAATTTTTTTGACCCTGGAGAGAGCCTTTGACTTTCTCAAGGAGTCAGCCTGGGTTCTGGAAGCAGCGGGCTACAAGGTGATTGTTCCGGCCTGGTGGACACCCCAGGGACAGCAGCGGGCTAAGGTACGCCTGCGAGCCCGCTGCCAGAAGCGAGCTGCCAGTAGCAATCAGCAGAAAAGCTATTTCTCCTTTGAGACGCTTGTGAACTATGAATATGAACTGGCCATCGGGGATCAGTCCGTCAGTGATGCGGAGTGGCAGCAACTGGTCAATGCTAAAACTCCCCTGGTGCAGTTTCGGGGGGAGTGGTTTGAGCTTGACCCAGACAAAATGCAACAGATGCTGACATTCTGGCAGACCCAGCAGCAGGAAAACCCAGCGATTGGCCTCCTGGACTTCATGAAGTTAAGTGCCGAGGCCGGAGAGGATCTGGAACTGGACTTTCAGCGAGACCAGACCTTAGCTGAGATGATGGCCAAGCTCAAGGACAACAGCGCTCTGGAACCGATGCCTGACCCGGCCGGATTGCGCGGCACTCTGCGCGACTATCAGCGACGGGGCGTTGCCTGGTTACATTATCTAGAAAGCCTGCAGCTTAACGGTTGTCTAGCAGACGATATGGGGTTGGGGAAGACCGTGCAGGTAATTGCTCGCTTGGTGCAGGAGCGGGAACAAGTTCAGCAGAATGGAGGCAGCGCCTTATCCCCGACCCTTTTGATTGCTCCCACCTCTGTCGTTGGCAACTGGCAGAAGGAAATTGAGAAATTTGCCCCCCACCTCCAAACCCTGATCCATCATGGTGCTCAGCGCGATACAGAACAGAAGGGTTTTCAGAGGGCCTGCCAGCAATGCGATGTGGTTATCACCTCCTTCACCCTCGTCCGCAAGGATATCAAACTGCTAACAGGGGTAGACTGGCATCGAATTGTTCTGGATGAAGCTCAGAATATTAAAAATCCGAAAGCGGCTCAGACCAAAGCCGTACTGAAGCTAGAGGCTCCCCATCGCCTGGCGATGACCGGCACTCCTGTGGAAAACCGATTGCTGGACCTGTGGTCAATTTTCAACTTTCTCAACCCCGGCTACCTGGGCAAAGAGAATCAGTTTCGCCAGAAGTTTGAGGTTCCGATTCAGAAAAATAACGATCCAACCCAGGCAACGGTACTGAAGCGGCTGGTAGAGCCGTTTATTCTGCGGCGGGTGAAGACCGATCAGGCAATCATCAAAGACTTACCCGAAAAAGTTGAACAAAAGCTTTACTGCAACCTGACCCAAGAGCAAGCTTCTCTCTACGAGGCGCTGGTCAAGGATATCGAAAAGCAGCTTCAGGCAGCAGGAGGGATGCAGCGCAAGGGTTTGATCCTTGCCTCTTTACTCAAGCTCAAACAGATCTGCAACCATCCACGACAGTTTCTTCAAGATGGCAGTGACTTTACTCCAGAGCGATCCCACAAGCTCAGCCGTCTTGGTGAGATGGTGGAGGAGGTTATGGCTGAAGGGGAAAGTCTGCTGGTCTTTACCCAGTTCACTAATATTGGGGAGGCTCTCCAGAAGTACTTCAAGTTGAGTCTTCGGGCTAATACCTACTATTTGCATGGAGGCACGAATCGCAGGAAGCGGGAACAGATGATTACAGCGTTTCAGAATCCAGAAACGGAGCCTTCTGTCTTTATCCTCTCTCTGAAAGCAGGGGGTGTGGGTATTACGCTTACGAAGGCCAATCATGTGTTTCACTTCGATCGCTGGTGGAACCCGGCCGTGGAAGACCAGGCTACGGATCGGGCTTTTCGCATTGGTCAACAGAAGAACGTCTTTGTCCATAAATTTGTTGCCATTGGCACCTTAGAGGAGCGGATTGACCAGATGATTGAGGACAAGAAGAAACTGGCTGGGTCCATTGTCGGGACTGATGAATCCTGGTTGACGGAGCTGGATAATGAAACATTCCGGCAGTTAATTACCTTAAACAAGAGTGCAATTTTGGAGTAAACAGCCATGACGCAATTCAGCCGGACTTGGTGGGGACAACGCTTTATCCAGGCCCTAGAACAGATTACCGATCCGGGACGCTTAAGCCGGGGGCGCTCCTATGCAAATGGTCAAAAAGTGATCCACTTTGAGATCAACGGCAGCTCGATTACCGCCTTAGTCAGAGGCTCAGTCAACCCCTACTTTGGGGTTTACACAGAGCCCCTCTACACAACTGAGATTGAGATGCAGCCCTTGAGCAAGGATCAGTGGTCCGCTGCGATTGTTTACATTGCCTCCAAGGCCAGCTTTGTCTCGAAACTACTGATGAACGAAATGCCCGACAACATCGAAGCTGCCTTTAGCCAGCTTAAGCTGCACCTGCTGCCCCAGAGTCGCTCAGACTTCAAAACGGCTTGTTCCTGCCCCGACTGGGGTAATCCCTGTAAACATATTGCTGGAGTTTATTATCTAGTCGCGGCTGAACTCGACCGTGACCCCTTTCTACTCTTTGAGCTCCGGGGTCTGAATCGGCAAACGCTACGAGAAGAATTAGCAAAATCTCCCCTGGGGATGGCGCTGGTAGCAGAACTGGATGCTCAAGGGAGCCAAGCCCCCCAGCAATCAGTCTCCTACTATACACGAGCAGAAACAGTTTCACCCGATCCTGACATCCCTCTCAAAGACTTTTGGCTAGGGTCTAAGCGTTTGCCTGAACCAATTCATCCCCCCCGTCAGGCTCCAGTATCCGCCATTTTAGTGAAGAAGCAGGGGAACTTTCCCCCTTTTTGGAATAAAGGGGGGTCCTTTATTGGTGTTATGGAAGAATTCTACGAACGAGTTAAAACTAAGATGTCAGATGTGCTGTAGAAGAACAGAGGATTATATTCGTGATCTGTACGTGATGTCACAATGAATCCAAAACCTGCCCTCAGTTTAGGGAACGTGAGTTCGGGATAAAGAGGGGCGGAACAGGTAAGTTGAAAGTGCTCAGTTTTCCCCTATCTGTCCACCCTATGCTTAGTCTAGAAGCCCTGTTTTGTCATATCGATAACTTTTGCCACTCGATGGCTTCTCTACACGCCTGTAGGAATGGAAACAATGCGCCCACAAAATCACTTTGAACTTATGGCTCGTTATAACCAATGGATGAATGAAAAGCTTTATCAGGTTTGCGCTGATATCCCAGATGAGGAGCGCAAGAAAGATCTAGGTGCATATTTCAAATCTATTCATGCCACCTTGAACCATCTTCTTTATGGTGATAAAGCATGGATGGGAAGATTTATCAAAAAGCCATTTCAGGTAAAAGTTATTGGACAAGAGCTATATGAAGATTTTGGAGAACTGCATGTAGAGCGAATAGTTACAGACCAGGAAATTCTGGATTGGTCCCAGGTTTTATCTCCTGAGTGGCTGGAGTCACAGTTTGAGTATACGAGCAATGTGGATGGTAAAACTCGTATTCTTCCAACGTGGATCTTGGTCACGCATATGTTTAATCATCAAACCCATCATCGTGGTCAAGTAACCACCTTAATTAAGCAGCTTGGCCACGAACCGGGCATTACAGATTTGCCTTGGCTCCCCGAATTTGAGGCAAAGATGTAGAGTAGCTCCTAAATCGGGTTGAGGAAGGCATTTAAGCTTCCCCTCCCACGCCACCCATCATGCGGGTCCGCAAGGTTCTGTCGCAAGAATTGTTTAGTGACGAACAAACTGTATCGTTTGCATTCCCTCAAGCAGCAATTCCAAAGATTTCTTCAATAAATTTGGCTTGAGACACACTGTCCCCTTTCTCGACTACTTGTCCTTTCTTGATCATGCTTATCGCCTCAATCCCGCATAGGGTTCTTCTGGCACTATTAAATGACTTGAATCCCATCATCGGCCTAGTCATTCGCTTGATGTTTCTGTGGTCTTGCTCAACGACATTGTTCAAGTATTTCACTTGCCGTAGTTCTGTCGTTTCAGCCAACGTCTCATCTCCTTTTAGCGTCTCCATCGCTACCGGATAAGCCGCATTCTTGTCCACGTTGATGACTCGCGGAGTCTGCGTGTGCTGCGCCTTGAGCATTCTGCGAAAGAAGCGTGCCGCTGCCTTGCCATCTCGCTTGGCACTCAGCAGGAAATCGAGGGTATTCCCCTCTGAATCGACGGCGCGATACAGATATTTCCACACGCCCTTGACCTTGATGTAAGTCTCGTCCACCCTCCACGAGTCGTTCGTGGGCTTCAGATGCCGTCGAAGGCGTTTGTCCAGTTCTGGCGCAACCTTCAACACCCAACGGTTGATCGTCGAGTGGTCTACCGCTACACCCCGTTCCTGCATCATCCCCTCTAAGTCCCGGTAGCTGAGGGAATAGCGACAATACCACCGCACATTCAACAGGATAATCTCAGGCAGAAAGTGCCGCCACTTAAACACAGAAGCAGTAGACATTGGAGAGCTAGTCGGCAGAGTTGGGCTTGTCTACCCTACCATTGACCAGTTTTTGCGACACAACCTCTAATTGTGAATCAGGGGCCTGTTGCTTATACCCAAGCTCAGGCCAATTCCATGCCACTGGCTTGGGAAGCCCAGAAGCATTACAGGGGGGAGTACACCCGGCTATCAAGGGCTGCGAGGAACCAGCACCCCGGTTTGGCTAGGGAGCTCTTACTACTGGGAGCGGGGTTTAGTTAACACTTAACCATATCCCAAAAGTTCCTCTGGAAGCTGACTCCGTAGAAATAACATTTGGTCGAAACTGTTCACCATACTGCGCTCTCAGTAGTAGATGCCCAGGTGTACAAGCTTGTTGCAGCAAAGGGAGACCTTCGGGATGGAGCCAGGGTGATCGCCCAAAGTGATCAGGCCCGCTCCTTGCGAACTGGAATGCCCAAACAAGAGGCAGATGCAAAAACGTTGGCCTATATCCAGCAAATTGCCCAGCTAACTAATCAAACTCAGAAAGCCATAGGAGAGCCGTTTGGCAAAACTAGGGCACATGAGCTTGCTGAGGCCATCAGCCAAGACGTTGAGCAACAGCAAGCGGACCCAGTTCCGAGTCAGACACTACAGCAGCTAACGCCTAAGCCGGAAAAGTTGAATCCTTCGGCTACCCATGAAGATTGGGAAGCGCTCAAGGATGAGGTTGCTACTTTCACTGAGCAACTGTCAGCACTGCAGGAGGTTGAGGAACAACAGCAACCCCCTGCTCCACAGCCAGCCAAGCACTCTCCTCAGCAGCTTTGGCAGCAATATAGCCAGAGGGTACAATCGGCTGGTAGTTTCACAAGAGCAATTGAAGTTGCACGATTGGCCTGGAGAGATGGAGTGCTAGAGGCAGAAATCCGCCAGATTCTGCAAGCAAGCCCCCACTTGCAACAATTTGGCGACAAAGGCCGCAGAGACTTGATAGAACTGCCCTTGGCGAAGGTGAAGCGGGAGGCGGCACTGTCTCAGATGCCACCCCAGGAGTCCAAGCAGCAGGGACGAAGGCGGCATCTGGAGCGATGAGTGAAGTGCTACCCTAAGCATGAGACCGGAGAAAGCCCATGTCGCAAGAGCAATCATCTCAACTGCCAAAGACTCAATTTTCCTGGGAAGAATTTGAGCCACTTCTGCCGGAGAAGGTCGAGGCCAGGCAGGGGCTTCTGGTAATACCGCTTGAAGCGGCACAGGAGCTTGTAGAGCAAACCCTCTATCTCCAATACTGTCAATTCCAATCCGAAGATAGCGCCTGGGAAGAAAGCATGCCCACCACTTATGGAGACATTGACTATGATCTTGGATGAGAGAATGCGGGCTTATATTCAGACTGCCCAGCAACAGCAGCAGGAATACATTGAGCAAATACAACAGCGCTACCAACGGGGCTGGCAGGTCGCTCATGAGGGAGCTAAGCTCCTAAAGCAGACTTTTGGTGCTAAGCGTGTCGTGGTATTTGGCTCTCTACTGGATGCCTCTCGGATACACCTGCACTCTGACATTGACCTGGCAGTATGGGAGATGGACCCAAAACTGTACTTCAGGGCGGTAGCGTACTTACAGGACATTGATCCTGACTTTGAGGTGGATCTAGTAGAACTAGATAGTGCTTACTGCTATATCCAGAAGGCAATTGAACAGGGAGTAGAGCTTTGAGTAAGTACAACCTATTAATTGCCCGTCTTAACCAAGAACTAGCAAACACTGAAAACACAGTCCATCGCGCTGTTTCCCAAGTACAAAAAGCCCAGGCTACAGGAGATCAGGATTACTATGATGCAGCTGCTCTAAACCTACAAAAGTTCTACATGGGTGCAGAACGCCTCTTCGTCGAAATTGCAAGAGAAATTGATGCCTACTTACCCAGTGGCCCTAACTGGCATAAGCAACTCCTACAACAAATGATGTTAGAGAACGGGGAGGTACGTCCTGCTGTTCTCTCTGCCGAAACTTACCAAGCCCTAGAGCTTGACTACCGAGGCTTTCGCCACGTCGCTTCCCACCTTTATGCGTTCGAGCTTAAACCTGAGCGAATTGGGGAATTAGCAAACGACTTGTCAGACACCTACCTACTACTCTCGAAGGATATCCAAGCCTTCTGTCACTATCTCCGCCTACTAGCTCAACACACAGCTACATAGGTTCACAGCATAGTCTTACTAGTTCTTTAGAAGCGCCTGAACTAGCTGTTGCTTCCTACGACACCAGTACCTGAACAATTGTGGCAGCGCTACAGCAAGGGTGTTCCTGCACCTATTGAGGGACATCCGCTCACAGCGCTTGCTCGTCATGCCCTGAAAGACAATCTTGAACTGGAACTAACCTGCGAATGCTCCTAGAGATTCCCTGTCTTACTACCAAAAATTCTTGCGACAGAACCTGAGTTTTTACATACCCCCATTTTTTGTCCGGTACTTCTCCAAAACTCACCTTGTTTTGGGGTCGAAGGAACAGACAACCCTAAACCCGATGTCTTTGCCGTCGACAATGCGGTTTGCCGTATCATCCAGGAGGCGGTGACCAGAGCGGCAGTCGGCAGCAGGGGCGAACCATGAACCGCCTCGCAACACTGCCTTATCCCACCACTCCTGTTCATCTTCATCTGGGTATAGAGGGCGGTACGCAGAAAGGCAGTCAACCGGATAGACGAACCATGAACCGTTCCGCTGCACTGATCGATAAGGTTTCCGAGAAGGATTCGTGATATCCGTATCAAACCAAGCACTGCCATCTGTGGGCGCACCTTCATAATCAATGTGCCAATCATCTAGGTGTATAGTCCCAGTAAGTCATGGAGTAAGATATGAAGAACTCGAACGAGGTGAGCTATGGGACAGGTTCTCCGCCAATGCGCCAAGACAACGCACACTATCCGAGCAGAAATACAAAACACTGAGGCGTCAGTTGCTGAATTAGCCAAACGCTATCACATCAACTTCAAAA